>NZ_JBEOXR010000008.1:138207-213271 GCF_040296665.1 Streptomyces sp. NPDC002057
GGCTCGGTGGTCGGCGGGGCCGTGGTCGGAGGCTCGGTGGTCGGCGGGGCCGTGGTCGGAGGCTCGGTGGTCGGCGGGGCCGTGGTCGGAGGCTCCGTCGTGGGCGGCTCCGTCGTCGGGGGCGCCGTGGTCGGAGGCTCCGTCGTCGGAGGCTCCGTGGTCGGAGGCTCCGTCGTCGGAGGCTCCGTCGTCGGAGGCTCCGTCGTCGGAGGCTCGGTCGTCGGCGGCTCCGTCGTCGGCGGCTCCGTCGTCGGCGGCTCCGTCGTCGGCGGCGCCGTGGTCGGGGGCTCCGTGGTCGGAGGCACCGTCGGCGGCGGGGTCGTCGGGCGGCCGCCCGCCTTCACCGTGAGCGTGGCCGCGTCGAGCGCGTCACCCTCCTTGTAGAAGCCGGCGAACGCCGCCGCGCCGTCCTTCGTCAGCTTCGCCGGTATGTCCTTGAACACCATCGCGCCGCCGGCGCCCTGACCCGGCCGGATGCCCGTCATGTCGAGCGCGGCGAAGGCGATGTCGTCGCGGGTGCTGACGGAGCCGTCCTTCTCCTTGGTGACGACGTCGGCGGTGATCTCGCCGGTCGGCGCCGAGCCCTTCGTCGACAGCTTGACGTCCGAGATCAGGATGTCGAGGGCGCCCTCGTGGGCCTCGAAGTGGACGCTGCCCTTGAAGCCGGTGGCGGTGCCGTGGGTGCCCATGTCGTACGTACCGGTGCCGTCGACGAAGGTGAAGACGCCGTTGCTCGCGGCCTGTGTGGCGCCGCCCCCGACGGTGATCTTCCCGTGGGCGAAGGGCATCGCGAGGTACGAGCGGAAGGACTGCTTGATGCCCCAGTCCAGGGTGCCGTCGACGAGCGTCACCGGCGGCGCGCCCTCGGCCGCCGCGGGCAGGGCGAGGACGACGGCGCCCGTGCCCAGGGCGGCGGCCGTGGCGACGGCGGCGGCCAGGGTGACGGATCGGCGCAAGGGGATGGCCATGACGGGGTTCTCCTAGGTGGGACGCGGGGCGCAAGGGGGGTGCGCGGGAGATGTGGCGTGGGGGGTCCGACCCTGGAGGGTCAGGCCGAGGGGGTGCCGCCGGTACGACGACGGCGTACGGCGGCGAAGACGGCGAGCGCGGCGGCGAGCAGCACGCCCGCGCCAATCGCGAGGTACGTGCCCGTGGAGGACGAGGAGGACTCGGCGGCGGGTGCGGGGGCCGCGGCGGCGGAGGCGGCGGGGGTGGCCGGCTTCGACGGGGCGGCGGACCGGGTGGCCTCGCTGCCGAGGTCCGGGAGCGCGGGCAGCTTCGCCTTGGCGTCGACGGTGACGGCGAGGGACACCGGGTCCATCGCGGTCCCGGCCCTGTACATCCCGCCGAAGGCCTTGGCGCCGCCCTCGGTGAGGGTGGCGGGGGCCTCGGTGACGGCGGCGAGGCCGTTCTTCGGGGTGAGGTCACGGGCGGCGAAGGTGACGAGGGGGACGGCCTTGTCGGTCTTCCCGGTGCTCGTGACGTCGGCGCTGAGGGTTCCGGTGCCGCCGGTGACCTTCACGGTGACCTTGCCGAGAGTGAGGTCGAGGTGGGCGCCGGTGAAGCGGACGCTGCCCGCGAAGGCGGCGTCGAGGGTGCCCTTCCTCGGGTCGTACGTGCCCTTGCCGCCGGTGAAGCGGAAGAGCGCGCCGCCGTCCTGGGCGCCGTCGGCGAGCGTCCACTCGCCCTGGGAGATGGCGCCGGTGACGTACTCGCGGAAGGTGCGGCGCACCCCCCAGTCGACCGCCGCGTCGCGGAGGCTTCCGGCGGGGGCGCTCGTGGTGGCCGAGGGGGTCGCGGAGGCGCTCGCGGAAGGCTTGGTGGCGGGCGGCGCGGTGGTGGGTGCCGTGGTCGGCGGCGCCTGCCGCGGCGCCTCGACGTCGACGGTCAGGCTGACGGGGTCGAGGGGGGTGCCGGCCGGGTAGTAGCCGGCGAAGGCGGCGGCGCCCTGCGAGGTCAGGGTGGCGGGCACGCCGGCGAGCGAGACGGGGCTGCCTCCGCCGCGCATGTCGATGCCGCCGAGGCCGAGGGTGGCGAGCGGCACCTGGGACGAGGTGGTCACGCGGCCGCTGCCCTTGGCCTTGCTCGCCATGTCGGCGTAGAGGGTGCCGTTTCCGCCCTGGATGCGGATCCGCGGGCGGCTGATGGTGAGGTCGAGCTCGTTGGTGCCGTCGGCCTTGCGGTGGCCGGTGAAGCGGACGCCGCCGGAGAAGGCGGCTTCGAAGGCGCCGGTCGCCGGGTCGTACGAGCCCTGGGCGGAGTGGAAGCGGAACTGGCTGCCGCCGACCGTGGCGGCTCCGCCGGTGAGGCCCCAACTGCCCTGGGCGATGGGGCCGGTGACGTAACTCTGGAAGGAGGACTTGATGCCCCAGTCGAGCCGTCCGCCCTGCACGGTGCGGCTCTCCGCGTGGGCGGCGCTGGCGGGTACGAGGGCGGCGAGCAGCGCCGCGAACAGGGTCACGGCGAGCGCGCGGGCGGGTCTGGACAGCATCATGGAACCCCTCCGAGGGCTGGCAAGCGAGGTAAGGCTAACCTAAGCTACATCGAGCCTCGGAAGGTATCCCCACCGGGCCGAACCTTCACGTACCACCGCAGAACGCAGCAGAACGATCGACAGGACGGTGTCCGGTGCGCAGAACTCGCCTCGCGGGAGCGCTGACAGCAGTGCTCGCCCTCGCCCTCGGGGCGACCGGCTGCGGCGACGGGGGCGGCAGCGCGCCCGGCCCCGGAAGCGGCGCCTCCACCGGTGCTTCCACCGCGCCCGACCGGGTCGAGCCGCTCGCCGCCCCGGCCGTGCCGCGACTGCCCGTCACCGTCGCCTCGGCCGACGGGCGTCGGACCACGGTCACCTCCACCGAGCGGATCGTGCCGCTCAGCGGCTCCCTCAACGAGATCGTCTTCACCCTCGGCCTCGGCGGGCAGGTCGTCGCCCGCGACATCACCGCCACCTTCGAACAGGCCGAGAAGCTCCCGGTGGTGACCCGCGCCCACGACGTCTCCGCCGAGAGCGTGCTCTCGCTCAAGCCCACCGTCGTCATCGCCGAGGGCACCACGGGCCCCGCCGAGGCCATCGCCCAGATCCGGGACGCGGGCATCCCCCTCGTCGTCGTGAAGCCCGCCACGTCGCTCGCCGATGTCGGCACCCGGATCGACGCGGTCGCCGCCGCCCTCGGCGTACCGGACTCCGGCGCCGCGCTCCGCGAGCGCACCCAGGAACGGATCGACGCCGTACGGAAGGGGATCCCGGCCCGCGAGGAGAAGCCGCGCGTGGCCTTCCTGTACGTCCGCGGCTCGGCCGCCGTCTACCTGCTCGGCGGGGCGGAGTCCGGCGCGAGCTCGCTCCTCGAAGCCGCCGGGGCGATCGACGCGGGCAAGGAGTCCGGCCTGACCAAGGACTTCACCCCGATCACCAGCGAGGCCCTGGCGCAGGCCGCGCCCGACGCGATCCTCGTCATGAGCAAGGGGCTCGACTCCGTCGGCGGGATCGACGGCCTGGTGAAGGTCCCGGGCGTCGCCCAGACCCCGGCCGGCGCCGACCGCCGGGTCGTCACCGTCGACGACGGCGTGCTCCTCAACTACGGCCCCCGCACCGACCAGGTACTGAAGTCCCTGGTCGGCCAGTTGTACGGGGAGGGGAAGTGACGGCGCTCCAGAAGACCCCGCGGGAAGCGGAGACGGCCGCCCCGACGGACCCGACCGCCGACGCGAGCGCGGAGGGGAGCTCGGAGACGAGCGCGGAGGCGAGCGCGGAGGCGAGCGCGACCGCGGCGGCCGGTCCCGAGGCCGCCAAGCCCCACCCGACCCGACCGACCGGCCCGTCCGACCCCGAGGCCGGGGTGCCCGGCGCCACGGCGAAGCCCGCCCCCCGCCGCCGTGCCGCCGCCCCCGTCCTCACCCTCTGCCTCCTCGGCGCCCTGCTCCTGCTCGCACTGCTCTCCGCCGGCATCGGCGCGTACGAGATCCCGCTCGGCGACGTCCTCGCCTCCGTCCAGCACCGGATCGGTCTCGGCGGCCACGCGCTCGACCGCACCGCCGAGAGCGTCCTGTGGAACATCCGGCTCCCCCGGGTCGTCCTCGCCGTCCTCGTAGGCGCCTCGCTCGGCTGCGCGGGCGCCCTGATGCAGGGCGTGTTCGGCAACCCGCTCGCCGAGCCGGGCGTCATCGGCATCTCGGCCGGCGCGGCCGTCGGCGCGGTCGGCGCCATCGCGCTCGGCCTCACCTTCCTCGGCAACTGGACGATCACCGTCTGCGCCTTCGTCGCCGGGCTCGCGACCGTGCTCCTCGTGTACGCGATGTCCCGCTCCGGCGGCCGTACCGAGGTGGTGACGCTGATCCTCACGGGTATCGCGGTGAACGCCTTCGCGGGCGCCCTCATCGGTCTCTTCATCTTCTTCGCCGACAACGCGCAGGTCACCCAGATCACCTTCTGGCAGCTCGGCTCGCTCGCCCAGGCCACCTGGCCCAAGGTCCTCGCCGTCCTGCCGTGCGCGCTCCTCGGCCTGGTCGTCGCCCCCTTCTACGCCCGCCGGCTCGACCTCCTCGCGCTCGGCGAGCGGCCCGCCCGCCATCTGGGCGTGGACGTGGAGCGGCTGCGGGTCGCCCTGATCCTCGTGGTGGCGCTGCTCACGGCGGCCGCGGTGGCGGTGGCCGGCATCATCACCTTCGTCGGTCTGCTCGTCCCGCACCTGCTGCGGATGGTGAACGGACCGGGCCACCGCTTCCTGGTGCCGGGCAGCGCGCTGGGCGGAGCGGTCGTCCTCACCGCCGGTGACCTCGCGGCCCGTACGGTCGCGGCCCCGGCCGAACTTCCCCTGGGCGTCCTCACCGCCCTCCTCGGCAGCCCGTTCTTCTTCTGGCTGCTGCGCAGGACCCGTCGTAGGCAAGGTGGTTGGGCATGACGTCCGTACGGATTCGAGGACTGCTCCCGATGCTCCCGAACCGGCGCGCCCGCACGCTGCCCTCCCCCGCCACGCCCGGCGAGGTGGTCGCGGAGGCGGTCGGGGTGCGGGTCGAGCGCGGCGGCCGGCCGGTCCTGGACGGGGTCGGGATCGAGGTGCGGGCCGGAGAGGTGCTCGCCCTGGTCGGACCGAACGGGGCGGGGAAGTCCACGCTGCTCGCCGCACTCGCCGCCGATCTCGCGCCGAGCAGGGGAGAGGTACGGATCGGGGGCCGGCCGGCGGCCGGGTGGACGCCCGGTGAACTCGCACTGCGGCGGGCGGTGCTGCCGCAGGACGCGGCGCTCTCCTTCCCCTTCGCCGTGGCCGACGTGGTCCGGATGGGCCGGGCCCCCTGGGCGGGCACCGAGCGGGAGGACGAGGACGGGGCGGCGGTCGCGGACGCGATGGCGGCCACCGAGGTCGAGGCCTTCGCCGAGCGCCCGTTCTCCGCGCTGTCGGGCGGCGAGCGGGCCCGGGTCGCGCTGGCCAGGGTCCTGGCCCAGCGGACCGGTCTGCTGCTGCTCGACGAGCCGACGGCCGCCCTGGACCTGCGCCACCAAGAACTGGTGCTGCGGGTCTGCCGGGAGCGGGCCGCGGCCGGGGACGCCGTGGTGGTCGTCCTCCACGACCTCGGGCTCGCGGCCGCGCACGCGGACCGGGTCGGGGTGCTGCACGGAGGCCGGGTCGCGGTCGAGGGGCCGCCGTCGGAGGTCCTGGAGGAGGCGCTGCTGAGCCGGGTGTACCGGCAGCCGGTGGAGGTGTTCCCGCACCCTCGGACCGGTGTCCCGCTCGTCGTGCCGAAGCGGGCGGACAGGTAGCGGGAACCGGGGCGATTCCCCTCCCTTGACCCGCCCTTGACCGCCCCATGAGGACTCCGTGGAACCCCTGTGATCCCGCCGTGTCCGGTCCGCCGGATCTGAGAGCCGAATCACTGGACGGGTGGGTATGGCTGAGGTAAGCCTCGGTTAAGTTAGGTCCGCCTCAGTCCCCCGTACCCGTGTTCCTGGAGTCCTCATGCGCGCCGTTCGCCTCTCCGTCGTCACCGCCGCAGCGACCGCGGCGGCGCTGGCCGCCGTCACGGGCTGCACCGAGAAGAGCGACGCCAAGGGGGACGACGGCGCGATCACCGTCGTCGCCAAGGACGACTCCTGCGAGGTCTCCGAGAAGGAGTTCCCGGCCGGTCACCTGAAGCTGGCCGTCGAGAACCGCGGCTCCAAGGTGACCGAGGTCTACGTCCTGTACCCGGACGACCGGATCGTCACCGAGCGCGAGAACATCGGCCCCGGCACCAGGGCCACGATCACCGCCGAGATCAAGGCCGGCGACTACGCGATCGCCTGCAAGCCCGGCATGGTCGGCGACGGCATCCGTCAGCAGGTGAAGGCCACCGGCGGAGCCGCGGGCGCCAAGCGCTCCCCCGAGATGGACGCGGCCGTCGCCGCCTACCGCCAGTACGTCCAGGCACAGGCCGACGCGACCCTGCCCAAGGTGAAGGTCTTCACGGACGCCGTCCGCGCCGGTGACGTCGAGGGCGCGAAGAAGGCCTACGCCGAGTCCCGCATCGGCTGGGAGCGCACCGAGCCGGTCGCCGAGTCCTTCGGCGACATCGACCCCAAGGTCGACGTCCGCGAGGACGGCCTGGAGGCGGGCCAGGACCCGGCGAAGGACTGGACCGGCTGGCACCGCCTGGAGAAGGCCCTCTGGCAGGACAAGAAGATCGGCGAGCGCGAGAAGGAGCTGGCCGGCCTCCTCGACCGGGACCTCGCGGACTGGGTGAAGCGGGTCGGCAAGGCCGAGATCACCCCGACCTCGATGGCCAACGGCGCCAAGGAGCTCCTGGACGAGGTCGCCACCGGCAAGGTCACCGGCGAGGAGGAGCGTTACTCCCACACCGACCTCGTCGACTTCAAGGCGAACGTCGAGGGCGCGCAGAAGTCCTTCGACCTGCTCAAGCCGGTCGCGTCGAAGAACGACCCCGCGCTCGTCGCCGACCTGGAGAAGCGGTTCGCCGCGCTGAACACGCTGCTCGACAAGTACCGCACGGACAAGACGGGCTACGTCTTCACCTCGTACGAGAAGGTCGGCAAGCCCGAGCGCAAGGAGCTCTCCGACGGCGTCAACGCGCTGGCCGAGCCGCTCTCCAAGCTCGCCGCCGCCGTCGTCAAGTAGCGGACGGGCACCCGGACATGTCCGAGAAGCAGGAACAGCCGGCGCGGGGCGCCTCCCGCCGTACGGTCATCGCCTGGGGCGGTGCCGGGCTCGCGCTCGGTGCCGCCGCGGCCGGCGGCGCCGTCGGCCTGACCCGGGACGGGGACGCCTCCGTCCCCGTCTCCGACAGCGGCGCGGCCGTGCCGTTCCACGGCCCGCACCAGGCGGGCATCGCCACCGCCGTGCAGGACCGGCTGCACTTCGCGGCCTTCGACGTGACGACGACCGACCGGGCCGAGCTGGTCCGGCTCCTCAAGGACTGGACGCGGGCCGCCGAGCGGATGACGGCCGGCGCCGAGGTCGGCGAGGGCGCTTACGGCGGTCTGCCGGAGGCCCCGCCGGACGACACCGGCGAGGCCCTCGGTCTCCGGGCCTCCCGCCTCACCCTCACCATCGGCTTCGGCCCCTCGCTCTTCGACGGGCGGTTCGGGCTGAAGGACAGGCGGCCCGGGGCCCTGGTGGAGCTGCCCAGGTTCCCGGGCGACAACCTCGATCCGGCGCGCAGCGGCGGCGACCTGTGCGTGCAGGCGTGCGCGGACGACCCGCAGGTCGCCGTGCACGCCGTCCGCAACCTGGCACGGATCGGCTTCGGCAGGGTCGCGGTGCGCTGGTCGCAGCTGGGCTTCGGCAAGACGTCCTCGACGACCCCGGACGCCCAGACCCCGCGCAACCTGTTCGGCTTCAAGGACGGCACCCGCAACATCGCGGGCACCGAGACCGAGCGGCTGGACCGGCACGTGTGGGTCTCGGGCCGGGACGCCCGGGGCGCCGCCGCCTGGATGGACGGCGGCTCGTACCTCGTCGCCCGCCGCATCCGGATGAACGTCGAGACCTGGGACCGTACGCCGCTCGCCGAGCAGGAGGACATCTTCGGCCGCGACAAGCGCGAGGGCGCGCCGGTCGGCAAGGCGAAGGAGCACGACGAGCCGTTCCTGAAGGCGATGAAGCCGGACTCCCACGTCCGGCTCGCCCACCCGGACACCAACGCCGGGGCGACGATCCTGCGGCGCGGCTACTCCTTCACCGACGGCACGGACGGACTCGGGCGCCTGGAGGCGGGCCTGTTCTTCCTGGCGTACCAGAGGGACGTCCGCACCGGCTTCATCCCGGTGCAGACCTCGCTCGCCCGCGCGGACACCCTCAACGAGTACATCCAGCACGTGGGTTCGGCGCTGTTCGCCGTCCCGCCGGGCGTCCGCGACAAGGACGACTGGTGGGGCCGGGCGCTGTTCGCGTAGCTCTTCACGTATCCCAGGGAGGGAACCGACGTGTTCGGCAACTATCTGATCGGCCTGCGCGAGGGCCTTGAGGCCAGCCTGGTCGTCTGCATCCTCGTCGCGTACCTGGTGAAGACCGGGCGCCGGGACGCGCTCAGGCCGGTCTGGACCGGCATCGGCGTGGCCGTCGCCGTGTCCCTGGCCTTCGGCGCCGCGCTGGAGTTCGGCTCCCAGGAGCTGACCTTCGAGGCGCAGGAGCTGCTCGGCGGCTCCCTGTCGATCGTCGCGGTGGTCCTGGTGACCTGGATGGTCTTCTGGATGCGGCGCACGGCCCGGCACCTCAGGGCAGAGCTGCACGGCAGGCTGGACGCGGCCCTGCGGATGGGCACCGGCGCGCTGGTCGCCACCGCCTTCCTGGCGGTGGGCCGCGAGGGCCTGGAGACGGCGCTCTTCGTGTGGGCGTCGGTGCGCGCCTCGTCCGACGGCACGTACGCGCCGCTGACCGGTGTCCTGCTCGGCCTGCTCACGGCGGTCCTGCTCGGCCGGCTCTTCTACCGGGGCGCGGTGCGGATCAACCTGGCGTCGTTCTTCACCTGGACCGGCGGGATGCTGGTCGTGGTGGCGGCGGGCGTCCTCGCGTACGGCGTGCACGACCTCCAGGAGGCCCGCTTCCTCGACGGCCTCGCGAACAAGGCCTTCGACGTCTCGGCGACGATCCCGCCGGACAGCTGGTACGGCACGCTCCTCAAGGGCGTCTTCAACTTCCAGCCGAACCCGACGGTCCTTCAGGTCACGGTGTGGGCGCTGTATCTGGTCCCGACGCTCGCGCTGTTCCTGGCCCCGATAGGGTCGGGTCCGTCCGTGCGGGTGAAGAAGCAGAAGGCGACCGATGAGAAGGCTGACGCTGAGGCGAGCTCCGGGACGACCGCTTGAGCGGCTGTCGGCACGACGGCCCGCGAGGCTCCTCGCGGCGACGGCCGCGGCGACCGTCCTGACGCTGACGGCGAGCGGCTGTGTGACCGTGCACGGCGAGCTGGCGCTGATGCCCCCGGCCACGGAGGCCGAGGCCGCGCAGGCCCTCGCGGAGTTCACCGCCGCCTACAACAAGGCCGACAAGGCCTTCGACCCCGCCCTGGACGCGGGCCGGGTCACCGGTCCGCTCGGGGAGATCAACCAGGCCGGTCTGCGCGCCCGGGCGGTCACGAGCCCCGGCGGCAACAAGAACCACCGGCCCCTCGAACTGACGGACGCGCGGTTCGTCCTGCCCAAGAAGGCGGGCTGGCCGCGCTGGTTCCTCGCGGACACCGACTCCAACCGGGACACCGACCAGGGGGCCGGCGACAAGCGCTGGCTCCTGGTCTTCGTGCGCAACGGGCCCCAGCAGCTGTGGGAGGTGGCCCACCTGGTGATCCTCGGTTCGTCGCAGGTGCCCGAGTTCGCCGAGGAGGGCGGGTACGCGGTGCCGGTCGCCGCGGGCACCGACGCGCTGGCGGTCGCGCCCGAGGACCTCGGCGCGCGGTACGTCGCGTATCTGAAGGACGGGACGCCGGGGCCGTTCGCGCCGGGGGCGCACACGACCCTGTGGCGGGAGCAGCGGCAGAAGGGCGCCAAACGGCCGGGGCTCGCCACGCAGTACATCGACCGGGCGGCCGACCAGGGGGACTTCGCGCCGCTGGGGCTGCGGACGAAGGACGGCGGCGCGCTCGTCTTCTTCGCGACGCGGTCCTTCGAGCGGCAGACGGCGGCGCCGGGCTACCGGCCCAAGGTCGACCCCGCCGTCAAGGCCCTGCTGACCGGCGAGGTCAAGAACACGGTCACCAAGGAGTGGGTGTCCAACCAGGTGGCCCTGGTGCGGCCGGCGGGCGCGGCCGGCGACGGGGTCACGATCAGCGGCCGGCTGCAGGGCGTGGTGGGCGCGCAGGGCTCGTGAGCCGGGCGGGCTCCTGACGCGTGAGGCCGGCCTCAGCGGGTCAGGGGCCAGGCGATCTCGTGGGCCGTGTGCTCGCCGTCACCCTCCGCCTCGCGCGCCGCGACGTGGCGGGCACAGGCGTCCTGGAGGGTCTCCAGGAGGTTCAGCGGGTCGGGCAGCGGGTGCTCGGGGCCGCGGAGCCAGGCGACGACCGGACGGTCGTCCTCGTCCCCGGGAAGCCGGGCGGGCGGTACGAGGACGTAGCTGCCCCGGCAGTGCCAGCGGAGCCCCGGGTGCTCGTCCATCGTCTCGGGGTGGCAGTCCAGCTCACACGGCCACCACTCGTCCTCGTCCTCGGGGGTGCCGCGGGTGGCGGTGAAGAAGAGCATCCGCCCGCCGACGGTGTCGACGTCGGCGGACTCGGCGACCGGCCCGACCTCGACGCCCTCGGCGAGGAGGCGCTCCAGGGCGGCGCGGCCGGCGGCCATCGGGACGTCGAGGACGTCGTGGACCATGCCGGTGGCGGTGATGAAGTTCGCCTCGGGCTCGTTGCGGGCCCAGCGCTCGATCTGGGCGCGGTCGGTGGTCGACTGCGTCTGCCAGGCGAAGGAGACGGGGTGCCGGGCGGGGGTGGGACAGCCGATCCGCTCACAGGAACAGCTGTAGCCGACGGGGTACGCGGCGGGGGCCAGGGGCAGCCCGGCGGCAGCGGCGGCCAGGAGCAGCGTCTCGCGGTCGTTCTCGTCGTCGGCCGCGGTGCGTTTCGGGCGCCTGCGCAGCCACTGTGCGAGTTTGCTCTCCGTGCCGCGGTAGCGGCCGATACCGTCGCCCATCTATCCCCTCACACCTCATGCTCGCCCGTTCGGCTCTGCCCATGGTCCCACCATCCTGCGCTTCGGGTGACCGGAGTGCGGAACCGGGGTGGGCAGAGACGTTTCAGCCCTTGTGCGCGAGGCCCCGTAGGGCCAGGTCGACGAGGGTGTCGGCGTAGGCGTGGGTCAGGGGAAGGGTGCGGTGGATCCACCGGTGGTGGAGGGGGCCGACCAGGAGTTCGAGGGCGACGCGGGGGTCGACGTCCGGGTCGACGTCGCCGGCCGCCTGGGCGGCCTCGATGCGGCGGACGTAGTGCTGGAGCTGGGGTTCGAGCAGCGCGGCGGTGAAGCGGGCGCCGAGCTCGGGGTCGACGACGCCCTCGGCGGCGAGGGCGCGGGTGGGCCCGTCGACGGTCGGGTCGTTCAGTTCGTCCACGGTGGCGCGCAGGACCTGCTTCAGGTCGGCGGCGAGGTCGCCGGTGTCGGGGATCCCGCTGTCGGCGTCGCCGCCGAGCGCTTCGGCGGTCCGGGTCTGGAGGTCGAGGAAGGCGTCGAGGAGGACGGCCGCCTTGGAGGGCCACCAGCGGTAGATGGTCTGCTTGCCGACGCCGGCGCGGGCGGCGATGCCCTCGATGGTGGTCCTGGCGTAGCCGGTCTCGGTGACGAGGGCGAGGGCGGCGTCGAAGATGGCACGGCGGGAGCGTTCGCTGCGGCGGGAGGCGTCGGGGGCCTTGGTCTCGGACATGGCCCCAACCTAGCAGCGTACGAGACGCCGCGTCTCGCATGAGGGTGGCCGAAGCCGACGGACCCCCCTGGCCGGTTCCGAACCACCCGAACGGTCCACTGCGCGCAGGGCCCGGAAGGCGGACCATGGGGTCCATCCAGTCCCGCCCCTTCCGTGAGGAGCCCTCATTGCGCACCACTCCGCGCACGTCCTCGCCCCGCCGTTACCTGATGTGCCCACCCACGCACTTCGCGGTGACGTACTCCATCAACCCCTGGATGGACCCCACGAAACCGGTCGACCTGCCGTTGGCCCTCACCCAGTGGGAGGACCTGCGCGACCGCTACCGCGCGCTCGGCCACACCGTCGAGCTGCTCACCCCCGACCCGGCGCTGCCCGACATGGTCTTCGCGGCGAACGGCGCCACCGTCGTCGAGGGCCGGGTCCTCGGCGCGAGGTTCGCCCACCGCGAGCGCGCGGCCGAGGCCGAGGCGCACCTGGCCTGGTTCCGGCGGAACGGCTGGGCGGAGGACGACGTACGGGTCCCGGAGCACGTCAACGAGGGCGAGGGCGACTTCGCCGTCACCGCCTCCTGGATCCTCGCCGGGCGCGGCTTCCGCTCCAGCCCGCTCTCCCACGACGAGGTGCAGGAGTTCTTCGGGCGCCCGGTGATCAGCCTGGAGCTGGTGGACCCGCGGTACTACCACCTGGACACGGCGCTGTCCGTCCTGGACGACGCCACCGACGAGGTCATGTACTTCCCGGACGCCTTCTCCCCCGGCAGCCGCAGGGTGCTCGCCCGGCTCTTCCCGGACGCCCTGATCGCGACGGCCGAGGACGCGGCGGCCCTCGGCCTCAACGCGGTCGGCGACGGCCGCAACGTCCTGCTCCCCCAGGCGGCGGTGGGCCTCTTCGACCCGCTGCGCGAGCGGGGCTTCGAGCCGATCGGCATGGACCTGGGCGAACTGCTCAAGGGCGGCGGCAGCGTGAAGTGCTGCACCCAGGAGCTGCGGCCCTAGCGCCCGCCCGCCGGGCCCTTCCCGGGCCCGGCGGGATGCAGGAGTCAGTCCGCGGTCGGCCTTCCGGGCGCCGCCTAGGGGGCGTCCGGGTCCGGACCCGCCGTTCGGCCGTTCTTCCTCCCGGGCCGGCGCGTCCGCCGTCGCCGCCGCGCGGTCCACCAGCTGTGGACCGCGGTGCCCATGAACTCCAGCAGGAAGACGAGGGGCACTCCGAAGCCGACGACGAGCAGCAGCAGCCAGCCCCACGCCTCCTTCCAGGACAGCTTGATCAGGAGCGCGATCGCCATCGTGCCGACGACGGCGGCGAGGTACGTCACGACGGCCGTCAGCATCGTCCACAGCAGGATCCCCGAGGGATTCCTGGTGGCCTGCCGCCACCACAGCCGCCGTCCGGGCAGGCCGGCGAAGCGGGAGGGCCAGGGCCTCTGCAGCGGGGGCACCTTCCGGCCGAAGGCCCGCCAGAACATGGTCCGGCCCGCCTCGGCCCACGGTCCGCTGATCGGCGATCCCTTGCCCACCAGGATGCTGAGCACCGCTTCGAGCATCCTTCCCGCGGTGTGCCGCCCCTTCTCGGTCTTGAGGTAGTTCGTGAAGAGCTTCGTGTCGTCCGGCTCGGCGAGCTCGTCGAGGTTCCGGCGCATCCGCTCGTCGCCGATCTCGGCCGCGAGGATGGCCTCGTGCAGCTCCAGTTCGAGGGCGCGCCGCTCCTGGTGGCCCGCGACGAACAGCCGCAGCAGGTGGTGCGCTCCGTCGAGCCGCCCCCAGGTGAAGTCGGACTCGCGCCAGCGCGGGTCGACGAAGGCCCCGAAGTGGTCGAGGCGGATGCCGTACAGCTTGCGTTCGCCGAGGGGCGCGTACTTGTCCAGGGGGAAGAGCGGACTGTGCTCGTCGGGTCCCAGCCGCAGGAACTCGAACGGGGGCGTGTGCTCCACCAGCTCCTCCGGTGAGGAGAAGGCCTGTGCCACCACCTCCGCGACGAGGCAGGCCTGGAGGATCGTCCGCTCGCGCTCTCCGTCGGGCTCCCCGGGGCCGTCCCCACCGGGATCGGCCGTCGCCGTCACGTAGGCGCGGACGGCTTCCTCGACCTGTTCGCCGAGGATGCGACCCAGGCCGAGTTCCGCGTAGATCGCGTTCATCGTGGCGATCGGCCCCCGGTCGGCCCCCTTCCGGCGCGCGGGGTCACCGCCGGCCGTCTCGACGTTGCGCAGCAGTCCGAACACCCGGTCGGTCACGGCGTGCACGCCCCGTACGCGGGAACTGAGCGCGTCCAGGGCCTCGGCGAGACGGCGCTCCTCCCGCTCCCGTTCCCGCGCCGTCTCCTCGGTCGGGGCGCAGGGCGGCGCGTTCGCCCCGCGCCGCGTGGCCTTCAGCCGCTTCTCGATGTCCGCCGCGAGCGTCCACAGCAGCCGTTCGACACCGTGGACGCCCCACCCCCACGTGCTGTGGTCCGGCGTCGTCAGCGCCGTCGCGGACTCCGGCACCCAGCCTTCGGGCGACGCGCCGTTCTTCAGGATGGCCAGGGCGTTCTCGTGCGGGATGCCGGTCAGGGAGCGGATCCCCCGCCCCTCCTCCCGCAGTTGCCTGATCTTCCACGCGGCGGCCACGATGCGGCTGTCCCGGTATTCGCCGAAGAGCTTCTGGGCGACGTCGAGCAGCTCCACCCGCAGCGTCCTACCCGACTCGGGGTGGAGCTGGCGCTCGAAGAGTTCCTGGTGGCGGGTGTGGGAGTGCCGGCCCATGTGCTCGCGCAGCTCGGCCGTACCGGTCCGGAAGTCCGCCTCGCGCGGGTAGTTGACGGCCGTGCCGAGGACCGACGGCCATTCGGTGGCCTTGGACGGGGCCAGGCTGTCCACGTGCCGCTGGGCCACTCCGGACGAGGGGACCACGAAGACGAGCACCCGCCGCACCGGGCCGTCCACCCGCCGGTCCGAGATCGCTTCGAGCACCGGCCCGAAGGGGGCGTTGTTGAGGAGGCCCCCGTCGACGATCCAGCTGGCCCGGTCCCGGCCGCGGCTCGGGATCTGGGGGTGCGGCCGGACCCGCTGCTCCAGCAGGGGCGACTCGTCGACGGGGGCGAAGGCCAGCGGGAATCCGGCGGAGGCACGGGCGGCCAGGTCGAGCCGGCCCAGGACCTCGTCGTCCAGGAAGTCCTTGCGGCTCCGGGGCTCGATCTTCCAGATCTCGCAGGGGGCGGTGGCCTTGCGGAAGACGACCGCGTCGGGGTCGTGCTGGAACTTGTAGATCCTGCGGTGGTCGGCGACGTCGAAGCGTCCCCCGAAGCCGTCCTGGAAGTCCTCGGGCACGCCGTCGAGCGCCGTCGCGGTGACGAAGAGCGTCACGGGCTCGGCCTTCTTCTCGTTCCCCTCCACGTCGCGCAGGATGTCGCCGATGGTCTCCTGGAAGAACCGCCCGTCCAGGACGCTGTTGTACGGCGGGTTCTTCAGCAGCTTGTCGTCCGTGAGCGCCGCCGCGTCCAGCCAGGTGTCGCGGAGATTCGGCAGCGCCGCGCCCCGGCCGATGGCGGCGGCCAGCAGGGAGCCGTTGAGACCGCCGGCCGACGTGCCCGCGATGACGTCGACGAGGACCTGTGTGTTCGCCTCGCGGACGACGCGCTGCCAGAGCGTGAAGACGGCCCGGTCGGCCGGGTCGACGAAGTTCGGTTCCGAGCTGTCCGCGTGGACGGCCCGGGAGGCCCGCCGGAGCAGGTCGATCTCGTGTGTCACCCCGCCCATCCAGACGGCCAGGCTCACACCGCCGTTGAGGACGAGGGCAAGACGTGTCTGCTCAAGGGCCGCCATGTCCGCAGAGTATGCAGGTGGGCGCGGGTGCCCGGGTCATACCCACGGCGTGTCCGCCGCTCCGGGTCGCCCGACCGGCGGCAGGGGCCCGCCGTCGCCCGACCTGCGGCGGCAGGGTGACGCGCGGACCCTCAGCCCTGGTCCTCCGGCGGCCAGGGGTCGCCCCACGCGGCATCACGGGCCTGCTTGTACAGGGGCCCGTGGCGCTTGGTGACCGTGTCACGGGTCAGGCCGTCGGGGCCGCACAGTTCGAGCAGGACCAGGCCCTTGCGGATCTGGGGCCTGCGGGTGATGCGGGAGGCCGCCGGCGCCGGCGGGAAGCGGGTCGCCGCCACGTAGCTGTACTTCTCGTCCTCGTACGGCAGCGAGCCGCCCTTCACCTGCCGGTGCAGCGAGGAGCGGCTCACCCGGGCCGAGAAGTGGCACCAGTCGGCGCCCGGCTCGATCGGGCAGGCCCCGCTGTGCGGGCAGGGCGCGGCGACGGTGAACCCGGCCTCGACGAGCAGCGTGCGGGCCGCGATGATCCGCTCGTAGCCGTCGGGGGTGCCGGGCTCGACGATCACGACGGTCCGCGCCACCCGCGCCGCCTCCGCCACGAGCGCCGCCCGGTCCGCCGGGGTCAGCTCCTTGAGCACGTACGAGACGGTGACGAGGTCGGTCTCCGCGAGCTTCAGCGCGCCGCCGATCCGGGCGGTGCGCCACTCGGCGTCGAGGGCTCCGGCCGCCAGCTCGCGGCCGAGCGCGAGGGCGGGCTCCGCCCAGTCGAGGACGGTGGTGCGGGGCGGCTCGTCCGCCCAGGCCTCGGCGACGGCCCAGCTCGCCGCGCCCGTGCCGCCGCCGACGTCCGTGTGGGTACGCGGCTCCCAGTCGGGCGCCGCCTCCCGCAGCGCGTCGAGGGCGCCCCGTACCGCCTCGTAGGTCGCCGGCATCCGGTACGCGGCGTACGCGGCGACGTCGGAGCGGTCGCGCAGCACGGGGGCGTCCGTCGGGGTGGTGCCCCGGTAGTTGGCGATCAGCCGGTCGACGGCCTGGGCGGCCTGGCGGGGCGGCAGCCCGTCGAGGAGCCCGGCGAGGGCGGCGCGCAGGGAGTCGGCGGAGGGAGCGGAGGCGTTCACCGCGACAGTCTAGGCGGCCGGATCGGCAGCCCCAGGCGGCTCGGTCCCGGCCGGTCCGGGGCCCCGGTCCCGGCTCCGGCCCGGGCGCTCAGGCGGTCTCGGGCCCGGCCGGGGTCTTTGCCGCGGCCGACTGCCACGGTCGGCAGAGGCCCAGGAAGCAGGCCAGGGCCAGGACGGCGCAGGTCAGCTGGACGACCGCCATGGGGACGGCGGTGTGCTCGCCCGCGATGCCGACGAGCGGGGAGGCGACGGCGCCGACGAGGAACGAGGTGGTGCCGAGGAGCGCGGACGCCGAACCGGCGGCGTGCGGGGTGCGCATGAGGGCCTGGGCGTTGGTGTTCGGCATGGCGAGGCCCATCGCCGACATGAGGACGAAGAGTCCGGCGGCGACCGGGACGAGCCCGACCTCCCCGAAGACGCCGCTGGTCATGAGGAGCAGCGCGAGGGCGGAGACGAGGATCGTGCCGAGGCCCCAGCCGAGCGCCTTGTCGAGGCTGACGCGGCCGATGAGCAGCTTGCCGTTGATCTGGCCGACGGCGACGAGCCCGATCGAGTTGAGGCCGAAGAGCAGGCTGAAGGTCTGCGGCGAGGCCCCGTAGATCTCCTGGACCACGAACGGCGAGGCCGAGATGTAGGCGAAGAGGGCGGCGAAGGCGAGGCCGCCGGTCAGCATGT
This sequence comes from Streptomyces sp. NPDC002057, assembly GCF_040296665.1. Taxonomy (NCBI): domain Bacteria; kingdom Bacillati; phylum Actinomycetota; class Actinomycetes; order Kitasatosporales; family Streptomycetaceae; genus Streptomyces; species Streptomyces sp. NPDC002057. The sequence continues at coordinate 155,622 of NZ_JBEOXR010000008.1, forward strand.
ACCCGGCGAAGACGCGGTCGGTGACCAGCCCCTTCATGGTGCGCAGGGCCTCGCCGACCCCGCCCTCGTGCCGCCGCTCGGCGGGGAGCGTCTCGTCGAGGAAGCGCCAGACGACGAGGGTGAGGAGGACGCCGATCACGGTGAGGACGTGGAAGACGCCCCGCCAGTCGGTGATCCGCAGGATCTGGCCGCCGATGAGGGGCGCGATGATCGGGGCGACGCCGGAGATCAGCATCAGGGTGGAGAAGAACCGGGCCATCTCCACGCCGTCGTACAGGTCGCGGACGACCGCGCGGGCGATGACGATGCCGGCGGCGCCCGCGAGGCCCTGGAGCAGCCGGAAGCCGATGAGGAGTTCGGCGGTGGGCGCGAGGGCGCAGACGGCGGTGGCGAGGACGTACACGACCATGCCGATGAGCAGCGGGCGGCGGCGGCCCCACTTGTCGCTCATGGGGCCGACGACGAGCTGACCGAGGGCCATGCCGGCGAGGCAGGCGGTGAGGGTGAGCTGGACGGTGGCGGCGGGGGCGCTCAGCGCGCCGGTGACCTCCGGCAGCGCCGGCAGGTACATGTCCATGGAGAGCGGGGGCAGGGCGGTGAGGCCGCCCAGGACGAGGGTGACGAGCAGCCCCGTACGGCGGGCGGCGGCGACGGCGGGGGTCGCGGCGGGTCCGGGTGCGGTCGCGGCGGGTCCGGCGGCGGTCGCGGTGTCGGGACCCGAGGCCGTTTCGGTTATGTGCCCTTGTGTTGTTTTCTGGCCGCTCTCCGGCATCGACAGCTCCATTTCGTTGAATCCGCGCCTATGCTCTCAGCTCGATCGGCATGATCGAGACCTCTGTGGGACGGGTGGGGAACGTGGGAGAGACGATTCGCTGGGGAATCCTGGCGACGGGCGGCATCGCGGAGCGGTTCACGACGGACCTCCTGACGCTCGACGGCGCCGAGGTCGTCGCCGTGGCGTCCCGTACGGAGGCCTCCGCGAAGGCCTTCGCGGACCGGTTCGGAATCCCCCGGGCGTACGGCGGCTGGGACGGACTCCTCACCGACGAGGAGGTCGACGTGGTGTACGTGGCGACCCCGCACCACGCGCACCGGGAGGCGGCCGGCCGCGCCCTGGAGGCGGGCAGGGCGGTGCTCTGCGAGAAGGCCCTCACCCTCAACGCCCGGGAGGCGGAGGAACTCGTCGCCCTCGCCCGGGACCGCGGCCTCTTCCTCATGGAGGCCATGTGGATGTACTGCAACCCGCTGGTCCGGCGGATCGCCGGACTCGTCCGCGACGGAGCGATCGGCGAGGTCAGGACCGTCCAGGCGGACTTCGGGCTCGCGGGCCCGTTCGCGGCGGACCACCGGCTGCGGGACCCGGCGGTGGGCGGCGGGGCGCTGCTCGACCTCGGCGTGTACCCGGTGTCGTTCGCGCAGCTCCTCCTGGGCGAGCCCGACACGGTCCACGCGCACGCGCTGCTCTCGCCCGAGGGCGTCGACCTGAACACGGGCATGCTGCTCGGCTGGGACTCGGGGGCCTCGGCCCTGCTGTCCTGCTCGCTCGTCGCGGACACGCCGCTGACGGCGTCCGTGACGGGGACGCTCGGCCGCATCGACGTCCCGCGCGGGTTCTTCTTCCCCGAGCGGTTCACGCTGCACCGCGCCGGCCACGAGCCGGAGGAGGTCACGTCGGACGACGACCCGCACTCCTTCCGGCACGAGGCCGCCGAGGTCATGCGCTGCCTGCGGGCGGGCGGGACCGAGTCCCCGCTCGTCCCGCTCGACGGCTCGCTCGCGGTGATGCGGACGCTCGACGCGGTACGGGACCGCGTCGGCGTCCGCTACCCCGGCGAGACGCCGGTCGCACGGGCCTGATCGCCCGGGCCCGATCACGCGCGCCCGACCGCACGCGCACGATCACGCGGGCCTGATCGCCCGGGTCCGGTCACGCGGGCTTGAGGCCCGGATCGCCCGCCTCCGTGACGAAGGAGGCGGCCGTGGTGACGGGGGCGCCCGGGGTCGTCACGTACGGCACCGTTCGGAAGTCGGCCCGGGCGCCGTCCTCGCCGAGGGCGACCTTCACGTAGCCGCGCCGCCCGTTGAAGAACCTCAGGTGCGGGTTGGCCTGGAAGAGCCGGTCGTAGTTGGACGGCTTGTCGGCACCGTCCTTGCCGCTGGTGATCGAGGTGGCGACGATCTCGGTGCCGACCGTCCGGGAGGCCGGATCGCGGAAGTCGGCCTTGATGTCGAGGCCGTAGCCGACGTGGACGTCCCCGGTGAGCACCATCAGGTTCTCGACCCCGGCGGCCTCCGCCCCCGCGAGGATCCGCCGCCGGGATGCCGGATAGCCGTCCCAGGAGTCCATGGAGAGGGTGAAGTCGGCGGTGGGCCGGTCGCGGCGCTCGGCGAAGACGACCTGCTGCGGCAGGACGTTCCAGCGGGCCCGGGAGTGGCGCCAGCCGTCGAGCAGCCACCGTTCCTGCGCGGCCCCGGTCATCGTCCGCGCCGGGTTCTCCGACTCCGGGCCCGGGACCCGCCAGCCGTCGCCGTACGCCTGGTCGGAGCGGTACTGCCGGGTGTCGAGGATGTCGAACTGGGCGAGGCGCCCGAAGCGCAGCCGCCGGTAGAGCCGCATGTCGGGGCCGTCGGGCCGCTGCGGCGCGCGCAGCGGCTGGTGCTCCCAGTAGGCGCGGTAGGCGGCGGCGCGGCGGAGCAGGAACTCCTCGGGCGGGACGCTGTTCTCGGGGGTGCCGCCGGCGTAGTTGTTCTCGGTCTCGTGGTCGTCCCAGGTGACGACGAAGGGGTGGGCGGCGTGCGCGGCCATCAGGTCGGGGTCCGACTTGTAGAGGCTGTAGCGGAGCCGGTAGTCGTCGAGGGTCAGCGTCTCCCGGTTGAACACGGCCGGGAGGGTGCGATCGGTGTAGGCGCGGGCGCCACCGGTGGCGTTGACGGCGTACTCGTACAGGTAGTCGCCGAGGTGGAAGACGACGTCGACGTCCTCCTGGGCGAGGTGCCGGTAGGCCGTGAAGTACCCGTCGTGGTACGCCTGGCAGGAGACGGCGGCGAGCTTGAGGCCGCTGGTGCGGGCCCAGGGCGCGGGCGCCGTGCGGGTGCGGCCGACGGGGCTGGTCCAGTCGCCGACGCGGAAGCGGTAGAAGAACGGGCGGCCGGGGTCGAGGTGGTCGACCTCGACGTGGACGGTGTGCCGGAACTCCGGGTGGGCGGTGGCCCGGCCGCGCCGCGCGATCCGGGTGAAACGCTCGTCGCGGGCGAGCTCCCAGTGGACCGGGACGCGGTGGGCGGGCAGCCCGCCGTCGGGCTCGAAGGGGCGGGGCGCGAGGCGCGTCCAGAGCAGGACGGAGCCGGGCAGCGGGTCGCCCGACGCCACCCCCAGGGTGAACGGGTCCTCGGTGACGCGCCGCCCGTCGAGCTCGGCGGCGGCGGCCGCGCCGGCGGCGGGCAGCTGGGTGGCGAAGGCGAGCGCGGCGGCGGCCCCGGTGACGGTGAGGAACCCGCGCCGTCCGAAGTGCCGTGCGGCGGCGCGGAGTTCCTCCGAGTGCTGGTGTACGTGGTCCATGTGCCCCTCCCCAGACGGATGCTGTCCGTCCGCCATTCGAGGGGGGTGGGGCGACCGCGTGTTGTCGGGTACAGAACATCCACGTGTCGGAACGATGAGTTCATGGGACACGCGTCTCGCGTACGCTGCGCGCCCATGAGCATCGCAGTGGTGACGGGAGCGGGATCGGGCATCGGCCGGAGCGTGGCCATCGCCCTGGCGGCGGCCGGCTGGTCGGTGGCCCTGGCGGGGCGCCGGGCCGGCGCGCTGGAGGAGACGGCGGCGGCCCTGCCGGCCGGCGACTTCCTGGCCGTCCCGACGGACGTGACCTCGGCCGAGGAGGTCGCGGCCCTCTTCAGGGCGGTGCGGGACCACTACGGCCGCGTCGACCTGCTCTTCAACAACGCCGGTACGTTCGCGGGCGGCGGCGTCCCCGTCGAGGAGCTGGACCCGGACACCTGGCGCGCGGTCGTCGACGTCAACCTGACGGGCGCGTTCCTCTGCGCCCAGGCGGCCTTCCGCACGATGAAGGAGCAGGACCCGCAGGGCGGCCGGATCATCAACAACGGCTCGATCTCCGCGCACGTACCGCGCCCGCACTCGATCGCGTACACGGCGACGAAGCACGCGATGACGGGCCTGACGAAGTCCCTGTCGCTCGACGGACGCCCGTACCGGATCGCCTGCGGTCAGCTCGACATCGGCAACGCGGCGACGGAGATGACGGCCCGCATGCAGACCGGCATCCTCCAGGCCAACGGGGAGCTGGCGGCGGAACCGGTGATGGACGCGGCGGACGTGGCGGCGACGGTGGTGCACATGGCGGCCCTGCCGCTGGAGGCGAACGTGCAGTTCGCGACGGTGATGGCGACGGCCATGCCGTACATCGGCCGAGGCTGACGGCCCGGGCGGTCGGGGCGGTCGGGGCGGTCAGGTCGGGGCGGTCAGGTCGGGGCGGTCAGGTCGGGGCGGTCAGGTCGGGGTGGCCGGGCCCTGACGGGTCAGGGCCGGGCCGGGGTGGTGCCGCCCGCGCCGGACCCGGCGGGTCGGGGCCGGGTCCGGGCGGTCAGGTCGGCGGTCGTCGGACCCTGACGGGTCAGGCCCGCGCCGGGCCCGGCGGGGTCGGGCCCGGCCCGTCGCGGCCGGTCAGGCCTGGCCGGTCTCGAAGCGGGCGACCTTGCCGCCGTCGACGGTGAAGCGCCAGCGGGTGCGCATCTCGCCCCAGGTGTCGTTGCGGTAGCGGGCGACGAGGTCCCGCCCGCCCTCCTTCTCGGACTCGATCTCCATGTGTCCGCGCGAGGAGAAGACCTCCTTCTCCGTCCACTCCTCCAGGTCCCGGTCGGACCCGTCGTCGGACATGGTCGCGCCCGGAGTGAGGGCCGCCTGGAAGGCCGCCTGGTCGTTGGCGTTGAGGGCCGTGACGAACGCGCGCACGGCCGGATCGGTGAGCCGGTCCACGGGGATGGTCATGCCCTACCCGTACACCGCACCGGCCCGCCGGCGCGTGTCGCGCGCCGAAGGAACCCGGCGGGCTGCCCCGGATGACCGACACCGGACGGGGTGGACCCGGTCGCGGGCCTCGCCCCCGCCGCCACGACCGAGCCCCGGCCCGGCCCCGGCCCCGATGCTGCTCCACGGCGCGCGGAACCTGCCCCTCCCTGACGACTTCTCAGCGCCACACAGCCTACGAACCGCGTGTTCTCCGGCGCCCGGCACAGGGCGGTCGGGCATGGTCCCGGTGGCTCCCCGCACACCCACCCCAGGAGGAGAGATGGCGCACGCCGGCAAGGTCGTCAAGCTGTACGCGAAGGGGGCCCCGGTCGGGGTCGAGGACGGAGCGCTGGTCGGCTTCCTCACCGACCCGAAGCAGGCCGGGGAGTGGCTGGTCACCCGCGCGGACGAAGGCTTCCGCCTCACCGCGAAGGGCACGGAGGAGACCATCGCCTCGGCGGGCACCGAGCGCGCCCCCGCGGTCGTGCGCCCCGACGACTCCCCCGCCTCGGTCTGGCGGCTCCAGCGCGTCGACGGCGACGGCTCCACCACGGTCACCTCGCTCGCCGACCTCCGGGACGGCACCTACGTGATCGACCAGAACGGACTGGCCCTCGGCCGGGACCTGTTCGAGGACCGGTCCCCGCTCCCCAAGCGCGTCTTCGTCCGTACGGACGACCGGGACCCGCAGTGGACGATCGAGGTCCTGGCCTGACCCCCGTGCCCCCACCCCGGCCACCCCGGCCACCCCGTCCACCCCACGCGCCTCAGCCGGTGAACCCCGGGACCACCAGACCGGACTCGTACGCGATGACGACCGCGTGGGTCCGGTTCTGCGCGCCGAGCTTGGTCAGGACGTTCCCGACGTGTGTCTTCACCGTCTCCAGGCTCACCGTGAGCGACTCGGCGATCTCCGGGTTGGACAGGCCGGTGGCCATCAGCCGCAGGACCTCCTCCTCCCGCCCCGTGAGCGCCGCCCTGGGCAGCGCCTCCGCCGAGTCCAGCGGACGGGCGGCGACCATGCGGCGCAGGGTGGTGGGGAAGAGGATCGCCTCCCCCGCCGCCACCACCCGTACCGCCTCCGCGATCTGCCGGACCGGAAGCCGTTTCAGTACGAAGCCGCTGGCCCCGGCGCTGAGCGCGGCGGTCACGTAGTCGTCGTTCTCGAAGGTGGTGATCACGACGACCTTGGGCGGTCCGGCCGAACCCGCTTCGGGCGGTCCGGCTTCGGGCGGTCCGGTTTCGGGCGGTCCGGCCGGCTCGGCGAGGAGGTGACGGGTGGCCTCGATCCCGTTGCGGCGCGGCATGCGTACGTCCATGAGGACCACGTCGGGACGCAGCCGCCGCGCCTGTTCGAGCACCTCGACGCCGTCGGCGGCCTCACCGACCACCACGATCCCCGGCTGCGCGGCGAGCAGGGTGCGCAGACCGCTGCGGGTCACCTCGTCGTCGTCCGCGATCAGGAGGGTGACGGGTGCGCCGCCGGGGCCGCTCATGCCGACAACCGTACGGGCAGCCTGACGGCCAGTCGCCAGCGGCGCGGCCCGTCCGGGCCGGCGTCGAACTCCCCGTGCAGCAGCCGTACGCGCTCGGCGAGGCCGGGCAGCCCGTGACCGGACGTGGGGAAGGCGCCCCGACGGCCCGGACCCGGGCCGGCACCCGCCCCGGACCCGGTCGCGGTCTCGTTGACCACACCGAGTTCCAGTGCGTCCGGCGCGGCCGCCACGCGGACCTCGACCGGGCCGCCGGCCCCGTGCCGCATCGCGTTCGTCAGCCCCTCCTGGAGGATGCGGTACGCGGCCCGGGAGAGCGTCCCCTGGACCTGCGCCAGGTCCCCGGACAGCTCCAGCTCCACCACCGCGCCCGTGTGCCGCAACCGGTCGAGCAGCTCGGGCAGATCGGCCAGGGTGCGGGCCGGTGCCGTCTCGGCGTCCCGTTCGCGCAGGACACCGAGCACGTAGTCCAGGTCCTCCAGGGCGGCCCGGGCCGACTCCTCGATGCTGCGCAGGGCGGCCCGCGCCGCGACGGGGTCGGCGGAGAGCACCTCGCCGGCCACCGCCGCCTGGATCGTGGTGGTGGTCAGCGTGTGGCCGATCGAGTCGTGCAACTCGTGGGCCAGCCGGTTGCGTTCGGCCAGCCTCAGCTCGCGTTCGGCCGCGAGGGCGAGCCGTTCGGCCGCGGACGGCCCGAGCAGTCGGGGCGCCGACCACCGCAGGGCCTTCGTCACCAGGGCGCACACGGCCGCCGCGAGGAGCAGACAGCCGAGGGCGACCGCCCAGCTCTGCCAGCCGCCGTCCACCCGCACCGAACGTCCGAACAGGTGCAGTCCCAGCTCCGCTTCGAGCCATCCCCCGGGGAGGGTCAGGCCCACGAAGAGCAGCACGCCGCTCGCCAGGGCGCCCGTCCATCCGAGCGTCACGTGGAGCAGCAGCCAGAGGGGGGTGCGCCAGCGGTCGGCGCGGGACGGCGGAGCGGGAGCCGTTCCGTCGCCGGACGGGCCCACGGACGGGGCCCGTACGGCGACGGGCTCGGGCAGCGACACCCTCAGCAGCCGCCGCGCGGACGCGACCAGCACCCGCCGCGTGGTGCGGGCGAGGCCGACCAGGCCGATCAGTGCCGCCCAGATCAGCAGGGCCACGCCGATCTGCACGCCCTCGGAGGCGGACCGCCACGCCAGCGCGGGCAGCAGCGCGAAGGACAGCAGGGGCAGGCTCGCCAGAACGGCGCCGTAGGCGAACAGCGCACCCGTGTACGTGGAGCGGCGCAGCAGCGGCCGGAGTCCCTTGATCATGATCAACCAGTATGGACGGGCCGTTCGCACGGGGCCTCCCCCGATCGGGGGAGGTGTTTCTCCCGCCTTCCCGCGATGTGCGACGGAGCTGCCGGAATCCATGATCGTGTCCTGCCGGCCGATCCACCGGACCGACACGTTCCCACGACTGCAATGGAGTTGAGCCATGCGTGAGCAGACCTGGCACCAGCACGGCACCCGTTCGTCCGAGCGGCGGCGCGGCGGGCGGCGCGGGGCGTCGGCGGCCGTGGCCGCCGTGGCCGTCGCCCTCGTGACCGCCGGCGTCCTGGCACCGCCGACCGCGTCCGCCACCGCCCGCCCGGACAGCGTGCAGCAGGGCCTGAACGGGCTGGTGCGCGACGGCCGGCCCGCCGCGCTGGCGTCCGTCAGGGGCGAGGACGGCCGCACCCGTACCTACACGGCGGGCGTCGGCGACCTGGCCACCGGCGCGAAGGTGCCCAGGGACGGTCAGGTGCGGGCCGGCAGCAACACCAAGACGTTCGTCGCGGTGGTCGTGCTGCAGCTGGTCGCCGAGGGGAAGATCGGCCTCGACGCCGACATCGACACGTACCTCCCGGGGCTCGTACGCGGCGAGGGCATCGACGGACGGAACATCACCGTCCGTCAGCTCCTCCAGCACACGAGCGGACTTCCCGAGTACGGGAACCACATCAGCGACGACGTGCTCCCGCACCAGTACTTCGAGCCGCGCGACCTCGTCGACATCGCGCTCAAGGAGAAGGCCGTGTTCGAGCCCGGGAAGAAGTGGTCGTACAGCAACACGAACTACGTCCTGGCCGGCCTGATCGTCCAGAAGGTCACGGGCCGCCCCCTCGCCGAGGAGATCGACCGGCGCGTCGTCCAGCGCGTCGGGCTCCGCCACACCTACTTCCCCGCGCCCGGCGACCGGACCCTCCGGGAGCCCCACCCGAAGGGCTACCGCGAGATGACGGCGGCGGGGCCGCTGGTCGACTACACGCGGATCGATCCGTCGGCGGGCTGGGCGGCGGGGCAGATGATCTCCACCGACTCCGACCTCAACCGCTTCTTCACCTCGCTCCTCCGCGGCGACCTCCTCGACAGGGCCCGGCTCGCCGAGATGCGCACCACCGTCCCCGTCGGCGACACCGGCGCCCACTACGGCCTGGGGCTCATGAGCAGGAAGCTGACGTGCGGCGGCGTCTACTGGGGCCACGGCGGTGACATCGTGGGCTACGAGACCCGCGGCGGCGTGACCGCCGACGGCAGCCGCGCCGCGAACGTCACGGTGACGAGCATCCCGACCGACATCGCCGGCACGAGGCGTGTGGAGGCCGTCGTGGACACGGCGCTCTGTCACCGCGGCTGACGCGCCGTCCGGCGGGCACCCGGCACCCGTCAGTCCAGGCAGAACTCGTTGCCCTCGGGGTCGGCCATCACGAGGAAGCCGGTGCTCATCGGAGGCTCGGGCTCGAAGCGGCGCAGCCGCTTCGCCCCGAGCGCGACGAGCCGCTCGGACTCGGCTTCGAGGGCGGCCATCCGCGCCTCTCCCTCCAGTCCGGGAGCGGCGCGGACGTCGAGGTGCACCCGGTTCTTGGCGACCTTGCCCTCCGGCACCTGCTGGAAGAACACCCGCGGGCCCCGCTCGTCCGGGTCCTCGATGGCCGACCGGGTGTTGCGCTCCTCCTCCGGCACGCCGATCCGCGCGAGGAAGTCGTCCCACGCGGCGAGCGGGTCGGCGCCCTCGGGGAGCTCGACCCCGGGCGGCCCCGGATGCACGTACCCGAGCGCGTCCCGCCAGAAGGACGACAGGGCCCGCGGGTCATGGGCGTCGAAGGTGACCTGGAATTGACGGCTCATCGTGCTGCTCCGTTCGTACGGGTCGCGTGGCGCGGACTGAGGACGGCACCGCTCGGACGGCCGCCGCCCGGCTCCAGTCGAGACCGTCCGCGTCCACGAGTCCACCCTGACACCCCCTGCGGACAGAATCGGTCCGCCATCCCCGCTGAGCCACGGGGGGTACGGTCGCCGGATGAGCGGTTGGGACGGGACCGGCGTCCGCGCGCGGATCCGGGACATGGCGGCGGGGGACCCGGAGCGGACACGCTTCGGAGCGAACACCCACCGGTACGAGCTGGCGCCTCCGCTCCCGGCCTCGGCGGTGGGCGGGTTCGAGGCGGAGCACGGCGTCCGACTCCCCCCGGACTACCGGTCCTTCCTCACCGAGGTGGGAGACGGCCCCGCCGGCCCCGCCCACGGATTGATGCCGTTGGCCGCCCCCCGTACTCAGGTGGACGAGGACTGGGCCGTGGACGACGTATGGAGAGAGGACCGGCAACCGGGCCGCCTCGCCACACCGTTCCCCCTCGCCGAACCCCTGGGCGGCGCGCTCGGCGCTCCGGTGGAAGAGCTGACCCCGGGCACGCTCATGCTGGCCGAGGAAGGCTGCGGCATGTATGTCCGGTTGATCGTGACCGGCCCGCGAGCGGGCGAGATCTGGCGCCTCGACCCGGACTGGGGCGGCTTCGTCCCCACCAGCCCCAGCTTCCGCACCTGGTACGCGGACTGGCTGCGAGGCCGGTGACCCCGCGGGGGAACGCACACGACGCCGCACCACCCGGGTGCCGCGCCCCCACACCGCATCCCCCACCGAAGACACCGCGTCCGAATACCGCCAGCGCCCCGGGGCCGCCCCGCGTGACCCTGACCGTATGAGCACCCACACCGCCACCACCTACGCCGCCCGCCCCATCCCGCCGTCCGCGCTCGCCGAGCTGCGGGTCGCCGACGACGCCGGGCGGGCCTGTGTGCCGTTCGTCGTGCCCGTCGACGACGGGGGCGATCCGCTCCGTTGCTGCCTGCGGCCCTCCGCCCCCGGCGAGCGGATCGCGCTCGTCGCGTACGCGCCGCTGCGGCGCTGGGCCACCGAGACCGGGGCCGAGCCGGGTGCGTACGACGAGCAGGGGCCCGTCTTCGTCCACGCCGAGGAGTGCGGCGGCCCCGCGCCCTCGGAGGCGTACCCCTTCACCCGGCCCGGGGCGCTCCGGACCCTCCGTCGCTACGACGCGGCGGGCCGGATCGTCGGGGGGCGCCTCCTGGAGATCCCGGAGGCGGCCGAGGAGGGCTTCGACCGGGCCTTCGCGGAGGCCTTCGCGGAGGCCTTCGCCGACCCGGCCGTGGCCCTGGTGCACGTCAGGGCGGTCGAGTACGGCTGCTTCCACTTCGAGGTCCGGCGCCCCTGACGAGACCGTAAACCCGTGGACACTCCGTCGGCCCCGGGCGACCATCTCCGCGATGGACAACGAACCCCTCCCCACCACCAGACGCGTCCGCTTCGTCGAACTCAACGCCAGGGCCCTGCGGGCGCTCGCCGACGGTGACCTCGCGGCCGGCAGCGCCGAGGCCGGGATCGCCCTCGACGAACACTTCGTCGGCGACCGGGCCCGCTGGATCTTCGGATACCGCGCGAAGCAGCTCGCCGAGGACCCCTCCGCCGCACCCTGGCTCGCGCGGGCCGCCGTGTCCGAGCCGGACGGGGTGGTCATCGGCGACGCCGGGTTCCACGGCCCGCCGGACGAGACGGGAACGGTCGAGGTCGGCTTCACCGTCGCACCCGGCCACCGCCGCCGGGGCTACGCCCGCGCGATGCTGCGGGCGCTCCTCACCAGGGCCGCCGCCGAACCCGGCGTCAGGACGGTACGGGCCCGCGCCAGGGCCGACAACGAGGCCTCCCTGGCCACCATCGCGGGCTTCGGCTTCACCCGCGTCGGCGAGCAGGGCAACGAACAGGACGGACTCGTTCTGGTCTTCGAGCTCCCGGCGACCGCGATACGACCCGACTGACATCGAGGCCACCCCCGGACGAACACCCGCCCACCCCGCCCCGCCCACCCATGGGAAAGGGCCCCCGAACAGGCAGAAACCTGGTCGGGGGCCCTTTCCCACGTGGGCCGACAGACGAGTCGGGCTGTACGCCGGGTTCTGTGCCCCGGGACCTCGCGGTCGTCGGGGCGACGGCCATCCATCTAGGACCGGCGTTGCCGCCGGCCTCCTGCGGTCTACCCGCGGACTCGGGCGAGCAGCCCTCGAACATCCGCGCAGGGACACCGAGGTGTCCCCTCTTGACCTTGCTCCGAGTGGGGTTTACCTAGCCGCCTGAGTCACCTCAGGCGCTGGTGGTCTCTTACACCACCGTTTCACCCTTACCGGGGACCGAAGTCCCCGGCGGTCTGTTTTCTGTGGCACTGTCCCGCGGGTCACCCCGGGTGGCCGTTAGCCACCACCCTGCTCTGTGGAGCCCGGACGTTCCTCGGGAAGATCCGAGGATCTCCACGCGGCCGTCCGCCCGGCTCGTCTGCCGTGCCGACCATGCTACCCGCCGCGCCGTCCCACCCTTGACCTTGCCGCAGCGTCAGGGTTTCTACTGGGCGCATGCGTATCGGCGAGATCGCCGCCCTGGTCGGGGTCACCCCCCGGGCCGTGCGGCACTACCACCAGTCGGGCCTGCTGCCCGAGCCCGTCCGGCGGGCCAACGGGTACCGGGAGTACGGCGTCCGGGACGCCGTCCTGCTCGCCCGGATCCGGCGGCTCACCGCACTGGGCCTCGGGCTCGACGAGGTCCGGGACGTGCTCGCCGACGACGAGGGGCGGGGGCTGGTGGAGGTGCTGGAGGAGCTGGCGCGGGACCTGGCGCGCCAGGAGGCCGTGATCCGCGAGCGCCGCGAACGCCTCGCCGCCCTCCTCGACGAGGCGCGGGCCGGGCGGCTGCCCGCCGACGGTCCCCTGTCGCCGGAGCTCGCCGCGCTGCTCTCGGGTCTTGGCGAGCTGCCCGAGTCCCCGATGGCGGCGAGGGACCGGGAGATCCTGGCGCTGCTCGACGCCGTCGTGCCGGACGGGGAGCGGGCGCGGCTGATGGAGCTGATGCGGGGAACGGCGGAGCACGCGCACGAGGTGTACCCGCTGCTCGACGCCCTCGCCGGGGCCGGTCCCGACGACCCGCGGGTCGCGGAGGCGGCCCGGGTGCTGGCCGCCTGTCTGCCGGACGAACTGGGGGTGGAGATCCCGACCGCGGAGTCGCGGGGGGCCGGTCCCTCCGACGTCTCCCTCGCCGACGCCCTCTTCGCGGACCTCGCCCCGGCGCAGTCCGCGGCCATCCACCTGGCGATGCGCCTGGTCCGGGAGCGACGGGAGCAGAGCCGGTGACGGACCTTCAGGACAGTGGCGCCGCGGGCCCGGGCGGGGTCCGTGCGGCTGCCGGTGCTCCGGTCGCCGGGACGGCGGCCGGGGCGGCTGCCGGTACTCCGGTCGTCGGCGGTCCGGTCGCCGGGGCGGCGGCCGGGGCGGCGGCCGGGGCGGCGCCCTCGGCGCCGGCCGCGCCGTCGGAGGGCGCCGGGCGCGCCCGTCCCCGCTCCCTCCGTCTGCTCCGCCTCCTCGCCTACGTCGTCCTCCCGGCCGAGGTCGTCCTCGCCGTGCTCCTCCTGGGCGGGGTCCGGATTCCCGGGGCCGTGTGGGCCGTCGCCGAGCTGCTCGTCGTCGTGCTCCTGCTCGCCGAAGCCCTCTCCTATCTGCGGCTGCGGCGGCGGGGCCTCTCCCGGCGGGAGGCCGTGGCCGAGTTGGTGCCCCTGCCCGTGCTCCGGATCATGGGGCACGAGCTGCGGATCATGACGAGCCTGGCGCGGTGGGTGGCGCGGCGGCAGCACGGGGTCGACGGCGCGGACGGCGTGTTCCCGCACGCGCGGGACCAGGCGGCGCTCATGTACGGCTTCACCTTCGTGTGCGTGGTCGAGTCCGTCGGCATGTCCTACCTGCTCGCCGACTGGCCGCTCGTCCACGCCATCGTCCTCGTCCTGGACGTGTACACCGTCCTCTTCGTCCTCGGTCTGCACGCCGCCTCCGCGACCCGCCCGCACACCCTCACCGGGGACGTCCTCCGGCTGCGGCAGGCCGCGCACGTCGACGTGCGGGTCCCGCTCGACCGGATCGCGGCCGTCCGCCACGAGCCGCTGTTCTCGCACGAGAAGGCGGAGGGCGAACTGAACCTCGCCGTCGGCTCCCAGACCTCCGTCACGATCGAGCTGACCGAGCCGGTGGACGCGCCCCGACTGCTCGGCGCGCCCCGGCCCGTACGCACCCTCCGCGTCCACGCCGACGACCCGCGCGCCCTGTACCGGGCCCTGACGCGGGCCCTCGGGCGGGCGCGCACGGAACCACCGGCCCCCCAGCCGCTCACGCGGGCGCGAACCGCACCTTCGCCGTCCCCGGGTCCGCCTCCGCCAGTCTGACCCGCAGCCACTCGCCCAGCGGCAGCCGTGTGTCGCCGCCCGCGATCCGGGCGACGACCGCCGGATCGTCCAGGTGGACGGTGCCGACCGAGGGCTCGCGCTCCTTCACGTCGATCACGTACGCGTCGAAGATCTCGCCGATCCGTTCCCGCAGCAGCGCCGCCTCGACGATGTCGACGCTCTCGCGCTCCACGGTGTTGGCGCGGCGGGCGCCCGTGGCCATCTCGTCGGGGAGGGCGGGCAGGGCGGCCCGTACCCACTCGGGCGGTTCGTCGCCCGCCACCGCCGCCACACACAGCTCGCCCGCGTACCGGTCGACGAGCCGGCGCAGCGGCGCGGTGCAGTGGGTGTACTCGTCGGCGACGGCGGCGTGCATCGCGGGCGTGGGGACGAGGCCGTCGGTGAAGACGGTGTACCCGGCGCCGCGCAGCAGGGTGGTGCACTCCTGGAGGAAGGCGGCCTGGCGCGGGTCGGTGGGGTCGGCGGCGCGGACGACGTCGGCGTACGAGACGTGGTGCGGCCAGTCGACGCCGAGGGCCCGCGCGGAGCGGCGCAGACGGGCGACGGCGCCGTCGGGGGCGGTGGGCAGGGTGCGCAGGATGCCGGTGCCGGCGGCGGTCATGAGGTCGGCGGCGGCCATGCCGGTGAGGAGGGAGATCTGGGCGTTCCAGCCGTCGGCGGGGAGCGGGGCCCGGTAGGCGAGGGAGTAGGTGTGGTCGTGCTCGACGATCTCCTGCTCGGGGACGTTGAGGGAGATCCCGCCGCGTTCGGCTTCGAGGGCCTCGCGGAGGCGGCCGATCTCACGGAGGAGGGCGAGCGGCTCCTCGGCCGTGCCCGTGTCGATCCGCCTCTGCACGCCCTCGTAGTCGAGTTTGGCGCGGCTGCGGACGAGGGCGCGGCGGACGTCGGTGGCGACGCGGCGCCCTTCGGCGTCGAGGTCGATCCGCCACAGGAGGGCGGGGCGGACCTCGCCGGGGAGGAGGCTGGCGGCGCCCTCGGAGAGGACGGTGGGGTGCAGGGGCACCCTGCCGTCGGGGAAGTAGAGCGTGAGGACGCGCCGGTGGGCCTCGGCGTCGAGGGCGGAGCCGGGGGCGACGAAGGCGGCGACGTCGGCGATGGCGTAGTGGACGCGGTACCCGCCGTCGGCCCGGCGGGCCAGGTGCATGGCCTGGTCGAGGTCGGTGGAGGTGGGCGGGTCGACGGTGAAGAAGGGCAGATCGGTGGCGTCGTGCGCGGGGAGCCGGGGGGCCTTCGCGGCGGCCTCCGCCTCGGCGAGGACGGCGGGCGGGAAGTCCTCGGGCGACTCGGGGATCCCGAGCTCGGTCCGGAGTGCGCGCAGGGCGGCCCGCAGCGGAGCCTCGGCTGCGCCGGTCACGTGGATGTGGCGGCGGGGCATGGACCGAGCGTATGGGGAGGGGAGGGGGGCGGCACGTCGTGGCGTCCCGCGCCGCGGGTGGGGGAGCCGTCCCGGACGCCCTCACCCGTACGGGACGGCCGCCCCGTCCCGGACGGGTGACCGGCCCTGCGGGTACGGGCAGGGTGGCCTCCCCCGTACGGGCATCCCCCGACAGGCAGGTGGCCTCCCCTGTACGGGCAAGGGCGCCTCGCCCCGTACGGGCCACCGGGTCCCACCTCGTACGCTGGGCTCTTGGAGTCGCGCCGCTGGGCTCCGGGGGCCGCACCCCCATCCCCGTACGGACGAAGGAGAACCACCGTGCTCGTGCTGTTGCCGCCCTCCGAGGGCAAGGCCTCCTCGGGGCGCGGGGCGCCGCTCAAGCCGGAGTCGCTGTCCCTGCCGGGGCTCGCGGAGGCGCGGGCGGCCGTCCTGGACGAGCTGGTCGAGCTGTGCGCGGCCGACGAGGAGAAGGCGCGCGAGGTCCTCGGTCTGAGCGAGGGCCTGCGCGGCGAGATCGCGAAGAACGTGGAGCTGCGGACGGCGGGCGCGCGTCCGGCCGGGGAGATCTACACGGGCGTGCTGTACGACGCGCTCGGTCTGGCGACCCTGGACGCGGCGGCCGGGAAGCGGGCGGGGCGGTCCCTGCTCGTGTTCTCGGGGCTGTGGGGCGCCGTGCGGGTGACCGACCGGATCCCGTCGTACCGCTGCTCGATGGGGGTCAAGCTGCCGGGGCTCGGCGCGCTGGGCGCGCACTGGCGGGGTGCGATGGCCTCCGTCCTTCCCGAGGCGGCCGAGGACGGTCTCGTCCTGGACCTGCGCTCGTCGGCGTACGCGTCGGCGTGGAAGCCGAAGGGGGAGGTGGCGGCGCGGACGGCGACGGTGCGGGTGCTGCACGCGCCGACCCGGAAGGTGGTCAGCCACTTCAACAAGGCCACGAAGGGCCGGATCGTCCGGAGCCTGCTGGAGGCGGGCGCGGCCCCACGGTCGACGACGGAGCTGGTGGAGGCGCTGCGGGACCTGGGGTACGTGGTGGAGGAGAGCGGGAAGCCGGGAGCGCTCGACGTTCTGGTGGACGAGATCCACTAGGGGTTCGTTGCATGCTCCGCAACGCTCGTTGCGGTTAGCGCTCACCGTGGGCAGGATGAGGCCCATGACGAGCGTGTTCGACCTTGCCTCCGAAGCCCTCGGAGCCTCCGGAGCCCTCGGAGCCTCCGAGGCCTCCCCCGGCTCCCCCGCCGTCCCCGTGGTCCCCGTGGTGGTGATCGAGGACCTCGCCGACGCCGTCCCGCTGGCCCGCGCCCTGGTGGCCGGCGGGCTGCCGCTCGTCGAGGTGACCCTGCGGACCCCGGCGGCGCTCGACGCCGTCCGGGCGATCGCGGACGAGGTGCCGGGCGCGATCGTCGGCGCGGGCACGGTCGTCTCGGCGGCCGGGGTCGCGGACGCGGTACGCGCCGGGGCCCGGTTCCTCGTCAGTCCCGGGTGGACGGAGCGGCTGCTCGGCGCGATGCGTGACTCCGGCGCGCCGTTCCTGCCCGGGGTGTCGACGACCTCGGAGGTCGTGGCGCTGCTCGAACAGGGCGTGGACGCGATGAAGTTCTTCCCGGCCGAGGCGGCGGGCGGCGTCCCGTACCTGAAGTCCCTCGCGGGACCGCTCCCCCAGGCCCGGTTCTGCCCGACCGGCGGCGTCTCCCTCGCCTCCGCCCCCGCCTACCTCGCGCTGCCGAACGTCGGCTGCGTCGGCGGTACGTGGATGCTGCCGCCCGACGCCCTCGCGGCCCGCGACTGGGCGCGGGTGGAACGCCTGGCGCGCGAGGCGGCGGCGCTGGCGGACACCGGGGCCCGGCCGGTCTCGTAGTCCCGGTCCGGCCGGGGCCTCGTGGGCGAGGGCCCGACGCCCTCGGCTACCGCAGGTGGGAGGTGTCGTTGAGGAGCCGTACGGACGCGTTGCCGTCTGCGTAGTACGCCACCGCCGAGATCGACGCCGCCGACAGCTCCATCCGGAACAGCGACTCCGGCGGGGCGCCGAGCGCGAGCCGGACCAGGGTCTTGATCGGCGTGACGTGGGTGACGAGGAGGACGGTCCGGCCCGCGTGGGCGGCGGCCAGGCGGTCCCGGGTCGAGGCGACCCGACGCGCGACGGTCGCGAAGCTCTCGCCCCCACCGGTCGGCGCGGCCTTCGGCGAGGCGAGCCAGGCGTCGAGGTCCTCGGGGTGGCGCTCCCGCACCTCGCCGAAGGTGAGCCCCTCCCAGGCGCCGAAGTCCGTCTCGCGCAGCCCCTGCTCGACGCGCACGTCGAGCCCGAGACGGGCGGCGACGGCGGCGGCGGTCTGGCGGCAGCGGGTGAGCGGCGAGCTGACGATCTCCTGGATCGTGCCGCGCGCGGCCAGCGCGACGGCGACGGCCTCGGCCTGCCGCAGCCCGGCCGCCGAGAGCTCGGGGTCGGTCCCCCCGCTCCCGGAGAACCGCTTCTCGGGGGTCAGCGCGGTCTCGCCGTGCCGCAGGAGTACGAAGGTGGCGGGCGCGCTCATGTCGGGCCCGCCGGACCAGCCCTGGCGGGGGGCGGTGGCCGGAGCGAAGGCACGCGCGGCGCTGTCGGTGGCGGTCACCACGGGCGCGGCGCTGTCGGTGGCGGTCACCACGGGCGCGGCCCCGGAGGACGCCACGTCGGCGGACCCGGCGGGCGCGTCGGCGGACCCGGTCGTGGTCGCGGTGACCTCGGTCGGCGCCGCGAGGCCGGCCGGTTCCGGGGCCCGGACCCCGGCCGTACCCGGCGCGCCCGTTCCGCCCGGCCGCGTCCCGAGCGCCGCGCGGGCTCGTGCCGCGCCCGCGGTCGCGTCGCCGGGCGGGCCCGACGGGGGCGGGGCGGCGGCGTTGCGGGCGGCGGAGGCGTCCAGGCCGGCCGTCGACGCGGACGGCTCCCACTGGCGGCCTCGCTTGCCCGCGTCCATCGCCTCGTTGGCGAGCCGGTCCGCGTGCTTGTTGCGCTCGCGCGGGATCCACTCGTAGCGGACCCGGCCCGCCGGGAACACCCGGCCCGCCTCGGCCGCCAGCGGCTTCATGTCCGGGTGCTTGATCTTCCAGCGGCCGGACATCTGCTCCACGACCAGCTTGGAGTCCATCCGGACGTGGACGGTGGCGTCGGGGAACAGCTCCCGCGCCACCTTCAGGCCCGCGACCAGGCCCTTGTACTCGGCGACGTTGTTCGTCGCCACGCCGATGTACTCGGCCGCCTCCGCGAGCGTCTCGCCGGTGACCGGATCCAGGACGACCGCCCCGTAGCCGGCGGGCCCCGGGTTGCCCCGGGAGCCCCCGTCGGCCTCGACGATCAGCTCACGCGGGGCCGCGGACGACCCGGACGCGGACGACGACATCGTCATTACAGGCCGGACTCCGACGTGCGGACCAGGATGCGGCGGCAGTTCTCGCAGCGCACGACCGTGTCACGGGCGGCGGCGCGGACGTCGTTCAGCTCGGTGATGTTGAGCTCGATGTGGCAGCCCTCGCACTTGCGCTGGTACAGCCGGGCCGCGCCGACGCCGCCCTGCTGCTCGCGCAGCTTCTCGTACAGCTTCAGGAGGTCCGCCGGGACGGAGCCCGCGACGAGCTCGCGCTCCTTCGTCACGGAGGCGGCCTCGGCGTCGAGCTCGCCCTCGGCGGCGTCGCGCCGGGCGGTCGCGTCGTCCGTCTTGGCCTGGACGGCCGTGACCCGCTCGGTCAGCTCGGCGAGGCGCTCCTGGACGGACTCGCGGCGCTCCATGACCTCCAGGACGATCTCCTCCAGGTCGCCCTGGCGCTTGGCGAGGGAGACGAGCTCGCGCTGGAGGTTCTCCAGGTCCTTCGGGGAGGAGACGGCGCCGGAGTCGAGGCGCTGCTGGTCGCGCACGGCCCGCTGGCGGACCTGGTCGACGTCCTGCTCGGCCTTGGTCTGCTCACGGCCGCAGTCGCTCTCCTCGGTCTGCGCGGCGACGAGCAGGTCGCGCAGCTGGGTGAGGTCCTTGGTCAGCGACTCGATCTCGGCGTGCTCGGGCAGCGACCGGCGCTTGTGCGCGAGCTGCTGGAGGCGGACGTCCAGCGACTGGACGTCGAGGAGGCGGATCTGGTCGGCGGGCGCGGCGTTCAGTTGGGGGCTCCAGGAGAGGTGTGGTGGGAGGACCAGGGGTCGGTGACCGTCTTCGAGACGTGGACGCGGAGGTCCCAGCCGTGACGGTCGGAGATCGCGTCGAGCTGGGCGGCGGCCTGCTCGCACCAGGGCCATTCGGTGGCCCAGTGGGCGGCGTCGACGAGGCCGAGCGGGCCGGCGGAGGTGTGCGCGGCCTGGGTGGCCTCGGAGACGGGGTGGTGGCGCAGGTCGGCGGTGAGGAAGGCGTCCACGCCCGCGGCCCGTACGGCGTCGAAGAGGCTGTCGCCCGAGCCGCCGCTGACGGCGACGCGGCGGACGGTCATGGTGGGGTCGCCGGCGACCCGGATGCCCTGCGCGGTGGCGGGCAGCCGCTTCGCGGCGCGCGCGGCGAACTCGGCGAGGGTCTCGGGGTGGTCCAGCTCGCAGATCCGGCCGAGGTTGTTCTCGGGCACGAGCGGGCCGGTGACCCGGAGGTCGAGCGCGCCGGCGAGGGCGTCGGAGACGCCGGGGTCGGCGGTGTCGGCGTTGGTGTGCGCGACGTGGAGGGCGATGTCGTGCTTGATGAGGGTGTGCACGACCCGGCCCTTGAAGTGGCCGGCCGCGACGGTCGTCGTCCCGCGGAGGTAGAGCGGGTGGTGGGTGACGATCAGGTCGGCGCCGAGGGCGATCGCCTCGTCGGCGATCTCCTGGACGGGGTCGACGGCGAAGAGCACGCGGGTGACCTGGGCGTCGGGGTCACCGCAGACGGTGCCGACGGCGTCCCACGACTCGGCCCGCTCGGGTGGCCAGAGGGCGTCGAGCGCGGCGATGACTTCAGACAGGCGGGGCACGAGGAAAGGCTACCTGTCCCCGGTGCCCCACGGTCCGGCCCGGTGCCCGACCCGACGCGGGCCCTGCCCCGGGGCACCGGCGGCGGGGTGCCCGGCCCGACGCGGGCGCGGTGCCGGCGGCGGGCCGTCCCCGCTTCCGGCGGCCGGCGCCCGGACCGCCGTGGTCGTCCCCCGCCCCGCCCGACGAGGGCTCCGACGGGGGCCCGACGGGACTCGGTGGGAGTCGACCGGGCGCCGGCCGGGCGGAGTACGAGACTCCGTTTAGGTTCGGCTTGCCTAACTCGTCTTCGGAAACTCCAGCACAACCGTCCCCCGCCCCTCAGCCGAAACGCCGCGGGGCCACCCTTATGTGTGAAGTGACCCTGCTCGTGTTGTTCGGCTGGAAGTGCGAAAACTAGCTTCGTGGCCGGAGGTGACGAGTCGATGACAGCGTGTGCCATCGAGACCACGGCCGAGGACGACGACCGCGACGGGGAGTGCCCCGGCGGCGACGCCTGGCCGACGGGGTTCACGATCACGGCGAACGGCGCGTACGCGGCCAGGCTCGCGGGCGCCGGGGACGCCCTGTACGTGGAGCGGTGGACCCTCGACGGGCCGGAGCCGTACGCCGTGCCGCTCCCCCTCGCCCAGCCGGAGGAGCCGGGCACCCAGGTGCTGCCGCTCGCCGACGGCCGGGTCCTGGTCGCCCGCCGCGTGGACGGGCGGCGGAACACGTTCTCGCTGCTCTACCCCACCGGCCCGGAGACCGGGGAGCTCCAGATCGGCGCCGTGGAGGCGCCCGGTTCCGAGCGCCTGGTGCTGCTCCCGCCCTCGCCGGACGGCATCTGCGCGTACGCGATGTGCGTCGGCCCCGACACGACCACGCTGTGGCTGGTCGCGGGCGGGGCCTTCGGCCCGGAGCAGGTGGCCGAGGTCAGGGGCGGCTGCGCGGGCGGGGTGTGGCTCGACCGTACGGGCCGGATGCTCGCGCTCGACCGGCGGCTCGGCGACGGGCCGGTGAAGGCGGTCGCCGTCGACCTGGAGCGCGGCGGGGAGGTGACGCCGCTGCTCCAGATCACCGAGGACAGCAACGACCGGCTGCTCCTCGCGGACCCGGACAGTGGTCTGCTCCTGATCCGTTCCGACGCTCCGGGGCGCGACCGGCTCGGCTGGGGCGTGCTCGGGAGTCTGCTGCCGGTGCGGTTCCCTGAGTGCCTGCGGCTCGACGACGCGGCCGTGACGCCGTTCGCCGTGCAGCCGGGGCAGGTGCTGATGCCGGAGACCTGCGCGGTGGCGCTGCGGATCGACGCGGCGGGGGGCAGCTGGGTGGGGACCTGGCGGCCCTCGGCCCGCCGGTTGGGCCAACTGGCCGGTCCCGTGGGCTGGCTGCCCGGGGCGGGCCTGTGGACGGCCGGGGGCGTGCTCCGGCTGCCGTACGCGACGGCCGGGGCGCCGTGCGGTCTGGCGGACGTGGAGCCGCCGGAGCCCGGACCCGAGCCCGCGCCCGGGGCGGCGGCGACGGCGGTCGCGGCGGTCGTCGAGGAGCCCCGGGTGTGCCGTCCGGTGCCACTTCAGCAGGCGCCTCTCACCGACGGGAAACCCGCTGGCTAGAATCTCGGGCTGCACAGCAGGACCGATGTCTACGGGGTGAGTTCGACCATGTCGGAAAACAGCACGGACGGGCAGGAGCCGAACGGCTCCGGCAAGCACCGCGGTGAGGCCTCGCCGACGGAGGACTCCGCGTCCTCCCCGCACGGCCGTCACCGTCGCGAGCCCGCCGACGCGCACGCCCGCTGAGGGCGACGAGGTACGCCCGTCGAGGGCGGTCGGGCCGGCCCGTGGGGTCGGACCGGCGAGAGGTACGGCGAAGGGCCCCGGGTCTCCCCGGGGCCCTTCGTCCTCCCCACCCGCCCCACCGGCAGAGCCGCACCCCGGCCGGGGGGGCGCCGTCACGGCCCCGTCCGGGCCCGGCCTCACCCCTTCTTGAGGCCGAGCACCTCCGAGGCCGCGAAGGTCTCGCCCGCCGGGCGGGACGCGTAGTGCGGGGTCAGCAGGCCGTCCAGTTCCTCGTACGTGAACGCCTCCTTCGCCGTGTCGAACTTGGCCGACACCCGCGGCCGGTCGACGACCGCCACCATCCCGCCGTGCACGACGAGCAGTTGGCCGTTGACCCCGGCCGCCGCCGGGGAGGCGAGGTAGCCGACGAGGGGTGCCACGTGGTCGGGGGACAGCGGGTCGAGGTCCCCCTCCCCCGGCTCCGAGAAGCCGGCGAAGACGTCCTCGGTCATCCGGGTCCTGGCCCGGGGGCAGATGGCGTTGGCCGTCACCCCGTACCGGGCGAGCGCGAGCGCCGTCGAGGTGGTCAGGCCCACGATGCCGCCCTTGGCCGCCGCGTAGTTGGGCTGACCGGCCGAACCGGCGAGGAAGGCCTCGGACGAGGTGTTGACGATCCGGCCGTAGACGCCGGTCTCCCCCGCCTTGGCGCGGCCCCGCCAGTGCACGGCGGCGAAGTGGGTGGTGTTGAAGTGGCCCTTGAGGTGGACCCGTATGACCGAGTCCCACTCGTCCTCGGTCATCGAGAACACCATCCGGTCGCGCAGGATGCCCGCGTTGTTGACCAGGATGTCCAGCGCGCCGAACTCGGCCACCGCCAGGTCGATCAAGCCCCGTGCCGTCTCGAAGTCGGCGACGTCGCCGAGGTGCGCGACCGCCCGGCCGCCCGCCGCGCGGATCTCCGCCACGACCTCCTCGGCGGGCGCGGCGGAGGCCGTGCCCGAGCCGTCGCGGCCGGGCTGCCCGTAGTCGTTGACGACGACGGCGGCGCCGAGCCGGGCCAGTTCCAGGGCCTCGGCACGGCCGAGCCCCCGCCCGGCTCCGGTGACGATCGCGCTCAGGCCCTCCAGCGGAAGGGCGCTCGTTCCCGGGGTGGTCGTTTCCGGGGTGGTCATGGCCGTCTCCCGTTCCTCTCGGGTCAGATCTCGATGCAGGTGCGGAGGGCGGCACCGGTGCGCATCTGCTCCAGCGCCTCGTTGATGCCCGCGAGCGGTACGCGATGGGTGATGAGCGACTCCAGGTCGATGCGGCCCGCCCGCCAGAGCGCGATGGCCCTCTCGTACGAGCGGAGCACGTCCCCGCCGCCGTACATGGAGGGCAGGATCCGCTTCTCGTCGAAGAACAGCTCGAACATGCTGAGCTGGAGGTGGTCGTCGAGGGCGCCCGCGCCGACGACGCAGAGGGTGCCGCCGCGGCGGGTCGTCTCGTACGCGGTGCGGGCGGTGGCGGACCTGCCGACGACCTCGAAGACGTAGTCGAAGCCCTCTCCGGCGGTGATCCGCTGCTTGGCGTCGGCGAGGGCGTCGGGGGCGACGGCCTCCGTAGCTCCGAAGCGCAGGGCCGCCTCGCGGCGCGACTCGACGGGGTCGACGGCGATGATCTGGGCGGCGCCCTGGAGCCTGGCGCCCTGGATCGCGGAGATGCCGACGCCTCCGCAGCCGATGACGGCGACCGACGAACCGGCCTCCACCTTGGCCGTGTTGATGGCCGCGCCGAGGCCGGTGGTGACGCCGCAGCCGATGAGGGCGGCGATGTCGAAGGGCACGTCGTCGGGGATCGGGACGGCGCAGCCGGCGTCGACGACGACCTCCTCGGTGAAGGTGCCGGTGCCGGCGAAGCCGAAGACGTCGCCGCCGGGGCGCTTGAAGTTGGGGGTGCCTGCGTTCATGAACCCGGCGAGGCAGAGCTGGGTCTGGCCGCGCTTGCAGGCGGGACAGCTGCCGCAGGCGGGCAGCCAGCAGAGCAGCACCCGCTGGCCCTGGTCGAGTCCGGTGACGCCGTCGCCGACGTCGAGGATCTCGCCGGCGCCCTCGTGGCCGGGGATGAAGGGGGCGGGCTGCGGGAGGACGCCGCTCATCGCGGAGACGTCCGAGTGGCAGAGGCCGGTGGCCCGGACCCGGATCCGCACCTTGCCGGGGCCGAATCCCACCGCCTCGACGTCGTCGAGGACCTCCAGTTTGTCCTGGCCGATCTCGTGCAGTACGGCTGCGCGCATGGTGCGGCTCCCTCCGGTGCGGATCCGACGGATCCCATGGGTCTACGAGTGTTCGACGACGGTGTCGGCGAGGACCGGGGCGTTCTCGCGCTCCACGGCCGACACCGCCACCTGGACGTGGCCGTCCCCGGTCCACATCCGGATGCGCAGGGTCTCGCCCGGGTAGACGACCCCGGCGAAGCGGGTGCGGTAGGCGCGGACGCGGGTGACGTCCCCGCCGAGCACCGTGTCCACCACCGCCTTGAGGGTCATCCCGTACGAGCAGAGCCCGTGCAGGATGGGCCGGTCGAATCCGGCGAGCGCGGCGAACTCGGGGTCGGCGTGGAGCGGGTTCCAGTCTCCGGAGAGCCGGTAGATCAGGGCCTGTTCCTCGCGGATCGGGCGGTCGGCCGTGGCGTCGGGTTCCCGGTCGGGGAGGGCGAGCCGCTCGGAGGGTCCCCGGTCGCCGCCCCAGCCGCCCTCCCCGCGGACGAAGATCTGGGCGTCGCTGGTCCAGAGCGGCCCTTCGGCGTCGGAGACCTCGGAGCGCAGGACGAGGACGGCGGCCTTGCCCTTGTCGTGGACGGCGGCGACACGGGAGGTGGAGACGGCGCGGCCGCCGGTGGGCACGGGGCGGTGGAGGGTGATCGACTGGCCGCCGTGCAGGACGGCGGTGAGGTCGATGTCGATGCCGGGGGCGGAGAGCCCGCCGACGACCCCCATGCCGGCGCCGGCGACGGTGGCGAAGCTGGGCAGGACGTGGAGCCGGGACTCCAGGGTGTAGCGGAGTTCGTCGGGGTCGGTGGCCGGGTTGGGCCTGCCCTGGTACGAGCCGGCGCCGAGGCCGAGGTGGTAGAGCTGGACGTCCTTGTGGTCCCAGGAGATCTCGGCGCTGCGGGGTTCGGCGGCGACGGCCTTGACGGGGTCGATGGGCATCGGGCTGCTGCTCCTCGTGGCGGGGAAGACCTCGGCGCGGCCGTCCGCACCGTCGGCCGCACCGAGGCCGTGCGGGGACCGTCCCGTGACGCGGCCGTTCTAGAACGCGTTCTAGGTCGGTGATCCCCATGTATAGCCGAGGCGGCAGGAGTTGGGAAGGCTCCCGGCAACCACGACCTGACGCTACGTCAGACATGGCGGCCGGGGCATCCGCCACCGCCGGGTCCGTGCGTCCGCGCGTCGCGGTCCGGCCGCCGACGCCCCGGGGAGCGGTTGCCGCGCCTGCGCGAGCGGGTCGCGGCCGCAGGCGGCACTCTTGACTCGGGACCGGCTCCGCGGGGCGGGTTCCGGGCCACCGCGGAGCCCCCCGTGGAGGCCCCCGGCCCGCACGAGGGGGAGCCGACGGAATGATCAGACTGCTGCTGGCGGAGGACCGGGGCACGATGCGCGGGGCGCTGGCCCTGCTCCTCGGCATGGAGCACGACATGGAGGTCGTGGCGCAGGTGGGGCGGGGTGACGAGATCGTGGACGCCGCCCTGCTGTCCCGGCCCGACGTGGCGCTGCTCGACATCGACCTGCCGGGGCGTTCGGGGCTCGACGCGGCGGCCGATCTGCGGACGGAGTCCCCGGAGTGCCGGGTGCTGATCCTCACGACCTCCGGCCGCCCCGGGTACCTCCGCCGCGCGATGGAGGCGGGCGCGGCGGGGTTCCTGGTGAAGGACGGGCCGGTGGAGGAGCTGGCGGAGGCGATCCGCCAGGCCCTCCGGGGCGAGACGGTCATCGACCCGGCGCTCGCGGCGGACGCGCCGGGCACCGGGCCGAACCCGTTGACGGCCCGTGAGCGGGACGCGCTGGCGGCCGCGGTGGACGGGGCGACGATCGCGGACGTCGCGAAGGCCCTGGACCTCCCGGAGCCGACGGTCCGCGACCACCTGTCGTCGGCCATCGGCAAGACGGGCACCCGCGACCGCGTGGAGGCGGTGCGGGAGGCCCGTCGGCAGGGGTGGCTGTAGGGCGGGGCGCTACAGGCCCTCGGTCTGCGCCGCCGTGCGCTGGGCCTCGAAGTTGCGGACGTACGCGTCGAAGACCGTCGGGTCCTGGTTGTCCTCGTACTTGAGGAGCGCCTCGTCGTTGTACCTGAGCGCGGTCAGCGTGTAGGTGTGGCTGCCGGTGAAGACGATCCGCTTGTCGACGCCGTTGAGGTACGTGCCCTCGATCAGCAGGTACTTGGTGTGGGAGTCGGTGCCGCCCCGGGCGTCGTTGTCGAGCTGGTGCAGGACGATGCGGCCCTTCCCGGTGGTGGGCCTGGTCAGCCAGTTGGCGACCTGTGAGGCGGGGACGCCGTCGGTCGGCCAGTTGTCGAGCGAGCGGTAGACGATCTCGACGTGGCAGCCCGCCTCGGCGAGTTCCCACAGCTGCCGGGCCACGTCGGTGCGGGTGATGTGGCCCTGGGCGACGCGGATCCTCGTACGGCCGTCGGAGGTGCCGAAGCCGGGCCCGTTGCCCGCGCAGGGGTGGGTGGTGCCCGTCGGTGCCACCGTCCTGAGGATGTTGACGACCGTGTCGGAGGCCGAGCGGGGGAAGAAGTAGACCTTGGCCCTGCCCGCCTGGGTGTCGTGCGCGTAGTCGGCGACCTGCGGCGTCTGCCCGATGGCGGCGGCGGCCTGATCGGTGAAGTACGAGCCGTACGCGTCGAACAGTTCCTTGTTGTCGGCGACCGTCAGGGCGTCGTTCCACCAGGAGTTGAGGTCCTGGCCCGTGAGGTTGCCGGAGGACTGCACGACGACGTCGTCGACCGCGACGGTGCCCTTGCCCTTGGTGCGGGAGAACAGGAAGAACTTGTTGTGGTTGACGTTGTCGTACCAGCCGTCGGGGTCAGCCGCCGTGGTCCCCGGGTCGAGGGCGAGACAGGCCTCCATGTTCTTGCAGCTCCGCACCCAGGAGTCGGCGGCCCCGGCCGCCGCCAGCTGGGTCCGCAGGCTGTCGGCCCCCGCGGACCTGCTGTCGTGGTCGAGGACGACCTGCACGGTGACGCCCCTGCGGTGGGCGGCGCCCAGCTTGTCGGCGAGGTACTGCGACTGGAACAGGTAGAGCGAGATCCGGATGGAGGAGCCCGGCTCGGCGCCGTCGACGAGGCCCGCGAGGTGGGAGAGGATCCGGTTCCGGGCGGCCGTGTCGGGGCTCGACGGCTCGTTGAAGACGGCGCCGGTGGTCACGGCCAGGACCGGCTCCGCGGAGGCCGAGGGCGCGACCAGCAGGGAGGCGCCGACGGCGAGCGCCGTGGCGGCCGTTCTGAACCTGTTCTTGATCGATATGTTCTTGATCGATTTCACCTGGGCATTGTCGCCTCCGGCGACCGGCGGCCGGCCGCCCTGGGGAGCCAGAGGAGCATCAGCACCGCCGCCGCGACCAGGACCGCCGTCGAGACCCGGAAGGCCATGGCGTACCCGGGGACCAGGGACGACGGGTCCGGGACGCCGGAGGGGACGGCCGCGGGGGTGGCCGCCGCCGCGACGGTGGAGAGGATCGCGAGGCCGAGGGCGCCGCCCATCGTCCGGGAGGTGTTGACCAGGCCCGAGACGAGTCCCGCGTCGCCCGGGGAGGCGCTGGAGGTGGCGAGGGCGGCGAGCGGGGTGGTCGCGAGGCCGATGCCGGCCATCATCAGGATGCCGGGGCCCAGGATCGTCCCCAGGAAGGTGCCGTCGGCCGTGAGCGCCGACTGCCAGGCGAAACCGGCGGCGGCGATGAGCGCGCCGAGGACGGCGAGGTTCCGGGCGCCGACCGCCGGCATCAGGTGCGGGGCCGCCTTGGAGCCCACGATGACGCTGAGGGAGCTGGGGACCAGGGCGAGACCCGCCTGGAGCGGGGTGTACGCGAGGACGCTCTGCGCGTAGTTCGTCATGAAGAACCACATGCCGAAGGAGGTCGAACCGCACAGCAGGATCGACACGTTGGCCGCCGTCACCGCCCGCGTCCGGAAGATCTTCAGCGGCATCAGCGGCTCCGCCGTGCGCGCCTCCACCACCACGAAGAGCGCCAGGAGGGCGAGGCCGCCGAGGAGGGTGAGCAGCGTCGCCGGGGCGGTCCAGCCCGCCTCCTCGGTCTGGACGATGCCGTACGCGAGGGTGGCGAGGCCCGCCGTGACGAGGACGGCGCCGGGCAGGTCGAGGCGGCGGCCCGCGGCGGCCCGGGACTCGCGGAGCCAGAGCAGCGCGCCCGCGAGGACCAGGACGCCGACGGGGACGTTGATGAGGAGGACCCAGCGCCAGGACAGCAGGTCGACCAGGACGCCGCCGACGAATCCGCCCGCCGCGCCGCCGGCCGCGCCGACCGCCGTCCAGGTGCCGATGGCCCTGGTGCGGGCGGCTCCGGCCGGGACGGCGCCGGTGACCAGGGTCAGGGTGGCGGGTGCGAGGACGGCGGCGCCGAGGCCCTGCACGGCGCGGGCGGCGACGAGCTGCCAGCCTTCCTGGGCGAGACCGCCGGCGACGGAGGCGGCGGTGAAGAGCCCGAGGCCGAGCAGGAACATCGCCTTGCGCCCGTAGAGGTCGGAGGCCCGGCCGCCGAGCAGCATGAAGCCCGCGAAGGCGATCGCGTAGGCGTTGAGCACCCATTGCAGACCGAGGGCCGAGAGTCCGAGCTCGCTGCGCATCGACGGCAGGGCCACGTTCACGACGGAGACGTCGAGAACGACGAGGAACTGGCCGGCGCAGGCGATCAGCACGACCGCCCACGGACGTGCCCTGGGTATCGGCGGGGTGGCGGAGGTGCTCGTGGCGGAGTCGGTCTGCGGCATGGATGTCATGGTCGCAGACCGATTCCGCCCCGTACATGGACCTACGGCCCCAGGACCTGGCGGGAATGGCCGGACCGGCCCTAGGACCTGCGCAGGAGCGTGACGACCGCCGCGCCGCCGAGCCCGATGTTGTGGGCGAGCCCGACCCGGGCCCCGGTCACCTGCCGCGCGCCCGCCTCGCCCCGGAGCTGCCAGACCAGTTCGGCCGCCTGGGCGAGGCCCGTCGCGCCCAGCGGGTGGCCCTTGGAGATCAGACCGCCGGAGGGGTTCACGACCCAGCGGCCGCCGTAGGTGGTGGCGCCGGACTCGACGAGTTTGCCGGAGGCGCCCTCCTCGCACATGCCGAGCGCCTCGTACGTGAGGAGTTCGTTGACGGAGAAGCAGTCGTGGAGCTCGATCACGTCGACGTCCTCGATGCCGAGCCCGGAGCGCTCGTACACCTGCCGGGCGGCGGCCCGGGACATCGGTCGGCCGACGGCGTCGATGCAGGAGCCGGAGGCGAAGGACTCCCCGGTGTCGGTGGTCATCGCCTGCGCGGCGATCTCCACCGCCCGGTCCCGCAGCCCGTGCGCGTCGACGAAGCGCTCGGAGACGACGAGGGCGGCCGCCGCGCCGTCCGAGGTGGGCGAGCACTGGAGCCTGGTGAGCGGCCGGTGGACGGTCTTCGCGGCGAGGATCTCGTCGACCGTGTAGACGTCCTGGAACTGGGCGTTGGGGTTGTTCGCCGAGTGCTGGTGGTTCTTGGCGCCGACCGCCGCGAGCTGCACCTCGGTCGTCCCGTACCGCTCCATGTGCTCGCGGGCCGCGTTGCCGAAGATCTGGGCGGTGGGCGGGGACATCTCGAAGCCGTGGGAGGCGGCCATGATGCCGTAGTGCCGGGCGACGGGCGAGGTGGCGAAGTCGCCGGCGCCCGAGCCGCCGCCGAGCGCTCCCCGCGTCATCTTCTCGAAGCCGACGGCGAGGACGCAGTCGGCGATGCCGCCCTCGACGAACTGGCGGGCGGTCATGAGGGCGGTGGAGCCGGTCGCGCAGTTGTTGTTGAGGTTGTAGACGGGGATGCCGGTCAGCCCGAGTTCGTAGACGGCGCGCTGTCCCGCGGTGGAGGCCTGGAAGCAGTAGCCGACGGCGGCCTGCTCCACGCGCGCGTAGGGGACGCCCGCGTCGGCGAGGGCCGCCGTGCCGGCCTCGCGGACCATGTCCCAGTACTGCCAGTCCCGGGTCTCCGGCTTCTCGAACCTGGTCATCCCGACGCCGACGACGTAGGCCTTCATGACGTGTCCCTCTCAGTCCCTGGGAAGGCCGAGCAGCCGCTCGGCGACGACGTTGAGCTGTACCTGTGTGGTGCCGCCCGCGATGGTGAGGCAGCGGGACATGAGCAGTCCGTGGACGGCGCGTTCGCCGGGGCCCTCGCGGACGGCGCCCTCGGGGCCGAGGAGTTCGAGGGTGAGTTCGGCGAGCCTCTGCTGGTGGAGGGTCTGGACGAGCTTGCGGACGCTGGCGCCCGCGCCCGGTTCCAGGCCGGACACCTGGAGCAGGGTGGTGCGCAGACCGATGCACGCGAGCGCGTGCGCCTCGGCGAGGAGGGCGCCGATCCGGACGCGTACGGAGCTGTCGACCCGGTCCGCGTGGGCGATGACGGCTTCGAGGCCGGTGTCGAAGGCGACCTGGTCGGCCATGTGGACGCGTTCGTTGCCGAGGGTGTTGCGGGCGACCCGCCAGCCGTCGTTCACCTCGCCGACGACGGCGCCGGCGGGGAGGATCGCGTCGTCGAACCAGACCTCGTTGAAGAGGGAGTCCCCGGTGATCTCCTTGAGCGGACGGATGTCGATCCCGGGGGTGTTCCGCATGTCGACGAGGAAGTAGGTGAGCCCCTGGTGCTTGGGGGCGGCCGGGTCGGTGCGGGCGAGCAGGATGCCGTGGTGGGCCCACTGGGCGGCGCTCGTCCACACCTTCTGCCCGGTGATCCGCCAGCGCCCGTCCTCGGTCCGCTCGGCGCGGGTGCGGAGGGAGGCGAGGTCGGAGCCGGCGCCGGGTTCGGAGAACAGCTGGCACCAGAGGCGTTCGCCGCGCAGGGTCGGGCCGAGGTGCTCGGCCTGCTGGGCCGGGGTGCCGTGGGCGAGCAGCGACGGCACGACCCAGGTGGCGATGGAGAGCCCGGAGACGGTGATCCCTGCCTCGTCCAGCTCGCGCTGGACGGCGAGCTGCTGGAGGGGGCCCGCGCCGAGTCCGTACGGCTCCGGGAGGTGCGGGGCCGCGTAGCCGGTGGGCGCGAGCGCGCGCCGTGCGGCGGCCGGGTCGAGTCCGGCGGCGGGGGCGACGGCCTCGCGGGCGGCGACGCGGTACGGGTCGGCCTCGGCCGGCAGGTCGAGGCGGAGGGCGCGCCGGACCCCGGCGGCGGCGTGCCGGAGCGCGGCGAGCCGGTGGTGGTCGCCGGTGCCGAGGAGCTGGCGGGCGACGAGGGCGCGGCGCAGCAGGAGGTGGGCGTCGTGCTCCCAGGTGAAGCCGGTGCCGCCGAGGATCTGGATGCAGTCCTTGGCGCAGGTGTACGCGGTGTCGAGGGCGGTGGCGGCGGCGAGCGCGGCGGTGAGGGAGCGGACGGCGTCCTTCTCGCCACGGCCCCGGGCTGCGGCGGCGTCGTCGTGCTCCCGGGCTCCGGCGGCCTCGCCGTGCTCCCCGGCTCCGGCGGTCTCGCCGTGCTCCCCGGCTCCGGCGGCCTCGCCGTGCTCCCCGGCTCCGGTGTCGGCCGCCGCGCGGGCGGCGTCCCAGGTGAGGGCGCGGGCCTGTTCGAGCCGGACGAGCATGTCGGCGCAGAGGTGTTTGACGCCCTGGAACTGTCCGATGGGCCGGCCGAACTGTTCCCGGGTCCGGGCGTGTTCGGCGGCGGTCTCGACGGCGCGGGCGGCGGTGCCGCAGGCGTCGGCGGCGAGGAGGACGGCGGCGAGGTCGTGGACGAGGGCGGAGTCGAGGGCGAGCTCTCGCGCGGCGGGGACGTGGAGGGCGCGGGCGGTGATCTCGGCGGTGGGCCGGGTGGGGTCGGCGCTCTCGTGGGGCCGGACGGCGAGCCCGTCGGTGTCGACGGCGAGCCAGACGGAGCCGTCGGCGGTGGCGGCCCGCAGGAGCACGAGGTCGGCCTGGGCGCCGCAGAGGACCGGGGGCGCGGCGCCGTCGAGGAGGTACCCGCTCGCGGTTCGGA
This sequence comes from Streptomyces sp. NPDC002057, assembly GCF_040296665.1. Taxonomy (NCBI): domain Bacteria; kingdom Bacillati; phylum Actinomycetota; class Actinomycetes; order Kitasatosporales; family Streptomycetaceae; genus Streptomyces; species Streptomyces sp. NPDC002057. Next base: position 187,979 of record NZ_JBEOXR010000008.1, read on the forward strand.
CGGCGGTGAGGGTGCCGCTTCCGGTGGCGCTGCCGACGCCCGGCGGGCCGGCCGTGCCCGGCCCGGCCGCCCCGCCCGGCCCGTCGAGAACGACGGCCCCGATCCGCTCCCCGCGCGCCAGGGCTCCGGCCAGCTCCGGGCGTCCGGCCCGGTGGAGGAGTTCGGCGGCGAGCACGGAGGGCAGATGGGCTCCCGGCAGCAGGGCCCGCGCGGCCTCCTCGACGACCACGACGAGGTCCCCGAGGTCGCCGCCCCCTCCCCCGTGCTCCTCGGGCAGGTGCGGTCCGAGGAGCCCCTGCTCGGCGGCGGCGTCCCAGTACGGGGGCCGCCCGGTGGCGGTGTCGGGGACGTCCAGGTGCTTGCGGACCTCCTCGGGAGGTACGGCGCGGGCGAGCCAGCCCCGGACGGATCGTGCGAGCTCCCGCTGTTCGTGCGTGATGGCGATGCCCATGCGCGGCAGACTAGAACACGTTCCATTCTGACGGAAGGTCAGATACGGGACGGGAATCTCACCGCGCCGCGGATCGCGCGCCGCCCGGCCCGGACCGCCGCCCCGGACCGCCGCCCCGGACCTCCGGGCGCGCCCTGTGGCAGCATCGTCGGGAGGACGGAGCCGTACGCAGGGGGGAACATGGGCGCGAGTTGGACGGCGTTGCTGATAGCCGTGGTCGGCGTGGCGGGGACCCTGGGGGCCGCGCTCCTGACGCAGAGCCGCGCGGACCGCACCAAGCGCATGGAGCTCCAGGCCGCCGCCGAACAGCGGCGCGAGGAACGCGGTCACGCCGAGGAGCTGCTCCGGGCGGAGCAGGCCCGGCAGGGGCGGCACGAGAGCCTGGAGCGCCGGCGCGCCTGCTACATCACGCTGAACACCGCCGCGCGCCAGTACCTGACGGAGATGACCAACCATCTCCACGCGCTGGGACGGGACGAGGGCGTCGCCACGTCCCTGGAGAACCTGGAGGCGGCCAGGCTGGCCTACCGGGACAGCTACGCGGAGTCCCAGATGATCGTCCCCAAGGTGGTGTCGCGTCCCGCCGGCGCGGCCAAGGAGCGCTTGAACGAGGCCTACGGGAAGCTCCGCAGGTACGCGGGGGACCCCACGACGTACGCGGCGGAACTGTCGACGATGGAGGCGGAACTCCACCAGGAGGTCTGGCCCTACGTCGGCGCGATGAAGAAGGCCATGCGCGCCGACCTGGGCGTCGAGGACGGAGAGGCCTGAGCGGTCCGGCTCAGGGTCGGGGAGATCCTGGAGGTCCGTGGCGAGCGGCCCGGGGGGCGCGGGAGGAGCCGGGCACACCCCACCGGCACGCGGCGGCCCGGGCGTTGTCAGTGGCGGGTGCCACGCTGTGGGGACAGCCGGACGACGCGAGAGAGCGAGCACGCCATGGGCACCTGGGACATCGGCCCCTTCGACAGCGACACCGCCGCCGACTTCTCCTACCGGGTGGACGAGGCCCCGGCGGAGAGGAAGGCCGAGGTGCTGCGCGCGACCTTCCGCGACGTGACCGGGACCGGGGCGGAGTACCTGGACGCCGACGTGGCCGTGGAGGCGATCGCCTCGGCGGCCCTGCTGGCGGCCCAGTGCCCCGGCGGCGACCCGGTGACCACCTCGTACGCCCCGAAGGACCCGCTGCCGCCCCTCCCCGCCGAACTGCGCCCGGAGGCCGTCGCGGCCCTGGACCGCGTCCTCGTGGAGCCGTCCGAACTCCTGGAGCTCTGGGAGGAGTCGGACGGCGAGGCGTGGAAGGCGGGCGTACGGAAGCTGCGCGGGGTCCTGGCCGGAGCCTGACCCGTCAGTTCGCGGGATCCGGCAGGTGGTCCTCGACGTGCTCCGGGCCGTAGCCGAGCCGTTCGGCCAGCTCCAGCAGGCGCGCCCGCCGGGCGCCGGTCACGGGGACCGCGTACGCCGAGAGGAGCTGGAGGAGGAGACGGAAGCCCAGGTCCGGGTCCACCGTCGTGACGACGTCCTCGAGAACGGGCGCCACGGCCCGCACCTCGGCCACGTCGGTGCGCGCGGCCTCGCGGACCTCCCGCAGCACGGGTTCCGCCAGCTCCGTCCGGGCGGACGAGACGTACGGCAGGTAGCAGGGATCGATCCGGGCCAGGTGTGCCCGGCACTCCCCGGCGACCCGCTCCAGCCAGGCCCGTACGTCGGCGTCGAACTCGTCCTCCCCGGTGACCCGCACCCGCCGGGAGGCGGCGCGCCACAGGGCGGCGACGGCCTCGTCGGAGAGAGCGGAGTCGAGGAGACGGCGCACGTCCTCCAGGAGCACGGCCGCGTACGAGCCCGGCACCTCCCCGTGGTCGGCGTCGAACACGCGCAGGATGTTCTCCCGCACGGTCCCCTCGTGGTGCCAGTCCGTGCCCCGGAAGACGGCCGCCAGCATCTGCACGCCGAACCGGCCGACACCGAGGTCCCGCCGCCCGGGATCGAGGGGCGGCCAGTGGACCTCCAGCCCCTCGTGGACGGCGTCCGGCGGATAGGCCAGGCGCCGTCCCAGCGCCGTCAGCCGGTCGTACGACTCCTTGCCGAGCGGTACGGAGTAGGACTTCGCCACCCGCAGGAAGAGCCTGAGCCCCAGGTCCGCGTCCACCTCCCGCACCACCCGCAGCAGCGCCGGCACGGCGTCCGGCACCGCGACGGCGCGGGCCAGCCCGGCACCGTTCGCGGCGATCTCGGCCGCCACCACCCCCCGCAGCTCGTCCTCCGCCACCGTCGGCCGCACCTCGTCGAGGCTCCTCTCCTCGTACGGGTCCCGCTCCAGGGCACGGGGCGGGCACGCCCCGGAGACCCGGCGCATCCACGCGCGCACGTCCGTGCCCTCCTCGGCCGGGTCGAAGCGGCGGCGCACGGCGGCCAGCCACACCGCGTGCAGCGCCTCGTCCGGAAGCCCGGAGTCCAGGAGGAGCCGCACGTCCCGGCCCAGCGGGACGTCCTCGTCCGCCGCCCGCCTCGCGGCGAGCGCCAGCGTCACGCCCTCGTCGAGGCGGAGCCCCGTCCGGCCGGCCAGCGCCCCGGCGAACCCGCTGAGTCCGAAGTCCGTCCCATGGTCGTAGTAGTAGACCTCGCGCACGCGCGCCATCGACCTCTTCCTCCGTGTCCCTGTCCGTTCACGTGCGAACGGGCACCCCTCGGGAGGAAGGGTGCCCGTTCCTTGTCACCGCGTCAGCCTGCCGGACGGGTGTCCGGCCACCGCGCTACTTCTTCTTCGGAAGCGGGTACGACGTGAACACGACGTACTTGCTCGGGTTGTGCGGTCGGGGCTGGGCGGACTTCGGAACGTACCGGAGGACCACCCGGACGCTGTTGCCCGCCGCTTCCCCGGCCTCTTCCCCGCCGGCGCGCCACACGGTGCCGAGCGAGCCCTTGTCCTTCAGCGTCCAGTCGAAGCGGAGGCAGTCCCGTTCCGCGACGAACCCGTTCTTGTTCTGCGACTGCTTCCGCTGCCAGTTCTGGAACGTCGTGGCGTTGTCCCCGTGCTTGATCCACTCCTCGATCGCCTGCTTGACGGCTTCGGCGGCCGTCGCCTCGTCGGTCCACTTGCCCGCGATGCCGTCGACCTCGGCCTTGGCCCGCATCAGATCGTCGGACTGGCGGACGTGGGTCCCGAGGGTGTGCGCGCCGAACAGTCCCTCGTCCGCGACGATGTTGGTGCAGTTGTGGACGAGGACGTCCTGGGGCCGCTCGCCCTGCGGACGCACGTAGAACGTGTGGGTCCCGTCGACCGTCAGGTCGAAGACCGTGCGCGGCGCGAGACCCGACCGGTCGCGCAGCGCGGTGACGGTCTGCTCCGTGCCCTGCGGGGTACGCAGCCGGTCGCCCACGCGCAGTTCGGCCACCGTCGTCCAGCCGCGGCCGAGGACGAAGAACCGGTGGCCGATGGTGCTGGTGAGCAGACCGCCGTCGACGGAGATGTCCACCAGGCGCCGGGTGTCGTGGCGGAAGGTGTCCGTCACGTCCTGGGGTCGCAGGCCGCCCGTCCGGGGGTCGGTGGTGAGCACCCGGTCGCCGATCCGCACGTCGCGGATCGCACGGTGGGAGCCGTCGGCCATGAGGACGCCGGTGCCGCCGGGGAAGCTGTTCCGCCGGCAGGCGACGAACACGTCCTCGTAGACGTTGACGGTGTCCTCGAGCCGGGCGATCGTGGCCGGGTCGAGGTCGAGGGCCCGCAGCGCGGCGAACGCCTCGCGGACGCCGACGCCGGTGTGCAGGGAGGCGTTGAACGCGTGGAGCGCGTCGCCGATCGCCTTGTACGCCTTGCCGGGGATGAACCAGGTGGCGGCCCAGGCGCATCCGGCCCAGCTGCCCGACTCTCCCCCGGGTGCGATCTTCTGGGCGCACTCGATGAAGTCGCCCAGGAGGATCTTCACCGGGTCGATGCCGGAGTTGAACTCGACCATCGACAGGGTGTGCGTGACCTCGGTCTTCTGGTTCTTCAGGACGTCGGATCCGAGGAAGACGACCGCCTCCGCCGGGCACCCGGCCTCGGTCGCGGGCATGTCCTCGGCCGTGCACAGGTACAGGTCGATGTAGGCGTCGAAGTGGATGACCGCGGTGATCACGCAGTCGCCCACGTGGATGATGACGTTGCAGTTCTCCTTCTTCTTGATCTCCGGATCGCCGACCGGGACCATCTTGTCGACGACGTAGAAGACACCGCCGACACCGGTGGTGCCGCCGTCGGCGATGGAGTTGTTCTTCTGCGCGGCCTCGGCCCGGTCGGCCGCCTCCTGCGCCTCCTCGGCGTACTTCAGGGCGTCCTTGGCCGCCTCCTCCGCCTCGGTGGCGGCGGTGTCGGCCCGGTCGGCGGCCGCCCGCGCGTCCTTGGCGGACTGCTCGGCACGGGACGCGGCCTCACGGGCGGCCTGGGCGTCGAGCGCCGCCTGGTCGGCGGAGTCGCGGGCCTGGGCGGCGTAGCCCTCCGCGCGGCCGGCCGCCTTGTCCGCCGCCGCCGCGTCCTCGGCGGCCTTGCGGTCGTACTCGGCGGTGCGGGCCAGCGACTGCGTGGCCTTCGCGGCCGCGGCGGCGGCGTCGGCCGCGTAGCCGAGGGCCTCCTTCGCGTATCCCCGCGCGGTCGCCGCGTGCCCGGCGGCGCCAGCCGCGTGCTGGTGGGCGATCTTCGCGTCACCGACGGCCTGGTCGGCGATGCTCTTGGCCGCCACCGCCTCCGCCTGGGCGTTCTTGGCGTGGGCGTCGGCGACGGCTTTCTGCTGGTCGGCGATCGTCTTGGAACCCTGCCCGGTCAGGACGACGAGGCCTGCGGCCGAGTCGGTGGCGGCGTAGGGCGAGCCGAGCTGGATCGCGTCGTTGGCGGGCTTGGCGACCTGTACGGCGGCGTTGCCCGCGTCCACGGCGGCCTGCGCGGTGACGTGGGCGAAGCCCGCGGCCTTCGCGGCGGCGGCGACGGCCTTGGCGGCCTCCTTGCTCGCCGCGTCCGCCTCGGCCTTGGCGGTCTTGGCGAGCTTCTGTGCCTCGTCCGCGAGCCGGACGGCGGTCTGGGCCTCGGCGGCGGCGTGCTCGGAGGCGTCGATGGCGTCCGCGGCGGCGCTGGTCGCGGTCCGCAGGGCGGCGTCGGCCTTCAGCTTGGCGGCCTGGGCGGCGTCCGCGTGGGCGCGGGACCGCTTGGCGGCGGCCTCGGCGCGGGTGGCGGCGGCGTCGGCCTCCGATGCCGCCCGGGTGGCCGCGTCGGCCTCACCGCGGGCCCGGCCGGCGGCCGCCTCCGCGGCGTCGGCGTGCGCCGAGGCGGCGTCGGCCGCGTCGCGGGACTCCTTGGCGTACGCGTCGGACTCGTGCGCCTGGGCGTACGCCTCCTTCGCGTCGGCCTTGGCACGAGCGGCGTCGGCCCGCTGCTCGGCCTCCCAGGCGTCGTCCCGCTTGGCCTTGGCGTTGTCCCGGGCCTTGACCGCGGAGTCCTTCTTCGCGACCGCCGTGCTCTCGGATGCCTCGGCGGCCTTCCGGGCGTCCTCGGCCTTCACGGCCTCCGCGTCGGCGTTCCTCCGGTGCTGGGCCGCCTCGTTCTGCTTGACGGCGGCCGTGTCCTTCTCCGCCTTCGCCGTGGCCTCCTCGGCCTCGGCCGCGAGACGCTTGGCGTGGGCGTCGGCGGCCGCCGCCTTGGCGTCGCCCTCGGCCTTCAGCGCGACGGCGAGCTTGGCCTCCGCCGTCTCCTTGTCCTTCTTCGCGTTGTCGCGGTGCAGCTTGGCCCCGTCGGCCGCCGCCTTCGCCTGCGACTCGGCGACGCGCGCGGCCTCCTTGCGGAACTCGGCGTTGACCTGGGCGGTCTGCGCGAGGGCGCGCTGCGTGATGGTCGCGCTGTCACCGGCGGCGGCCCGGGTGGCCGCCTCGGCGGTCTCGCCCGCCTTCACCATCGCGGTCAGCGCCGCGACGGTCCCCTTGGTGACCTGGGCCTTCTGCTGGCCGACCAGGAGACCGCGGCCGCGCGGCGCACCGGCGGCGTCCGCGATGCCGTACGCGGCCTGCACGGCCGTGTCGGAGGCGGTCGCCGAGGTCTTGGCCTTCTCCAGCTGGGCCTTCACCGCGGCCAGGTGCGTCTTCGCCGCCGTCCGGGCGTCGGCGAGGCCCTTCGTCGCCGCGTCGAACTGCGCCTTGACCGGCTGCGGGGTGCTGCCCGCGCCCTTCTTGCCGTTCGGCTTGATCAGGTACTTCTGGGCGCTGGTGTCCTTGCAGTCGAACAGCCGCGCGTCCGTGCCCACCGTGAAGGCGCTCAGGTCCAGGCACTTGCCCGTGGTCACGCTCCGCAGGGTCGAGGGGGCGCGGACATCGGCCTTCCACGACTGGCCCTTGGTGCTGTAGCAGTCCGTGATCTGGATCTTCGTCCCGTTGGCGGAGGCGTTCCCCGCCACGTCCAGGCACTTGAACGAGCCGGTGTTGCGGAGGTGGAGGTCCTCCTCACCGCCTTCGAGCGACCACTCCTGCGAGGCGCTGCCGTTGCAGGTGTAGATCTGGACGGGCGTGCCGTTGGTCTTGGCGCCGCCCTGGACGTCCAGGCACGTGCCCTTGGCGCCGGGCACCTCGACCACCGTGTACCCGTTGCCGATCCAGCCGACCCCGCCGGGGGTCCAGTGGTCCTGCCAGCGGGTGTAGTAGTCGGCCAGCCACGACTGGCCGACGAGCATGCTGAGGGCGTACGCGCCGTCCTGGAGCGCCTTCGTGGCGTCCTTGCCGGCGGTCAGGATCTGCTGCCGCTGCGCGGTCTGACCGGCTATCTCCTGCTGCCACTCGGACGCGGCCTGCGCCACCTGCTTGCCGAGGACCCTGTTGGGGTCGATCGGGTCGTGCCAGCCGCAGGCCCCGAAGCGGGCCTTGAGGTCCTCGACCGCGATCCGGAACTCCGGGCTGCCCGGCTCCGCGGCGGTACGGGGGAAACCGCCGGAGCCGAGGAAGATCCGGGCGTCATCGGCGAACACCCGGGGCACGAAGTACTGGTTGGGCTCGATCTTCCCGGAGTTCTTCTTCCACAGCGCCCACGCCTCCTGCTCCTTCGGCGTTCCGCCGCTGGTGTAGAGGGGGTCGCCGATCGCGAGCGCCGCGGCCTTCGTCCTGTCGTCGGCGGTCGGCGAGGACTCGTAGAAGGGGTTGAACAGGTTGAGCGGGTCCGAGTAGCCCTGGTACAGCCACGGGAGGAGCCCGGTCTGTTCGAAGATCTTGCCCGCGTCCTTGGGCGCGTTGGGGTACGAGTCCAGGCTCGCGGCGCTGTTCCACGCGTTGCCCTGCTTCTGGACCTTGTCGAGCCACTGGTCCGTGAGGGTGCGGTCCAGGTTCCAGGCCGCGTGCAGCGGGGTCTTGTCGTCGAACATGTCCCGCTTCAGCTTCTCGTGGAGCTGGTCGGGGGGCAGGACGAGGGCGCTCTGCGCGAGGGCGTGCAGGTTGGGCCCGCCCATGCGCAGGGCCTCGGTGCCCATGCACTGGTCCTCGCGCAGCCGTTCGGCCGCCTTGACGTCGTAGCCGTCGTACGAGTCGGCCGTGGCGGCGACGGGCTGGGCGTCCCGCGCGGACAGGTCGGGACGGACGCCCAGACCGCCGAGGACGGCGAGCGCCGTGACGGACGTGAGGGCGGTGGTGAGAGTGGTGGACGAACGTGATCGAGGGTTGAGCAACCCCGGTTTGAACCGCAAGGAAGGCTTCCTTCACAGCAGCGAACGAGGGCGGGCAGGGGTGACCCGGGCGATGTGCACAGTGAGCGGGCGTCGCGACACGGCGACGCCGATCCTCCCCGTGGCGGCGCCGTTCCCCCGACCGCCGATGACGTGCGCGCCCCCCGAGGGACTGGTCAGGCCCCGATGCGCGGCGCTACTTAACCGCGAGTAACAAGCGCTCGGCAAGAGCCCCGCACCACTTCGGAACGGGGAACGAAAACCCGTTTGCCGGAGTTCTCGGGGGTGTGCCGTGTGCAATCGCCAAGCTCACGAGCAGTGCGACCTGTGTGAAGTCTGTGAAGAGACAGTAGAGTTGAGGGTCGAGATCCAGCCATAGATTGGCTGGAACCGGTGAGCTCGCACCTGTCGGGCGCGACCGCCGGGACGCCTCGCGGCGAGAACCACGCTGGTGACGGTCGCGCCGACGACGGTGACCGCGCCTCCTCCATGACACGGGCGATCGGCGCGGCCGGGTCCCCCACGAAGAGGGCGGCGGACCCGGGGGGAACGTGACGGAGCGGGCCCACGGCGGGACGGTGTGGTTCGGGTGCGACGCGTAGGGCACGATGGGCGCCCGTACCCGCGTACCCGCCAGTAGGAGGACCCGCCCATGGCCGCCGAGCCCACCCCCGAGATCCTTGCCGCCTTCGAGGGCGCGAAGGGCTTCATGCCCGTCAAGGAGGGGCTCGCCCTGTACGGGGCGGCCACGGAGGCGGCGAAGCTCGGGCTGCCGCTCCTGGAGGTCGGCACGTACTGCGGGCGGTCCACGATCCTGCTGGCCGACGTGGCCCGGCGGGCGGGGACGGTCGCGGTGACCGTGGACCACCACCGGGGCAGCGAGGAGCAGCAGCCGGGGTGGGAGTACCACGACGAGACCGTGGTGGACCCCGAGGTGGGGCTCATGGACACCCTGCCGACCTTCCGCCGGACGCTCCGCCGGGCCGGCCTCGAAGAGCACGTGATCGCCGTGGTCGGCCGGTCGCCGCAGGTCGCGAAGGTGTGGGGCGGGCAGCTCGGGTTCGTGTTCGTCGACGGCGGGCACACCGACGAGCACGCCACGAACGACTACGAGGGCTGGGCCCCCAAGGTCGCCCCCGGCGGGCTGCTCGTCATCCACGACGTCTTCCCGGACCCGGCGGACGGCGGCCAGGCCCCGTACCGGATCTACCTGCGCGCGCTGGAGTCGGGTGACTTCGAGGAGGTCTCGGTGACCGACTCGATGCGGGTCCTGCGCCGCCGCTGAGCACCGCACGACGCCCGCCGCCGCACCGCACCGCGCGCCGCCGCCGGGCCCGGCGCCGTGCGGAACGCGCCGGCGGCCGCCCCCGTGGAGGGGACGGCCGCCGGGGCGGACGGTCGCCCGGGTCAGAAGCCCGAGGTCACGTACAGGCAGTTGGTGTAGCTGTAGCCGGGTTCGATCTTGGCCTTGCTGGTCTTGGTGTCCCCGGCCGTGGACGTGCCGGTGGAGACGCGCTTCTGGAGGAAGTGGTAGTCACCGGCGGGCAGCAGGAGGGTCGCCTTCGGGTACTTCGAGGACGGCCCCGTGCAGGCCTTGATCTTCTTGGCGCCCGCGAAGATCGGGCTCGGGTACTTCGTGCAGGTCCCGCAGGACCTGAGGGTGACCTTGCCGGTCATCGGACCGGTGTAGAGCAGCTCGACCTCGCCCGGGCCGTCGTTGCTGACCACCATCACCATCCGGGTGCCGCCGGGCACGTCGGCCGAGGGCAGTTTCCTGCCCGCCGCGGGCTCCTCCTCGGCGATCTCGGCGGCGATGGCGATGGAACGGGCGTGCGCCGCGTCCGGGCTGCTCGGGTAGTCCTTGGCGTACTGGGTCATGGTCTTGACCGCGTCGTCGTACTCCTTGCTGTTGAACTGCGAGGTCCCGCAGGCGAAGTCGCCCCGCTGGACCCCGCTCGCGGCCTCCTTCGCCGCCTCCGCGAGGGCGGGGTCGGTCAGGTTGTCGACGGCGGAGTCGAGCGCGCGCAGCTCTTCGGTGGTCTCGCAGGGGGTGGTGCCCGCGGTGAGCGCCGTCGTCCGGGTCTTGATCGCCGCCCGGACGGCCGGCTCGACCTGGGTCGCCTGGCGCGACTTCGGGAAGGTGTCGTACAGCGCGTTGAGGCTCTCGCTGGCGGGCGGGTCGGCGGCCTCGACGCCGAGCGCGTCCGTCCCGCACTCGAAGAGCGACTCGGCCAGCGGTTCGTCGGTCTTGGCGGGCCGGACGCCGAGCAGTTCCTTGTCGAAGGTGGCGGCGAGCCCGCGCAGGTGCTTGAGCGGCGCGACGGCCTCGCAGTACGCCTTCTTCGCGTACGGGCGGGAGACCGTCTCGTAGTAGGTGTCGAGGCGCGCGGGGACCAGCTTCCCGGCCCGCGAACCCGCGTGCTTCGTGCCGAGGTCCTGGTAGGTGGCGAGCGCCTTGCGGTAGATCGGCTCGGCCTTGTCGAAGGTCAGGCCGTCGTCGGCGGTCTCGACCTGCGCGTCCGCCTCCGCGAGGCGGGCGAGGAGCGCCTCCTCCTTCGCCTCGTCGCGGGCCGCCCCGTACGCGAGCGAGCCGCCCGCGGGCACCGCGAGCAGGACGAGGGCGAGCGGCAGCGCGAGGCGGCGGAAGGAGGCGCCGAGGGTGAGGGTGGCGCGCAGTCCGCGTCTCGCCCCGTCGGCGGCGACGGCGAGGAGGAAGACGCCGTAGCCGGCGAGGACCCCCAGGGGCACGCCGTCGACGTCGGCGGGGAGTGCGAGCACGAGCAGGGCGACGGTGGCGATCCAGCAGAGCGCGGCGCCGATCCAGTTGCGCAGGAGGACGTAACCGAGGCCCAGGCAGGAGAGGTTGAGCAGGCCGATCATGGCGGCCTGCGCGCCGTTCGCCTCGCCGCGCGGCTGCGCGGGCGGCTGGGCGCCGTACGGGGGCGGCCCGTATCCGGGCGGTCCGTAGCCCGGCGGCGGTCCGTAGCCGGGCGGGGCGCCCTGCGGCGGCGGAGGCGTTCCGGCACCGGCCCAGCCGGGCGCGGTGGCGGGGCCCGCGGCGGGCGCGGCGCCCGGCTGCTCGGCTCCCGGCGGCCCGGACGCGGCGGCTCCGGGCGGCGGGCCTCCGGCGGGCGCGGGGCCCGGCGGCGGGCCTCCGGCGGGCGCGGCTCCGGGCGGCGGGCCGAAGCCCTGCGCGGGCGGCGTGGCGGCGGGCGCGGGCGGCGCCTGCCACGGCGCCGTAGGAGTCCGCGGGTCCGACCCGCCGTCACCGGCTGGTCGGTCGGACGGTTCGGGACGTGCGTCGTTCGGTTCTTCCCCCACCACGGTTCCCCCTCGTGGGTCCATGCGCGGTGACACCCCACCGTCGCCCTGGAGACCTACCCTTCACGGTCCGCGCACACGCGTCCACCGTTCTCCGAAGCCGGTGACCAACCTGCGACCTACCCGCTACGGGTTTTCGCCCCGTGCAGGGCCTAGAGTCGCCGGGTGCCGTACGACCACCGGAAGATCACCCGCCGCCCCCTCGCCCTCGTCCTCGCCGCCGCGGGGTGCTGCGCCGCGCTCGCCGGCTGCGGTGCCTCGCAGGCCTCGCCGCCGAGCGGGAAGTCCGCGGAGGGACCTGGGGCCCCGCGGGAGAGCGGGGCGACGACTCCCCCGGCCTCCTCCGGCCGGCCGTCCGCCTCCCCCCTTCCCGCCTCGCCGACCGCCCGGTCGCTCGCCGGGCGGACCGTGGTCATCGACCCCGGTCACAACGCCGGCAACTTCCGCCACTCCGCGGAGATCAACAAGAAGGTGGACATCGGCACCACCCGCAAGGAGTGCGACACCACCGGCACCTCCACGAACGCCGGGTACACCGAGGCCTCTTTCACCCTCGACGTCTCCCACCGGCTGCGCGACCTCCTCGTCGCCCGGGGGGCCGAGGTGGTCCTCACCCATGACGCCGACCGCCCCTGGGGCCCGTGCATCGACGAGCGCGCGAGGATCGGGAACGCGGCCCGCGCCGACGCCGTGGTCTCCGTCCACGCGGACGGCTCCGCCGTCGGCGACCGGGGATTCCATGTGATCCTTCCCGCACGCGTGAGCGGAGGCTCCGCCGACACCGCGAAGATCGTCGGCCCCTCCCGTGAGCTGGGCGAGCGGATCGCCGACGGGTTCGCCCGCGCGACCGCGACGGCACCCGCCAACTACCTCGGTTCCGGAACGGGGTTGGACGTCCGCGACGATCTCGGAGGACTCAATCTCTCAACCGTCCCCAAGGTCTTCGTCGAATGCGGCAATATGCGTGATCCGAAGGACGCGGAGCTGCTCACGTCGGCGACGTGGCGGCAGAAGGCGGCCCAGGGGATGGCGGACGGCATCGCGACCTACCTCAAGGGGTAGAACCGGCGGGCGATAGATTCGCTCCGTACGATGGGCCCGCCCCGTGCCATGAAGCCCCGAGTGCCACCCCCACGCGACGACCGACGACCGACGAAGGACTCTTACGTGAATATCCGCTCCCTCACCCGAGGCGATGGCGTGCTGATCGGTGCAGCGGTGGTGCTGTTCATCGCCTCGTTCCTCTCCTACGCCGGCTGTGACGGCCCGGACGAGATCTGCAAGCAGGTCGACCTGCCGAACTCGTGGGAGGCGTCGCCGCTCGGCTGGGGCGCGTTCTTCCTCGGCATCGCCGGTGCCGCCCTGGTGGTCCTCTCCCGCAGCCTGCCGCAGCAGCGCAAGGTGGCCGGCCTGGAGCTCGGGCAGGTGGGCGCCGCGTTCACCATCGCCTCGGCGTGGACCCTGCTGATGTGGGTCTTCGAATCGACGAGCGCCGGCGCGGGCCTGATCCTCGGCCTCATCGCCGCCCTGATCGCGGCCGGTGCCGCCGTGGCCGGTCCGCTGGTCCCCGCCCTCAAGGCCCCGCTCGTGGGCGCGCCGCGTCCGCAGACCCCGCAGCCGTACGGCATGCAGCCGGGCCAGCCCGGCCCGCAGGGCGTTCCCGGCGGCTACGGCTACCCGGGCGCGCAGCACCCGCAGTACGGCGGGCCGCAGGACCCCTCGCAGGGTGCCGGCCAGCCGTTCGGCGCGCAGGCCCCGGCTCCGCAGCCGCACGCCCCGCAGCAGCCCGAGCCGCAGGCCCAGGCCCCGCAGGCGCAGCCGTCCTCGGACTTCGCGCCGTTCTGGTTCGCCGTTCCGGTCGCCCGCCCGCTGTACGGCGAGGACGGCTCCCAGGCGCCGATCGCCGAGCTGGCCCCGGGTACCTGGTACCTGGCGGTCGAGCAGCGCGGCGCCGCCCTGGTGGCGCAGACGCAGGACGGGCGCCGTGGAGTCCTCCAGGACACCACGGGCATCCAGCGCGGCTGACGCCCGGCGGCACCTCGACGGCCCCTCGTCCGGAATCCCTTCCGGGCGGGGGGCCGTTGGCGTACAGTCCCCGCGTGCACTGTTCCTGACGGAGCGTCAGAAAGGATGCGGGCATGCGCCTCGGACTCGCCCTCGGCTACTGGGGCCGCGGCCCCTCCCTCGCCCACCTCGACCTCGCCCGCGAGGCCGAGCGGCTCGGCTACGACTCGGTCTGGACGGCCGAGGCCTGGGGCTCCGACGCCTTCACCGCCCTGACCTGGATCGCCGCCCACACCAGCCGCGTCAAGCTCGGCACCGCCGTCGCGCAGATGGCCGCCCGCGCCCCCACCACCACCGCGATGCACGCGCTCACCCTCGACCACCTCTCCGGCGGACGCGTGCTGCTCGGGCTCGGCCTGTCCGGGCCGCAGGTCGTCGAGGGCTGGTACGGGCGCCCCTTCCCCCGCTCCCCGCTGACGGCGACCCGCGAGTACGTCGACGTGGTCCGCCAGGTGCTGCGCCGCGAGGCCCCGGTCCGGCTCGACGGACGCCACCACTCCCACCCGTACACCGGGGCGGACGGCACCGGTCTCGGCAAGGCGCTCAAGCCGATCACCCACCCGCTGCGGGCCGGGCTCCCGGTCCTGCTCGGCGCCGAGGGGCCGAAGAACATCGCGCAGACCCTCACCATCGCCGACGGCTGGCTGCCGCTGTACTGGACCCCCGACCGCTGGGCCGAGGTGTACGCGCTGCCCGAGCGCCTCCCCGAGGGGTTCCTCGTCGCCCCCATGGTCCGGGCCCAGCTCTGCGACGACGTGGCGGCCGGGCTGCTGCCGGTCAAGGCGATGCTCGGCTTCTACATCGGCGGGATGGGACACGCGGCCCGCAACTTCCACGCCGACCTGATGGGGCGCATGGGGTACGAGAAGGAGGCCCGGCGCGTCCAGGAGCTGTTCGCCGCCGGGCGGCGCGACGAGGCCGTGCTCGCCGTGCCGGACGCCTTCGCGGACGAGATCTCGCTGGTCGGCCCCCGGAACCGGATCGCCGAACGGCTCGACGCCTGGCGGCGGGGTCCGGTGACGGACCTCCTGGTCACCTCACCGGACCCCGCGACCCTGCGCCTGCTGGCGGAACTCAACGCCTGACCGGGCGGGTCACCCGCCGCTGAGCTGGGAGGCGCTGGGAACCTTGTCGACGACCTCGGCGCCGACGCTCCTGCCGGCGTCCTTGACGCTGTTGATGACGCTCTCGAAGGCGCCGACGTCCGCGTCGCCCACCTCGCCCTTGCGCAGCTTCGTCCCGAGCTCCTTGAGCGACTCGATGCCGGCCGTCAGCGGCGCGACCGCCTTCGAGAGCAGCGGATCGCCCTTGGCGTTGTTCGTCGCCGCCTTGAGCCGGTTGTACGTGAACGCGCCCGCGAGGCCCGCCTTCACCAGCGCGAAGGTCCGGCCGTCCGCGCCCTTCTTGAACTTGCCGGCCCGGTACGGCTTCACGATCCACTGGTACGTGGCACCCGCCGCGAGTCCGGCGTTGGCGACGAACCGCGTCTTGGCGAGCTTCTGCTGCTCGAAGGTGGCCGAACTCGTCGGGGTCGCGGCGCCGCTCGAACTCGTCGTGTCGTCACCGCCGCAGGCTGCGGTCGTCAGGAGCAGGGCGCAGGACATCAGCAGCGCCACGACGCCACGGGAGACGGAGCGGGACACGGGTCTGGGCACGGCGGGACCTCCTCGGGACTGTGGCGTCAGCCTCACCCCGGCCCCACGGGCCCGCCACCCGGGCGACTCCGTCCGGGTGCGGGGGCCCGCCCCCGGCCCGTACCCCCCTCAGGTCCCGCAGCAGTCCGGTTCGAGACCGGTGGGGAGGCGTTCGCCGCCGAAGACGGCCACGGTCGCCTCCTCGCCGCCGAGGGCCGCCACCGCGAGGAGGAGGGAGCCGGCCGTCCAGCTGGTCTGCTCCTCCGGCCACATGGCCTTGTCGCTCTCGTGCTCGCCCTCGAAGACGTACCCCGTCCAGTACATGCCGTTGTCGGCCCGCAGGTGCTGGATGTCCTGGAGGATCGTGAGGGCCCGGTCCGACTCCCCCACCGCCCAGAGCGCGAGGGCGAGTTCGCAGCTCTCGCCGCCCGTGACCCAGGGGTTGGGGACCACGCAGCGCACGCCGAGGCCGGGCACGACGAACGTGTCCCAGTCCGCCTCGATGCGGACCTTCGCCTCGGGCCCGGTGACCGCGCCGCCGAGGACCGGGTAGTACCAGTCCATCGAGTAGCGGGACTTGTCGAGGAAACGCTCGGGGTGCCGGCGTATCGCGTGCCCGAGGGCACCGGCCGCCAGCTCCCAGTCGGGCTGCGGCTCCTCGCGCTCCTCGGCGATCGCGAGGGCGCAGCGGAGCGCCTGGTGGATCGAGGAGCTGCCGGTGAGCAGGGCGTCGGTCACCGGCGCGCCGTCGGCCTCGCGCTTCCAGCCGATCTGGCCGCCGGGCTGCTGGAGCCCGAGGACGAACTCGACGGCCGCGTAGACGACGGGCCACATCCGGTCGAGGAAGGCGTCGTCGCCGGTCGACAGGTAGTGGTGCCAGACGCCGACCGCGATGTACGCGACGAAGTTGGACTCACGGCTCCGGTCGGTGACCCGGTCGGGCTCGCCGTCGTGGTAGGCCGCGAACCAGGAGCCGTCGGCGTTCTGGTGCCGGGCGAGCCACTCGTAGGCCCGGGCGGCGGCGGCGTGCTCACCGGCCGCGTCCAGGGCCATGGCGGCCTCGGTGTGGTCCCACGGGTCGAGGTGGTGGCCCCGGAACCACGGCAGGGCGCCGTCCTCGCGCTGGACGGCGAGTATCCCGGTGACCGTCTCGGCGGCCTGCTCGGCGGTGAGCACCCCGGGCAGGACGAGGTGTTCGGCGATCCGCTCGGGAGAGGTCACTTGGTGTCGGCCTTCGGGAGGTGCGGCTTGGTCGCGTACGCCACGAAGCTCTTGCCGACGACCGGGTTGAGCAGCTGCTCGGCGACCCGGGTCAGGGCGGGCTTCTTCATGATGTCCCAGACCAGGAGCTTGTGGTAGGCGCGGACCGGCAGCGCCTTGTCGTTGTCGACGCCGAAGGCGCACTTCAGCCACCAGTACGGCGAGTGCAGCGCGTGCGCGTGGTGGGTGCCGTACGGCTTGAGCCCGGCCTGCCGGATCCTGTCGAGGAGTTCGTCGGCCTTGTAGATGCGGATGTGGCCGCCCTCGACCTCGTGGTACGCGTCGGAGAGCGTCCAGCAGATCTTCTCGGGGCCGTACCGGGGCACCGTGATCGCGATCCGGCCGCCGGGCTTGAGGACGCGGACCATCTCGGCGAGGACGCCCTTGTCGTCCGGGATGTGCTCCATGACCTCGGAGATGATCACGACGTCGAAGGACTCGTCGGGGAAGGGCAGGTTGAGGGCGTCGCCCTCCATCGCGGTGGCGGTCGCCCCCGCGGGGGCCTCCCCGGCCTCCTTCATGGCGGCGAACCACTTGGCGACCTCGCGGATCTCCTCGCCGTTCTGGTCGAGGGCCACGACCTGGGCGCCGCGCCGGTAGCACTCGAAGGCGTGCCGCCCCGCACCACAGCCCAGATCGAGCACACGGTCGCCGGGGGCGAGCGGGAAACGGGTGAAGTCGACGGTCAGCACGAGGCCCTGCTTTCGCGGTGGGAAACTGGTTGTGGGCGGACGTTCCGCGGGAGGGAACCGCCGGCGGGCACCGCCCGGCCACCGGGCCGCACCCGGCGACGGGGGTGAGGCGTCACCGGCGGGCTCCGGCGCCCTGCCGGGCCACCGCCTCGCGGTAGAGCTCGGCCGTGCCCTGGGCAGCGCGGGCCCAGGTGAACCGCTCCAGGACCCTGGCCCGGCCCGCCGCACCGAGCCTGGCCCGGAGATCGGCGTCACCGAGCACCCGCCCCAGGGCGACGGCCAGCGCTCCCGCGTCGCCCGGCGGCACCGCGAGACACGTCTCGCCGTCGTCCCCCGCGACCTCGGGGATCGCCCCGCCCGTCGTGGCGACGAGCGCCGTCCCCGTGGCCATGGCCTCGGCGGCGGGGAGCGAGAACCCCTCGTACAGCGAGGGCACGCAGGAGACCTGGGCGGAGCGCACGAGGTCGACGAGTTCGGCGTCGCTGATGCCCTTGACGAACTCGACGGCGCCGGCGAGCCCGTACCGCTCGATGGCGGCGGCGACGGGCCCGTCCTCGGCGCGCTTGCCGACGACGACGAGGTGCGCGTCGGGGTTCTCGGTGCGGAGCTTGGCGAGCGCCTCGATCAGGTGGACGAGGCCCTTGAGGGGGACGTCGGCGCTGGAGGTGGTGACGATCCGGCCGGGGACCTCGGCGACGGACGGGTCGGGCGACCACACGTCGGTGTCGGCGCCGATGTGGACGACCCGGATGCGGTCCTCGCGTACGCCGAGGTGGTCGACGATCTCCCGCCGGGAGGTGCCGGAGACGGTGAGCACGGAGGGCAGCCGGCGGGCGACGCGCTTCTGCATGCCGGTGAAGGCGTACCAGCGGCGGACGGAGGCGCGGCGCTTCCAGTCGGGGGCGGCGTCGAGTTCGAGCTGCCGGTCGACGGTGATGGGGTGGTGGATCGTGGTGACCAGCGGGGCGCCGATCGCGCGCGGGCCGCCGAGCAGCCCGTATCCGAGGGTCTGGTTGTCGTGGACGACGTCGAAGTCGCCGCGGCGGGCGGCGAGCATCCGCCGGGCGCGGAGGGAGAAGGTGAGCGGCTCGGGGAAGCCGCCGGTCCACATGGTGGCGACCTCGACGGCGTCGATCCAGTCCCGGTACTCGTCGCGCTTCGGGGTGCGGAAGGGGTCCGGCGAGCGGTAGAGGTCGAGGCTGGCGAGTTCGGTGAGGGTGAGCCCGGCCGGTGCCGCGCCGTCGACGACCTCGTCGAGGACGGGATACGGCTGAGAACCGATGACCTCGACGGTGTGGCCGAGGCGGGCGAGCTCGCGGGAGAGGTGCCGGACGTAGACGCCCTGACCGCCGCAGAAGGGGTTCCCCTTGTACGTGAGGAGAGCGATCCGCAACGGGCCGTCACCGGCTGCGGTGACGCCCTGTCGGGGGCTTGCCTCTATGGCCTCAGCGGTCATGCGCGACCCCCTTCGAGCGTGAGTTTCGCCGGAGCGTAACCGCTCGCGCTAATCTAGAACAAGTTACAGACTTGATCGTTCTTGATCTTCTGGCCTGATCTCCTTGATCCTTCAAGGAGGAAAGAATCTACCGGCAGGTAGCTCCATGGTGAGAGCCGGAACAGGTGATTCGCGCCACGGCGCCCGCACCGCCATACTGTCGCTCCCCACCGCACGGAACGGGACCCCATGACCGCAGACAACAGAGCGGACCACAGACCCGCGTCGCCGCCCCTCACGGAGCGCCAGGAGGCGCGCCGCCGCCGCATCCTGAACGCCAGCGCGCAGCTCGCGGCGCGGGGCGGGTTCGACGCCGTGCAGATGCGGGAGGTCGCGGAGGCGGCCGGAGTGGCCCTAGGGACGCTGTACCGCTACTTCCCCTCCAAGATCCACCTGCTGGTCGCGACGATGCAGGACCAGCTCCAGCACATGCACACCACCCTGCGGAAGCGGCCGCCCGCCGGCGCGGACCCGGCGGAGCGGGTCGCGGAGACCCTGATGCGGGCCTTCCGCGCCCTCCAGCGCGAACCGCAGCTCGCCGACGCCATGGTGCGGGCCCTGACCTTCGCGGACCGCGGGGTGAGCCCCGAGGTGGACACGGTCTCCCGGCTGACCACCGCGATCATCCTGGACGCGATGGGGACGGAGCACCCCACCCCGCAGCAGCTCTCGGCGGTCCGGGTCATCGAGCACACCTGGCACTCGGCGCTGATCACCTGGCTCTCCGGCCGCGCCTCGATCGCACAGGTGAAGATCGACATCGAGACGGTCTGCCGTCTGATCGACCTGACGGCGCCGGAGCCGGCGACGCGCTGACGGACCCCGCCCGCGCCCCCGGCGGGACGCGGGCCGGGGACGCGCGCGGTACGGGAGGGTCAGGACCCGGTCTGGGCCTTCGCGTTCTCCTTCGCGATGGTGGCCGCGCACTCCGGACCGCCGTCGACGGCCACGAACATGACCAGCTTCAGCGGGCCCGCCGAGTGGTTGCTGGCCTGCAGCTGCCAGCTGCTCTTCTTCAGGGACTTGATCACCGAGCCGCCCGTCCCCGAGCTGCGCGACTCCGCCCAGCCGCCCTTGACCAGGGTCGCGACCGTGTCCGTGTAGGACTTCGCCGGGTCCGCGGCCTTCTCGCCGTCGGCCGTCCAGCTGACCATGCAGTCCTTGACCTCGGCCGGGACCTGCTCGCCCGAGGCGTCCTGCGTGAAGCCGGCCCCCGTCGCCGCGTCGGTGAGCTCCTTGGTGACCGCGGCCCCGTCGAGCCGGTCGTCGCCCGACCCGCTGGAGCCGCCCGTCGCCGCCGAACCGGCCGAGGCCGAACCGCCGGACGCGGAACCGCCCTTGTCCGAGCCGCCACCACTTCCGCAGCCCGCCACCAGCAGCACCACACCGGCGGCCGCGGCCACCCACTTCGCCTTGCGCACAGCACTCCCAAATACGCACACACGAAGGCCCCTTGCCCCCGTTGCCAAGCGCACAGTTTTGCACGTGGGAACGGTCGACGGGCGCAAAGACGGCGCGGGTCAGGGCTGTTCGCCGCGATTCGGCCGGGCTCCACGGAAGAGGCACGCCCCCGACACGCCCCCTCCTCACTCCTCCGGCGGGAACACCGGCTCCCCGCCGTCCGCGAGGGTGATCAGGATGGCCTCCACGGGACACCCCTCGGCCGCCGCGAGCAGGACCTCGCCCGCGTCGGCCTCCGCCTCGCGCGGATGGGACTGGCGGGCCGTGTCGAGACGGAACCCGTCAGGGGCGTGGTTGACGCACATGCCGGAGCCGATGCAGACGCTCCGGTCGACCTCGACGCGCCAGCGGTCCCCCATCAGGCCCCGCTCCCGGGAGCCTCGTACCCGCCGGGCAGGTGGATCATCTTGTGCTCCAGGTACTCGCCGAAGCCCTCGGGGCCGAACTCCCGCCCCAGTCCGGAGTTCTTGTAGCCGCCGAAGGGGCCGAGCATGTCGAGGCTGAAGGTGTTCACGTTGAAGGTGCCCGTGCGCACGCCCCGGGCGAAGTCGATGCCGTGCTCGACGTCCCCGGTCCAGACGCTGCCGCTGAGCCCGAAGTCGGAGTCGTTCGCGATGCGGAGGGCCTCGGCCTCCTCCCCGTACGGCAGGAGACAGATGACCGGGCCGAAGATCTCCTCGCGGGCGATCCGCATGGAGTTGTCGACCTCTCCGAAGAGGGTCGGCTCGACGTACCAGCCCCGGTCGAGCCCGGCCGGACGTCCGCCGCCGGACAGGACCTTGGCGCCCTCCTCCTGGCCGATCCGGATGTAGTCCAGGGAACGCTGCTGCTGGCGGCGGGCGACGAGCGGGCCGACCTGGGTGGCCGGGTCGAGCGGATCGCCGACGACGAGCGCGCCGGCCGCCGCCGCGAAGGCCTCGGCGATCTCCTCGTACCGCGAACGCGGCGCGAGGATACGGGTCTGGGCCACGCACGCCTGGCCGTTGTTCATCCAGGCGGCCGGGACGATCCCGGCGACGGCGGTCGCGAGATCGGCGTCGGGCAGGATCACGGCGGCCGACTTCCCGCCGAGCTCCAGGGTGACGCGGGTGAGGTTGCGGGAGGCGACCTCCATGACCCGCTTCCCCGCGGCGACCGATCCGGTGAAGGAGACCTTGTCGACGCCGGGGTGCCCGACGAGGTACTCGCTGACCTCGCGGTCGGCGGGCAGGATGCTGAGCACGCCTTCGGGCAGCCCGGCCTCGGTGGCGATGTCGGCGAGGATGTACGAGTCGAGGGGCGACTCCGGCGACGGCTTGAGCACCACGGTGCAGCCGGCGAGCAGCGCGGGCCCCAGCTTGGCGGCGGCGGTGAACTGCGGCACGTTCCACGGGATGATCGCCGCGACGACCCCCACGGGCTCGCGCCGCACGAGCAGCGGCCCGAGGACGCCACCGCGCCGCTCCTCGTACGCGAAGTCGCGGGCGACGGTGATCGCCGCGTCCCAGACCATCATGGCGCCGAGCGCCTGGGCGAGGACGGACCAGGAGTACGGGGAGCCGTTCTGCGCGCTGATGGACCGGGCGATCTCCTCGTACCGGACGGCGATCGCGTCCTTGACGCGACTGACGACGGCGATCCGCTCCTCCACGGACATCCGCGGCCAGGGCCCCTCGTCGAACGCCCGCCGGGCAGCGGCGACGGCCCGGTCGACATCGGCCGCGGAGGCGTGCGGGACGCGCCCGATGACCTCCTCGGTGTGCGGGGAGACGACCTCGATGACCTCCTCGCCGAGCGGGTCGGTCAACTCCCCGCCGATGAAAAGCTTTCCGTGCTCCACAAGCTCGGTCATGACCGCCGCCTCCATGAGGAGAAGATTTCCTGACGCTGCCTCAGAACTGATACCAGTTCTAGTTATAGGGAGCAATGGCCCGGACAGAACGGGCCCCCACCAGCCGCTTTGCGACCGGCGGGGGCCCTGCTCACGCGGCCTGGGCCGTCTCGGGGCCCGAGGGACCCGCCGCAGGCGGACCGTATGTCAGTGCCCGCCTCTACAGTGCACACATGTTTCCGCAGCCGAACGACGGGGCCACCGGCCCGTACGACGCGGCGTACCTCCCGCGCGTCGAGATGGGCCTGCGTCAGGCGGACGAGGCCGTGACCGAGCCGGTGGCCAAACTGGGTGGCGATCCCGTCTGGCTCGAAGGGCCCTGCTGGCCCCTGAGCCCCCGCACGGGGGAACCGCTCGACTTCATCGGGCAGATCCCCGTCCCTGTCGGGCCCGGCGACGAGCCCGCCATGGCATACCTGTTCCTGTCGTACGAGGACTACGAGACCGGCGGAATGGACCCGGAGGACGGCGAGGCCGTTCTGCTGATCCAGCCCGGCGGGCGGATCCCCGGGTTCGCCACCATCGGCTCGGCGGGGACAACCGGGCGCTCCCTCTTCGCGTTCGGTCACGAGGACGAGATGGTGCCGGTGGAGTTCCGGATCGAGGCACGACCGGTGCCGGACGCGCAGGAGCGTCACCTGGAGAAGTACGAGTACTTCGATGTCGCCAACTACATCGGCGGGAAGGCCGACTACCGGATGCGGTCGACGGTCGAGGCGCCGTGGCGGTTCTTCTTCGCCCTGGCCTGCACCGGCGACACGGGGCCGTACTTCCTCAACTTCGGGCACGGTGCCGGCTACGCGTACCTCAGCCCCGACGGCCTGGAAGGTCGATTCGGCTGGGACGCCGCCTAGCGTCGGGCGCCGGTCACGCCGCTGAGCCGGACACCTCGGAAGCCGGCCACACGCGGGGCCGTGGACAGCGACTCCGACAACAGGTCGCCGCTGGGTCGAAGGCGAGGCGACAAGCCACTCTGACGGTTCGTCAGTTCTCGTTATAGTGGGCGACGTCCGAGCACGCTGCGCACCGCCGTGGAGAGATGAGGATCCATGCGAGGACCCGAGCAAGGACCCCTGCCCCAGGTGACCGAGCACGGTGGGGGTGTCTGGTCGCTCCGGGTGCCGATTCCCGACAATCCGCTCGGCCATACGCTCGTCCACGTCCTCGACACCGACCGTGGTCCCGTCCTCGTCGACACCGGGTGGGACGATCCCGCCTCCTGGGCCGAGCTCACCGGCGGGCTCGACGCGCTCGGGCTCTCCGTGCGTGAGGTGCACGGGGTCGTCATCACCCATCACCACCCCGACCACCACGGACTCTCCGGCCGGGTCCGCGAGGAGTCCGGGGCCTGGATCGCCATGCACGCCGCCGACACCGCCGTCGTCCGCCGCACCCGCGAGGCCGAGCCCGGCACCTGGCTCGACTACCTCGCCCGCAAGCTCGCCACCGTCGGCGCCCCCGAGGAGCACCTCGCCCCGCTGCGGGCCGCGCGCGCCTCCGGCCGGATCACCACGCTGCCGGGGCTGCGCTCCGCCCTCCCCGACCGTGAGATCGTCCCCGGCGAACTCCTCGACCTCGCCGGCCGGCGGCTGCGCGCGATCTGGACGCCCGGCCACACCCCCGGCCACGTCTGCCTCCACCTGGAGGAGGAGCACCCCTCCCGGCTCCCCGGACACGGCCGGCTCTTCTCCGGCGACCACCTGCTGCCCGGGATCTCCCCGCACATCGGGCTGTACGAGGACCCCGACGACTCCACCGAGACCGATCCCCTCGGCGACTACCTCGACTCCCTCGAACGCATCGGCCGCCTCGGTGTCGCCGAGGTCCTCCCCGCCCACCAGCACGCCTTCGCCGACGCCGCCGGCCGCGTCCGGGAACTCCTGGACCACCACGAGGAGCGCCTCACCGGGCTCCTCGGCCTGCTCGCCACCCCGCTCACCCCCTGGCAGCTCGCCGTGCGGATGGAGTGGAACCGGCCCTGGGAGCAGATCCCCTACGGCTCCCGGAACATCGCCGTCAGCGAGGCCGAGGCCCACGTCCGCCGCCTGGTGAAACTCGGCCGGGCGGAGGCGGTGCCGGGTTCGGACCCGGTCGCGTACATCGCGGTGTGAGGCGGCTCCCGGCTCCCGGTCTCGAACGTACGGGCCGGTAGAGTGGGCCCGTCGTCATCATGCCCGTACGGGGGGAAGCCGGTGCGAATCCGGCACTGACCCGCAGTCGTGAGCCGCTCCCGTGGAGCGGTGAGTCGAGATGCCCCGTCCGGGATGTGACCGTCGGCACCGTCGAGGAATACGGAGCCGAGCCTGGTGCCCTGTGGCGTGCCGGTGCCCGGCCGCAGGAGAGGGCCCCATGAACACCGTCCGCCGCGGCGCCGCCGCGCTCGCCGCCGCCGCCGTCGTACTCGGCAGCGGAGCAGCCGGAGCGGCCTCCGCCGCCTCGACCGCCCCCTCCCCCTCCGCCGCGTCGATCCCGCCCGGTCTGTACGGGACGAAGGATCCGCAGTACGACGGGGTCTGGCGCCAGTCGCTCTCCTTCCTCGCCCAGCGCGCCACCGGCTACCAGCCCGCCGACCAGGCCGTGGACTGGCTCCTCGGCCAGCAGTGCGAGGACGGCTCGTTCGCCTCGTACCGCGCGGACGCCACGAAGCCCTGCGACGCGAAGACGATGCGGGACACCAACGCCACCGCCCTCGCCGTGCAGGCGCTCGGCGCCGTCCGCCGTCAGGCCGCCGCCCCGGAGAAGGTCGACCAGGCCGTCAAGGCGGGCGCGGGCTGGCTGCGGACCGTGCAGAACAAGGACGGCGGCTGGGGCTACGGCGTCGGCGGCCCCAGCGACGCCAACTCCACCTCCGTCGTCATCGGCGCGCTCGCCGCGACGGGCGTGAAGCCGGGCTCGTACACCTCCGCCGAGGGCCGCACCCCGTACGACGCGCTCCTCACCTTCGCGCTGCCCTGCACGGACAAGGAGGGCCCCGGCGCCTTCGCCTACCAGCCGGACAAGTCCGGCAAGCTCCTCGCGAACGCCGACGCCACCGCCGCCGCCACCCTCGGCGGGCTCGGCAAGAGCGTCGTCGCCACCAAGGCCTCCCCCGAGCAGCCGCCGGTCTGCACCGACCTGGCGAAGCCGACGGTCGAGCGGGCCGCGCTCAACGGCTCCTCCTACCTGGCGAAGACCCTCGCGAAGACCGGCCACCTGACCCTGCCGCCGATGCCGGGCGCCACCGACACCACTGAGAAGCCCGACGTCGGCAACACCGCCGACGCCGTCGTCGCGCTCGCCGCGGCCGGCGCCGCGAAGGAGGCGAAGCCGGCCCTGGAGTGGCTGGAGAAGAACTCCGCCGCCTGGGCGAAGGAGGGCGGACCGGCCGCGTACGCGCAGCTG
>NZ_JBEOXR010000009.1:0-212847 GCF_040296665.1 Streptomyces sp. NPDC002057
CGCGCCCCCCCGCCGGCTACCCGTCGGCGTTGCCCGGCCTGCGGTCCTCCGCAGCCCGGACACCGAGATGCCCGGACACCCGGGCACTCACGCTGCGCGCTGCCGTCGCTGTCGCCACAGGAGGAAGGCCGACCAGACCGTGGCCAGCGCGAACAGCACCGCCGAGGCCCCCGACAGCACGGCGAACAGCGCCGGGCCACCGCCGCCGACGTCCCCGGCACGGGCGACCACCCGGGGGTCCTCGGCCCGGTACCGGATGTCGATGCGGTCGCCGACCTTGATCCTGCTGCTGCTCCCGAACGGCAGTTTCGTCACCACGGTCCGGCCCTCCGCCTCGAAGCTGATCCGGCAGCCGCCCGTCATGCACGAGGGGATCGACTCCAGCGTCGCCCGCGCCGGCAGTCCGTTCTCCAATGACTGGAGGTGCCGGGCCGCCGGGTGCATCACGAGACCCGAGAGGGCCGCCAGGAGCAACGTGACGATCAGCGCGAACCAGAAGCTCGCGCGCGGACTCAGAGTCCTCCTTGCCTGCTGCGACGTGACCGCCATCCCCTGGCTCCCCTCGGTCGTCTGCTGCGGGCGATCATGGTAGGACGGGCGGTCCCGCGGCGTCGACGGGCGGAGTCGGCAGACCGGCCGGGGCCCGGCCGCCCGCCGTCGTCGACGACGACGCGGCCCCGAGGTCCAGTTCGGCCCGTACGGTCTTCCCGACCGGTACGCGGTCGAGCACGGCCCACCGTGTCGCCACCGCGTCGACCAGGAGCAGGCCCCTGCCCCCCTCGTCGAGGGGGCCCGGGGTCGCGGCGGTCGGTCGCCGTTCACCCCGGGTGTCGGAGACGTCGATCCGCAGCCGCAGCCCGGGCGCGTACGTGAGCGTCAGCTCGAAGTCGCGCCCGGGCACCCGGCCGTGGGTGACGGCGTTGGCGGCGAGTTCCGCCACGAGGAGCCCGGCGGCATCGGAGGCCTCGGAGCCGTACGGCAGCAGCCAGCGGTCGAGCTGATGGAGGGCGAGACGGCGTGCGAGCCGGGCGCCGCGCGGGGTCGAGCTGAAGCGCTGGGTGAACACACGTACGGTGACGGTCTCTTCGTGGGTCACGGGGGAGGTCATGGGGCCAATGTGGCGCCGCTCCGGAGACTGTCGCCAGGTCAGGAACCCGTACGCTCCGACAGCGTACGGGTTCACACTCTGGACAGTATCGGTAACTGCCCGTGAGCATGGTCGCGTTCAGTGCGTGTGCACGGGTGCGAGAGGTGGCCGGGGTGACGGACGAAGTACCGGACGAGGGACAGAGCGGCGGCGAACCGGAGACGTCGGACAGCCTGAAGGCCTTCGGGGAGGTGGTCAAGGCCTTCCGGAAGCGGGCCCGGCTGACGCAGGAGGCCTTCGCGCCGCGCGTCGGGTACTCGGTACCGACGGTGGCCTCGATCGAGCAGGGACGGCGTTTACCGTCCGCCGACTTCGTGGAGCGGTCGGAGGAACTGCTCGACGCGTTCGGTGTCATCCGGGGCGCGGCGAAGCACCTGGTCCGCAAGCCCGGGCTCGCGAAGTGGTTCCGCCAGTGGGCGAGCCTGGAGGGCAAGGCGGTGACGCTCTACACGTACGAGAACCGGCTTGTGCCGGGGCTGCTCCAGACGCCGGCGTACGCGAGGACGCTGTTCGAGCAGCGGATCCCGGCGCTGGGCGACGACGAGATCGACGCGAAACTCGTCGCCCGAGCCGAGCGGAAGAAGTTGCTGACCGACCGCCCTCACACGATCTACAGCTTCATCATCGAGGAGCACGTGCTACGCCGTCAGACGGGCGGCCCGGAGGTCATGCGCGAGCAGATCAACCACATCCTCGACATCTGCGCCCGGCGCAACATCGATATCCAGATCATGCAGCAGGCTCGCGGGCACCACGCGGGGCTCGACGGGCCCCTGTGCCTCCTGGAGACCCCTGAGAACAGGTGGTACGCCTACAGCGAGGGTCAGGAGAACGGCCTCCTCATCTCCGACGCCAAAGTGGTCAGCATCCTCCAGAAGCGGTATGCCAGGATGCGAGCACAGGCTCTCTCCGCAGAGGACTCCGTGAGCCTGTTGCAGGAGATGCGAGGAGCGCCATGAGCAGTACAGACCTGGCCTGGTTCAAGAGCAGCTACAGCGGCAGCAGTGGCGACAACTGCGTGGAAGTCGCCCTGTCCTGGCACAAGTCCAGCTACAGCAGCGGCGGAGACGGCGACTGCGTCGAGGTCGCCTCCTGCCCCACCACCGTCCACGTCCGCGACTCGAAGAACGTCACGGGCCCGCAGCTCGCCCTCTCCCCCGCCGTCTGGACCGCGTTCCTGACCCGGCTGGCCTGAGCACCGCACGACACGAGGAGCACGACCCATGAGCACGACCCCCGCCGGCTATCTCTCCGGCCTCTTCTCCCTCGACGGGCGCACCGCCCTGGTGACGGGCGGCAGTTCCGGAATCGGCCGGGCCATCGCCGGTGCCCTGGCCCGCTCCGGGGCGAGGGTCGTGGTCGTGGCCCGCAAGGAGGCCGAACTCGTCGCGACCGTGGACGAGCTGACGGCCGACGGCTGCCGGGCGGCCTGGGTGAGCGCCGACCTGAGCACCCGCGAGGGGATCAAGGCAGGGGCGGAGGCGGCGGCCGAGGTGTTCGGGGAACCGGACATCCTGGTGAACTCGGCGGGGATCAACCTCCGTCCGCCCTTCGGCGAACTCGCCGAGGAGGTCTGGGACACGACGATGACCGTGAACCTGGAAGCCCCGTTCCTGCTCGGTCAGCGCTTCGGACCCGGCATGGCCGAGCGCGGCTTCGGGCGGATCATCCACATCACCTCGCAGCAGGCGCACCGGGCGTTCGTGCAGAGCGGGGCGTACGGAGTGTCCAAGGGCGCCCTGGAGTCGCTGGCCCGTTCGCAGGCCGAGGCCTGGTCCCCGTACGGCGTCACGGCCAACACCCTGGTCCCCGGCTTCGTCATGACCGCCCTCAACCGGCGGCTCTCCTCCGACCCCGAGAAGGTCGCCGCGCTGGCCGCCCGCACCATGGTCGGCCGCAACGGTCTCGCGGAGGACTTCGCGGGCGCGGCCGTCTTCCTCGCGAGCACGTCCTCCGCGTACGTCACGGGCCAGTCCCTCTTCGTGGACGGCGGGTTCTCGGTCCACTGACCGTCGGCCCGCCGTCCCCGGGCGCCTCAGGAGACCGGTGTACCCGCGGTCGACGCCGACCAGTCGGCGAGGGCGTCGGCGCAGGCGCCCAGGGCCTTCGCCGCCGGGCCGAAGGACGTCGACAGGCCCGCCGAGAGGGTCAGCGCGGGACCGTGGGTCCGGTCGCCGCCCACCGTCACCCCGCACTCCACCGTGGCCGACGGCCCGTCGGTCCCGGGCGGAGCGGTCACCGTCAGGGTCAGCTCGCAGCCGCCCGCGCGGACCCCGGCCGCGTCGAGCCGGGCGCTCATCGCCTCGGTGAGCGGTTCCGCGTTCTCCTCCAGGGCGCCCCGCCGCAGCCGGAACTCCTCGTCCACCGCCACGACTCCGATCCCCCGGAAGGTGGTGGCCCGCAGGCGCACCGCGCGGGCGCCGAAGACGCCCGAGCTGTGCAGCACGTAGACGGCCACGAGCGCGGCCCGCACGGCCCCGGCGAGGTCGGCGGGGAGGCCCGGCAGCGGGAAGCGCCACCGGGGCGGGCGGAGCCGTACCGGCGCGACGCCCTCGGTCAGGACGGCCAGGCCCTCGCGTACGGTCGCGCCGAGGAACCAGGCTCCTCCGGTGCCGAGCGCCAGCAGCCGGCCCTCCTCGTCGACGGCGAGCGCCGCGTCCGCGTCCGTGCGGCCGAAGGGGAAGAGCCGGAGTCCCAGCTCACCGCCGAGCCGGTCCAGCTGCGGGCTCGCGAAGCGGGCCTCCCGTGGGTCGACGACGCAGCCGGTGGCGGCGACTTCCCGCCCGCCGTGCGGGGCGGCACGGATCCGGAGGCCGTGGAATTCGCGGAGGGCCCCCTCGGCGGCGGGAAAGACGCTTCCCCCACCGACCGTCACCGTCATGAGGATCGCCGGCAGGGCGGCGTCCCCGGCGTCCCGCCCCGCGTGCCAGCCGGCCTCGGCCGGCATGTCGGTGCTCGGCACGGCTCCGCTCGCCGGGCCGGCGCTCCGTACGTCACCCACCGTCGGTCCTCACGCCTCGTCGTGGAGAACGTCGATCCCCAGCCGGTCGAGCAGCGCGGAACACGAACGGCAGACCTCGGCCTCGGTACCGTGCTCGGGATCGCCGTGCGGGCGGATCTTGCGGGCGACGAGCGCGGCGCCCTCGAAGTGCGGTGCCGCCTCGTCCAACGTGACCGTGCCGCCGTCGCCCCGCTGCCGGTCGAGGCCGAAGAGCTCGTCGGAGACGAGGGCGGACTCGGCGCAGTAGCCGATGAACGGCTCGCGCAGGGCGGGCGGGAGCCCGTCGAAGAACTCCCCGACGGCCGGGTGGAGATGCGGCTCGCCGTCACCGGCGAGGTTGGTGTGGCTGACGATGGTGCCCCGGATGAGCAGGGAGGCCGCCGTGCCCGGAATCAGGTCAGACAAAGTAGTCCTCCGCGTCCTGCATGGGGGCGTGGGCGAGGGCGATCATGGCCTCGTACTTGTCGGCGCCCATGTAGTAGTTGCCGGTGTGGTGCATGAAGAAGAACCGGCCCCGTTCGTCCATGAGGACGGGCGATCCCTCCGAGCCGTCGAGCCCGACCGGGAAGAGCCGGACACCGAGGTCGCGGCTCAGCTCGGCGACATCCGACGGAACGGACCGGTAGCCGAGGTACGGCGTGAAGTAGAGGTAGTCCTCCCGCTTGGCGTCGATGGTGAGGCGCAGCCCTCCGTGCTCGGCGAGGAAGGCCGTCGCGGCCTCGAAGGGCTCCACCGGGAACCCTCCGTCCCGGTACTGCCCGGTGATCTCGTCGACCATCGCCGGTACGGTCTCCGACACGTCACGTCCCGGGAACCATCCGTACTCCCGGAACCAGGCGTCGACGTCCTCCGGGGTGTTCATGTGCGGCATGTGTGCTCCGTGCTCCTCATCCGGTGATGGCGGTGATCCCGGCCATGTCCATGGCGATGCTGCAGGACCGGCACGGCGGCTTGTACTCACCGTGCCCCAGCGGGTGCGGCTTGACCTGGTGGCCGATCTGCACGCTGTAGACCTGCGCGCCCCGCATGGCGTCGCGCACGCCGTCGACCGAGCTGATCCCCGTGCCGGTGGGGTCCAGCTGCCGGAGCCGGTCCGAGACGAGATGCGCCTCCGCGCACTTGCCGTGGCCCGCGCCAGGGTAGTCGCCACCCGCTCTGATCTGCTGGTCGACCTGATCGTAGATCGACTGCATGGCGGGATGCAGGTCGGGCAGCTTCTGTCCGGCTCCCTTGGTGGCGCTGGTGTGGCCGGTGACGACTCCGTCGTGCAGCAGGCCCCCGGCGCACGAGCCGTCCAGGAGGTTCGTGCCGGGCGGGAAGTGCGTCTTGGCCAGGTCGATCTTGTGCTTGGGGTCGTCCTCGTTGTCCGGGTCGGCCTTGCGCGCCTGGTTCGCGAGGTCGTGGGCCTCCTGGACGAGCGCCGCCCGCTGCTGCTCCGGCGTGAGGTGGCGGACGTCGAGCGGGTCCGTCCGGTGGTGCCGCATGGTGCCGGCGGAACTGCCGTGCCACGGCGGGGACGGGCTGATGCGCCGGCCGTTGGGGTCGTCGCCGGAGCCGCCGTTCCCTCCGTTGCCGCCACCACCACCGCCGCCTCCGCCGCCGCCACCACCGCCGCCGCCCTTGCCGCCGTTGTCGTCGTGGTCGCCCTTGCGCTGACGGGCGAAGCGGTCACGGAGGTCGTGGTCGGTGTTCTTGTGGTCGACGGAGATCTGCTTGACGACCTTGGGCAGCGTCTGGCCGACATGGTCGCCCATGGACTTGGCGGCCTTGGTGAGGGCCTCCAGGGCCTTGTCGGCGACCGGGTCGATCGCGTCCGCGATCGAGTCACGGCCCCGGGCCCGGCCGTGTGCGGTCTTCGCCTTCGTGAGTTTGCCGGCCGTCTTGCCGTGGATGGCGACACTGACGCCGTTGAGCTGGGTGGAGGCGTGGGTGTGCTCGGAGTGCTCGATGTGCAGGTTCTTCAACCCGCCGCCCGGCGCCTTGCCCCCGCCACCGCCTCCGCCGCCGGCGGAGGCCAGGTTCATGGCCTCCTTGCCCGACTGCACGCCGTCCTTGAAGCCGTCCTTGCCCGCGTCCTTCGTCTGGTCGAGGTCCACGCCGTCCTGGAGCCCGATCGCCACCGCGCCGAGCTGTACGACGAGATCGGCCGCCATGCCCTCCAGGGCCGCCACGGCGGGCTCGGTCATCGCCGCCACGACGTACCCGACGGCCTCCTCCACGCACTCCTTGATCAGCCGCTTGATCACCTCCTGCGTGGCCCGCATCGCCGCCGCGCCGATCAGCGCCGACAGGCCCCCGGTCACCGGGATGAGGGAGATCGCGATGCCCGCCTCGGCGGCGAGGTAGCCGAGCTGGACGAGAGCCGCGAGCTTCATGCCCTCGATCGCGCCCGCGGCGGTGTCCAGGCCTCCCGCGATCGTGCGGGCCGCACCGGCGATGTCCTTGATGTGTTTGCTCTTGACCTTCGCCCAGTGCTCGTTGAGCGCGTCCAGCGACTCACCCTGCCCCGAGGACAGCAGCCGCTCGAAGTGGTTGTTCGCGAGTTGGCCGTCGTCCTCCAGGTCCTCCGCGAACTCACGGAGCGCGTCCGCCATGTCGCGGTACGCGTCCTCGTCGACGTTCGGCCACGCGACCCCGATCAGATCGAGCAGCGTGTCCGCCCACCCCGGCACCGTTACCGCCACGTCCCCGTCCCCCCGTTGGCACCTGTTTGCAATCCGCAACAGTCCTACCACAGGGGGAGGGTGACGGTCCGTCGGGGCCTCGCCATCGCCGTACGGCGTCCACGACGGCCCCGGGGGACGCCGACGTCCCGCGCGGTCCCCCCGCGCGGGACGAGGACGGTTCGGGCGTCAGCCCTCGCGCGGCTCCAGCCGCAGCGAGATCGAGTTGATGCAGTACCGCTGGTCCGTCGGGGTCGGGTAGCCCTCGCCCTCGAAGACGTGGCCCAGGTGCGAGCCGCAGCGGGAGCAGCGGACCTCGGTGCGGACCATGCCGTGCGAGCGGTCGGCGATCAGCTCGACGGCCTCGCTGTCCTTCGGGTCGAAGAAGGACGGCCAGCCGCAGTGCGACTCGAACTTCTCGTTCGACGTGAACAGCTCCGCGCCACAGGCCCGGCAGGAGTACACGCCGGTGGTGGTGGTGTCCGTGTACTCACCGCGGAAGGCGGGCTCGGTGCCCGCCTGGCGCAGCACCTGGTACTCCGCCGGGGTCAGCTCCGCACGCCACTGCTCGTCCGGCTTCTCGACGTCGTACGCCATGAGCTCGCTCCCTCTGCTGTTGCGACCGCTACTTCGACAGGTGGTCGAGGATCCGCGGACCGAGGTCCGTGACGTCTCCCGCGCCCATCGTCAGAACGAGATCGCCGGGGCCCGCCATTCCCGCCACGACCTCCGGCACCGTGTTCTTGTCGTGCACGGGCGTCACGTCGGCGCCGGCGCGGCGCGCGGCGGCGATGATCAGCTCGCTGGTGATGCCCGGGATCGGGTCCTCGCGGGCCGGGTAGATGTCGAGGACGACGGACGCGTCGGCGAGGGCCAGCGCGTCGCCCATCTCCTTGCCCAGTTCCTGGGTGCGGGAGAAGAGGTGGGGCTGGAAGACGACGAGGAGCCGGGAGGCGCCGGCCGCGCCGCGCATGG
Organism: Streptomyces sp. NPDC002057; assembly: GCF_040296665.1. Taxonomy (NCBI): domain Bacteria; kingdom Bacillati; phylum Actinomycetota; class Actinomycetes; order Kitasatosporales; family Streptomycetaceae; genus Streptomyces; species Streptomyces sp. NPDC002057. The sequence continues at coordinate 7,787 of NZ_JBEOXR010000009.1, forward strand.
CCTCCAGGTCGGCGGTCATCTCGGTGGGGTGGTGCGCGTACGAGTCGATGACCTGGACGCCCCGGGCCTCGCCCTTGAGCTGCAGGCGGCGGCCGACGCCGGTGTAGGCGGTGAGGGCCTGGGCCAGCTCGGCCGGGTCGATGCCGACGCGCGCGCCGGCGGCGAGGGCCGCGGCGGCGTTGTGGGCGTAGTGACGGCCGGGGACGGAGACGGTGAAGGTGTGCTCGACGCCGTCGAGGGCGACCGTCACCTCGCTCTTCATCCCGTTCGGGACGATCTTCAGGATGTGGGCGTCCGAGTCCTCGGTCTCACCGACGGTGACGACGTGCAGGCCGTCGCGGTCGGCGACCCGGCGGGCCAGCTCACGGGCGCCCGCGTGCTCGCCGACGACCAGGGTGCCGCCGGGGCGGATCTTGGCGGTGAAGGCCTCGAAGGACTCGTAGATCTCGTCCATGGAGGCGTAGTTCGCGTGGTGGTCCAGCTCGACGTTGAGGACGATCGCGACCTCGGGGTCGTACTTCTGGAAGCTGCGGTCGCTCTCGTCGGCCTCGGCGACGAAGATCGCGCCGTCGCCGTGCAGGGCGTTGGTGCCGGGGCCCGCGAGGTCGCCCCCGATGGCGTACGAGGGGTCGAGACCGAGCTCGGTGAGGGCGACGGCCAGCATGGAGGTGGTCGTCGTCTTGCCGTGCGTACCGGCGACCGCGATCGCGCGCAGGCCGTCCATGAGGGAGGCGAGCGCGTCGGAGCGGTGGACGACCGGGATGCCCAGCTCGGCGGCGCGGGCCAGCTCGGGGTTGTCGGCGCGGATGGCGCTGGAGACGACGACGGCGGAGGCGTCGTCGGCGAGGTGCTCGGCGGCGTGGCCGATGTGCACGGTGGCGCCCAGGGCGCGCAGGGACTCGGCGGTCGCCGACTCCTTGGCGTCGCTGCCGGCGACCTTGGCGCCGCGCTGGGCGAGGATCTTCGCGATGCCCGACATTCCGGCACCGCCGATGCCGATGAAGTGCGGCCGTTCCATGGCGGCGGGAATGGCGGGTGCCATGTGGATCTCTCCCCGGGGTGCGTCGTGCGTGGAAGTCCCCAGCCTAGTGGCTCCGGCCGGGTGGGCCCGGCGGCCCCGCGGGGGGCCGGGCGGTGCCGCCGCGGGGGCGGTCCCTCGTCGGCGGGGCGTCGTGGTCCGGGCCGCGCCCCCTGCACGGGGCGCGGCCCGGACGCGACCGCTAGGCGCCGTCCTGCTCGCTGTGGGCGAAGAGCTTGAGCACCGGGACGCCCACCTTGTGGCGGGCCCGGGAGGCCCAGTCCCGGTGGAAGAACTCCTCCACGTAGTGCGGGGCGGTGAGCACGATCACCTCGTCCGCCTCCGACTCGTCGACCACCGCCTTCATCTTGTTGAGCGGGTGGTCCTCGACGACCTGTCCGACCGCCTCGCAGCCGGCGTTTCTCAGGGCCTGGAGCGAGTACTCCAGGGCCTGCTCGGCGGGGATCCGGGCCTCCTTGCCCTCCGGTTCGTCGCCCTCACGGGCGGCTTCCTTCAGTTCGCCCATGGCGACGTCGTCGATGGCACGCAGCAGTACATCGGCCTGGTCACCACGGGGCTGCATCAGAACGATGAAGGACACGCCCTCGTCGCCGTGCAGGGTGGTGACGAATTCCACGTCGACGGACGTCAGGGGCTTCTCGATCATCAGAACGCTTGTGAACACCTCAGGAGCCCTTCTGCGGAAACCATCCTTCCCCGTGCCCGCACGGGGTCTGCGACAGTAAGTGTGCCCAGCGGACGGTAAGCGGAACGACAAATTCCGCCGATTGTCAGATCCGACGGTAGCGGGTGAAGAGGAAGCCGTCCTGCTCCAGCACCGACGCCACGGCGAAGCGTGTCGGGACGGCCACCGAAGGACCCCCGGCGATCCGCTGGGCGCCGCCCGCCGTCATGGTCGGGGAGATCGTCAGACACAGCTCGTCGAGGACCCCCGCCGCCACGAACTGGCCGAGCAGCCGGGGCCCGCCCTCGGTCAGCTGGCGCCGGAGCCCGCGCTCCGCGAGCACCGCCACCGCCCGGGCCGGATCCACCCCGGCGCCGTCCCCCGCCACCAGCACCTCGGCGCCCGCCTCGCGCGCGGCCCGCACCCGGTCGGCGGGCGCGGCGGCGCCGGTGAGGACCAGCGTCGGCACCAGCGGCTCGGTGAAGAGGGGCAGCGAGAAGTCCAGCTTCAGGGAGGCGCTGACCACGGCGATCACGGGGGCCGGGCCCTGTCCGGCGGCGGCCCGGCGGGCGGCGAAGGCCTCGCGCGCGCGTGCGGGGCGGTAACCCTCCAGGCGTACCGTTTCCGCACCGACCACGACCACGTCGGCCAGGCCCCGCAGGGTGCCGAAGATCCGCATGTCCGCGTCGGAGGAGAGCGGCTGCGAGCGCCCGCCGTGCTGGCCGGCCCCGTCGAGCGAGGAGACCATGTTGGCCCGCAGCCACGCGCCCTCCCCGGCGGGCGGCCCGGGGTACGCGTAGGCGTCGGCCAGCTCGTCGAGGGACCACTCGCGACCGGAGGCGGCGACCGGGGCCGCGGCGCCGACCGCACCGGAGGCGTCGGCGGAGACCGGGGCGGCGGTGCCGACCGCGGGGGTCCCGCCGGTACCGGCCCCTCCGATCCCAGCAGCCCCACCGACCCCATCGGCACCGGCGTCCCCGGCGGCGGTCTCGGGGGCTGTCATGTCCGTCACAGGAAGCAGGCGTCGCATCCTGGCAGTCTGACATGGCGCTTACAGTGGGGAACTGTGTCGACCCGTGCCCTCACCGAAGCCGCCTCCGCCTCCGCGGCCCCGCTCTCGCTCTGCTCCCGAGAGCCCCACGTCCCCGCCGACCGGCTCGTCGCGGAGATGGTCCCGCCGCCGCGCTTCGACTCCGTGCGCTTCGACACCTACCTCCCGGACCCGAACCAGCCCAGCCAGACGGAGGCCGTCAAGGCGCTGAGCTCCTTCGCGGCCGGCCTGGGCGGAGCGCACGCCTCCGGCTCGGGCAGGCGCCGCTGGTTCGCGCGGAAGCCCGCCGCCCCCACCGGGCCGCGCGGGGTCTACCTGGACGGCGGGTACGGCGTCGGCAAGACCCACCTGCTGGCCTCCCTGTGGCACGCGACCCCCGCCGAGCCGGCGCTGAAGGCCTTCGGCACCTTCGTGGAGCTGACCAACCTGGTCGGCGCGCTCGGCTTCCAGCAGACGGTGAAGACCCTCGGCGACCACCGTCTCCTCTGCATCGACGAGTTCGAGCTCGACGACCCGGGCGACACCGTCCTCGTCTCCAGCCTGCTCGGCAAGCTCGTCGAATCGGGCGTGGCGCTCGCCGCCACCTCCAACACGCTCCCCGGCAAGCTCGGCGAGGGCCGCTTCGCCGCCGCCGACTTCCTGCGCGAGATCCAGGGCCTCTCCGCCCACTTCCGCCCGCTGCGCATCGACGGCGAGGACTACCGCCACCGCGGCCTGCCCGAGGCCCCGGCCCCCCACTCCGACCAGACCGTCACGGAGACCGCGTACGCCACGCCGGGCGCCTCGCTCGACGACTTCCCGCATCTGCTCGAACACCTGGCCAGGGTTCACCCCAGCCGGTACGGCGCGCTCACCGACGACCTCTCCGCCGTCTGCCTCACCGACGTGCGGCCCGTCCCCGACCAGTCGACGGCGCTCCGGCTCGTCGTCCTGGCCGACCGGCTCTACGACCGCGAGATACCCGTCCTCGCCTCCGGTCTCCCCTTCGACCGACTGTTCAGCGACGAGATGCTGAACGGCGGCTACCGCAAGAAGTACTTCCGGGCGATCTCCCGGCTCACCGCGCTCGCCCGCGACGCCAAGGGGCTTGTGGCGCAGTAGGTTGGAGGCCATACCCGATCGAAAGGGATCCACCATGGCCACCGTGCGTCACGCCCACACCGTCTGGCAGGGCGACCTCCTCAAGGGCTCCGGCGTCGTCACCCTCGACTCCTCCGGTCTCGGCTCGTACGACGTCTCCTGGCCGGCCCGCTCGGAGGAGCCGAACGGGAAGACCAGCCCCGAGGAGCTCATCGCCGCCGCGCACTCCTCCTGCTTCTCGATGGCGCTCTCCCACGGTCTGGCCGGCGCGGGCACCCCGCCCACCCGTCTGGAGACGAAGGCCGACGTGACCTTCCAGCCGGGCGAGGGCATCACCGGCATCCACCTCACCGTGCGCGGCGAGGTCCCGGGCCTGGACGCGGAGCAGTTCGAGGCCGCCGCCGCGGACGCGAAGAAGAACTGCCCGGTCAGCCAGGCGCTCACGGGCACGACGATCACGCTCACGGCCGAGCTGGTCTGACCTCCGGACGGATCTGACCTCACGTCAGACTCCAAGCAACACGAGGCTGTTGTGGCCCGCATGGTTCACGTGTCACCACGTTGCGTGGTACACACATGCGGGTCACGCGTCACACCTGCCTGTCCGCCAACAGGAGTTGTTGCCTCATGTCCGCGACTCGACGTCAGATCCTCTCCCGCACCGGCGCCTCCGCCGCCGGGATCGCCTTCACCGGCGCGCTCTCCGAGCTCTTCGCCGGCAGCGCGAGCGCCGCACCCGGCGGCCACACGGGCCGGGCCGGATACGGCCCCCTCGTCCCCGACCCGGACGGCCTGCTCGACCTGCCGGCCGGCTTCCGCTACAAGGTCCTCTCCCGGCAGGGCGAACCGCTCCGCTCCGGCGAGGGTCCCGTCCCCAGCAACCCCGACGGCATGGGCGCCTTCGCCGGCCGCCGCGGCCGGGTGCACCTCGTCCGCAACCACGAGAACCGGGTCACCGGGAAGATCGGCGTCCCGACCGTCCCCGGCCTGACGTACGACCCGGCCGCCAAGGGCGGCTGTACGGCGCTCGAACTCGACGGCCGGAACAACGTCCTCGGCGAACGGGTCGCCATCGCCGGAACCGCCGTCAACTGCGCGGGCGGCCCCACCCCCTGGCGCACCTGGCTCACCTGCGAGGAGACCGAGGACAGGGCCGGCACGAACGGCTACACCAAGGACCACGGCTTCATCTTCGAGGTCGACGGCGCCGACCCGCACCGCACCGGAGCCGTCCCGCTCACCGCGATGGGCCGCTTCCAGCACGAGGCGATCGCGGTCGACCCGGCGAGCGGCATCGTGTACGAGACGGAGGACGCCTTCGAGCGGCCCTTCGGGCTCTTCTACCGCTTCCTCCCCCACAAGCCGCTCGGCGGCACCGGCTCGCTGCGCGCGGGCGGCGCCCTGGAGGCCATGCGGGTGCCGGGGGTGCCCGACCTCTCCGTGGTCCAGGAGACCGGCGCCCGCTTCGAGCGCGTCGAATGGGTCCCCGTACCGGATCCGCAGGCAACCGGGACCCCGATCAGGCACCAGGACTTCGGGCCCCGGGGCATCACGCACGCCCAGAAGCTGGAGGGCTGCTACTGGGGCGGGCGGGCGGTGTACTTCGTGTCCTCGTTCGCGCGCGTGGCGGACGGCTCCGGCGCGACGCACTTCGGCCAGGTCTGGAAGTACGAGCCGCACCGGCGCCGGCTCACCCTCGTCGTCGTCTTCGGTCCGAGCACGGACATCCGGCTCCCCGGCGAGTCGCCGGACAACATCTGCCTGGCACCCGGCGGGGGTCTGATGGTCAGCGAGGACGGCGACGGGGCGCAGCACGTCTTCGGGGTGAGCGAGCGGGGCGAGGTGTACGCGGTGGCGCGCGGGGCCCAGAACATCGGGTCGCCCGACGCCCCGGAGTGGGGCGAGTTCGCGGGCGTCACCTTCTCGCCCGACCGGCAGACGATGTACGTGAACTGCTACACCCCCGGGACGACCTTCGCGGTGACGGGCCCGTGGTGCTGAGCTGAGCCGTGCTCCGGCCCGGTCGCGCGCGCTCGCGTGCGGCCGGGCGCCTTCCGGGGTCGCGCCGTCGGAGGCCCCGCCGCGTGAGCCGTTCACCGCGTGTCGCGTTGCGGGTGATAAGCACTTTGATCGGTTAACTTCCGATCGTGAACACTTCTGTACGAAAGTTGGCGACGCTCGGTCTCTTGGGCGCCTCCCTGGTCGGCTGTGGCGGAGGCGCCGCCGAGACCCCCGCTCCCCGGACGGCCGAGGCGAGCGCCTCCCAGGCCGCCCCCTCGCCCCGGGCGAGCGCACCCGCCGCCGGCCCCAGGCCCGCGCGCGTCCCGGCCACCCCGCCCACCATGGCACCGGGCCCCGGCGGCCTCACCCCCGTGTACACCCGCCGGGCGACGGGCACGCCGAAGGCCGCCGAGAAGGTCGTCGCCCTCACCTTCGACGCCGACATGACGGCCGATCAGGGGCCCCGGGCCGCGCGGGGAGAGCGTTTCGACAACCCGGAGCTCATCGCGACCCTGCGCCGGCTCAAGGTGGACGCGACCGTGTTCATGACCGGCCGCTGGGCGGAGGAGTACCCGGACCAGGCCAGGTCCATCGGCGGCGACCCGCGCTTCGAGATCGCCAACCACTCCTACAGCCACTACGCCTTCGCGTCCCCCTGCTACGGCCTCCCGACCGTCCCCGGGCCGGACATGGCGGCCGACGTCCAGCGCGCCTTCGACGCCTTCCGGGACGCCGGCGCCCTCAACGTCGTCCCGTACTTCCGCTTCCCCGGCGGCTGCTACGACGACGCGGCCCTGCGCGCCCTCGCCCCGGCGGGGGTGACGGCGGTCCAGTGGGACGTGGTCAGCGGCGACGCCTTCGCGAAGGACGCGGACGCGGTGGCCGAGCAGGTCCTCGACGGCGTGAAGCCCGGCTCCCTGGTCGTCATGCACTGCACGCGCAGCGCGGCCCCGGTCACCGAGCGGGCGATCCGCCGGATCGTCCCGGAACTCCGGGCCCGCGGCTACCGCTTCGTGAAGGTCTCGGAACTGATGAGCCGCTGACGGGTCCGGGCGGGCGCGGCCGGAACCTCCCCCGGCCCCGGAACCCCCGGCCCCGGGGTCCTCAGCCGGAGCAGGCCGTGCGCTGGGCCTCCTGCCACTCGCAGACCGGGCACAGGGTGATGCCCTTCGTGGACTCCGGGTACTCGGTCGGCTCCTGGCACAGCACGCACGCGGCGAACGGCCCCTCGGTCGCCGTCTCGGGCTTCGGACCGGGCTCGGGGGCGCAGTACGACGTGGACTCGTTCATGTCTTCGAGCCTACTCACTCCAGGCGCGCCGTGGCCCGGCAGGCGAGGGCCGCCGCCGCGGCCGCGAGCAGCAGGGCGCCCGCGCAGGCGAGCCACGGCGGGTCGGCGGTCGCCGTGCGCGCACCGGTGATCAGGGCCGTCATCGCGTGCTTCGCCGGGGAGCCGGTGGTCACCAGGGCGAGCAGCGAACCGAGGACGAGGGCCGCGAGTGACCAGCCGGGGGCCCGGACGAACGGGCGGGCGGTCAGTGCCCCGACGGCGGCGCCGGTCAGGGAGCAGGCGAGGGCGGCGAGCAGACCGGTGGTCGTGGCGGCGAGCGCGGTGACGCCGCGACGGTCGCCGGTCGCCGTCACCGCGAGGACGGCGACCGCGCCGACGAGCGTCGGCAGGGCGGCCCCCGTGACGAGCGCGGCGAGATGGGCGCGCTCCCGGCCGGCGGCGGCCGCGACCACGTTCCGGGCGGCGGGCGGCTCCTGGGTCAGGCAGATCCGTACGGTCCAGGCGGTCACGGGGAGGAGGGCGGCGGCGGTGAGGCCGAGCGCGCCGAGCACGGGCTCGCCCACGTTCACGCCGACGCCGAGGAAGGCCGCGTACAGGAGGAGCGGCGCGAGCCAGCGCTGCGAGCGCAGGAGCAGGCCCGTCCGGTAGCGCAGGAGCGCCGTCATACCCGTACGCCTTCCGAGCAGAGGTGGTGGATGTGCCAGGAGGCGGCGAGGAGCGTCCGCAGGAGGGCGTCGGAGTGCGCCGCGTCCACGGTGAGGACGGTGGTGCCGTCGGCACCGGGCGCGCGGACGGGGTCGCCGGGGAGCCGGACCGGGAGCGGCGGGGCGCCCTCGCCGGAGACGGTGATCCGGACCCATGGGCCGGGCCCGCGCCCCGCACCGGAATCCGCGTCGGAGGCCGGACCGGGGACCGGACCGGAGAGCGGACCCGACGCCGGACCGGGGAGCGGACCGGACGCCGGACCGGGGAGCGCGCCGGCGGGCGTCCCCACCCGTCCCACCCGGCCCGCCGCCACCTCGTACACCGCGGTCGGCTCGCCCGTCAGCCGTCGTGGGTCGTGGTCGACGAAGACGACGGTGCCGCCCGCCGCGACGCGCTCGCGGACGGCCGCGTCCAGTTCCGCGCGCGCCCCCGTGTCGAGGCCCGTCCAGGCCTCGTCGAGGACGAGCAGGGACGGGGCCGCGAGGAGGGCCTGGGCCACGGCGACCTTCTGGCTGGTGCCCTTGGAGAGCTCCGCCATGTCCGTACGGGCGTGCTCGTGCGCTCCGAAGCGCTCCAGCCACTCCCCCGCCGCGGTCCGCGCCGCCGCCCGGCCGAGGCCCTGGATCCGGCCGAGGTGGACGAGGTGGTCGACGGCCGTGAAGGGCAGGGCGACCGGGAAGCGTTCGGGGACGTACGCGGTGCGGGGCGGCCGGCCGGTGACGCGGCCCTCGGTGGGCGCGTCGACGCCGGCGACGAGCCGGAGCAGGGTCGACTTCCCGGTGCCGTTCGTGCCGACGACCCGGACGAGGGTCCCGGCGGGCAGGTCGAGGCCGACCTCCCGGAGGACCCACGGCCCCCGGAGGCCGTGCCGGCGCCCGACCCGCTCCAGCCTCAACTGGACGAGTTCTTCTGCGGGGTCAGCTCGCTGGGACGGACGACGACGAAGCCCTGGCCCTCCAGCTTCAGCTGCACCGCCTCGCCCGAGCCGCCGCGGATCATCGAGCCGACCGACTGCGAGCGGTGCAGCGAGGTGCGCAGCTGCTCGGTCCAGCCGACGACGGCGTCGGTGTCGACGTGGACCGGGGCCTGCGGGGTGACCGGGATGACGATCGGGCTGCCCTCACAGATGAGGGCGACCTTGCCGTAGCCGGTGAAGACGGAGTTGAAGAGGCCGCCGCCGGTCATGCCGGCGCCCTTCACGGTCTTGATCTCGTAGTGGAGGGTGGCGTCGAAGCAGAGCACGTTGCGGCCGTTGACCGAGAACGCGTCGCCCTGCTCGATCTCGACGATGAAGCAGTTCTGCGCCTCGTGCGCGAACCAGGCCTCGCCCTGGCCGCGCACCGCCATCAGGGCCAGGCCCTCACCGGTGACGGCTCGCTTGAGCAGGCCGCCGATGCCCTGGCCCTTGCGCTCGAACTGGAGGTCGCCGCGGAAGGCGATCATCGACCCCTGACGGGCGTGCATCTCGCCGTTGACGGTGTACTTCACCGACTTGGCGTTCTGGAGGATCATGCCCGGGAAGGCGGCCGTCTCGGCGAGGTGTTCGCTGCTGAAAAGATCACTCTTCATGCAGGGCATCCTGACCCGGAAGCATGTGTTCCCACAAACAGGCGCCCGGAACGGGAGTGGCAGACTTGCCGGGTGAGCAGCAACGAGACCCCCGAGACCGATCTCCGCGACGAGAAGCCCCAGTTCGTCCTGCCGTTGGTCGTGCGGATCGAACGGGACGCGCCGCCGGCCCGTACCGACGCCCTGGAGACCGCGGCGCGCGCCGTCCTGGAGATCCTCACCGACGACCGCTCCCTCGGCGAGGGCGAGTGGGCGCGGGCCATGGAGGACTGGCAGGACGCCAGGATCCGCAAGGTGGTGCGGCGGGCGCGCGGCGCGGAGTGGCGGCGGGCTGACGCGCTCCCGGGGATCACGGTCGCCGGCCGGGAGGCGGAGGTACGGGTCTTCCCGCCCGTCCCGCTCGACGGCTGGCCCAAGGACCTGGCCCGGCTCCAGGTCTCGGGCACCGACCTCGACGACCCGGCCGACCCCGGTCCCGTGCCGGACGGGGCGGCGGTGCTGTGGTTCAGCCCGGAGCTCGACATGTCGGCGGGCAAGGCGATGGCGCAGGCCGGGCACGGCGCGCAGCTGCTGTGGTGGGCGATGACGGACGCGGACCGGAAGTCCTGGCGCGAGGCCGGCTTCCCGCTCGCCGTGCGGACCGCCCCGGCCGAGGAGTGGCCGGCCCTGACGACGAGCGGACTGCCGGTGGTGCGGGACGCGGGCTTCACGGAGATCGCCCCGGGCTCGTGCACGGTGGTGTCCGCGTTCCCCGGTGCGGCCCGAGGGGCGACGAACCTCAAATGAAGCTCTGAACGTCCCCCTCCTGGGGTTCGAACGTTCCCCCCGGGGCCATCACGTGGGTGACTGAGGACCGAAGGAGGGGGACATGACGGAACTCGGCATCGGCATCGGCTGGCGTCCCGAGATCGCTGACGCGGTGGAGGGCCTGTCCGGCGTCGACTGGGTGGAGGTCGTCGCGGAGAACATCTGCGTCGGTCATCTGCCCGACTCATTGACCCGGCTGCGCGAGCGCGGCGTCACGGTCGTCCCGCACGGCGTCTCGCTGGGGCTCGGGGGCGCGGACCGGCCCGACCCGGCACGGCTCGCCGCGCTCGGCGAGAAGGCGCTGGCGCTCGGGGCGCCGCTGGTCACGGAGCACATCGCGTTCGTACGGGCCGGGGGGTCGCTCACGGCGACGCCGCAGCTCGAAGCGGGCCATCTGCTTCCGGTACCGCGGACCCGGGACGCGCTCGACGTGCTCTGCGAGAACGTACGGATCGCGCAGGACGCGCTGCCCGTGCCGCTCGCCCTGGAGAACATCGCCGCCCTCGTCGCCTGGCCCGGCGAGGAGATGTCGGAGGGACGGTTCCTGGCGGAGCTGGTGGAGCGTACGGGGGTACGGCTCCTCATCGACGTCGCCAACCTGCACACCAACCGCGTCAACCGCGGCGAGGACCCCGCGCGGGCGCTCTCGGAGCTGCCGGTGGAGGCGATCGCGTACGTGCACGTGGCGGGAGGTGTGGAGCGGGACGGCGTCTGGCACGACACCCACGCGCATCCCGTGCCGGAGGTGGTGCTCGACGTGCTGGCGGACCTCGCGTCGCGGGTGTCGCCGCCCGGCGTGCTGCTGGAGCGGGACGACGACTTCCCCTCCGCGCGGGAGCTGGGGGACGAGCTGAGCGCGATACGGGCGACGGTGACGGGGGCGTCGGCGGTACGCGGTCGGGGCGCCGGTCACGGGGGCGGGGCGGGGCGCGGTGGGGCCACGGCCGCGCCGGCGCAGCCGCTGCTCATCGGGGCCGGGGCCCGTGTCTCGGGCGGGCCGATGCCGAGCGCCCCGGTGACGGCGGCCACGGCGCCCGGTCCCGGGGCGGGGCGGGACTCCGGTCCCGGGGCGGCGCGGGACGGCGCCGAGCCCGTGCGGGAGTCCGCCGCGCGTCCCGGTGCCCGGCAGCGGGTCGCCGTGGCACAGGCCGCCCTGCTGTCCGCACTGGTCGCCGGGACCCCCGTGCCCGAGGGGTTCGACAGCCGGCGGCTCGGGGTGCAGGCCCGGGCGCTGGCGGCCAAGCGGGCCGGGGTGGTCGCGAAGGTCGCGCCGGAACTGCCGGAGATCCTCGGCGCGGGGTTCCGGCCGGCGTTCCTCGCCTACGCCCGGTCCCGGCCGATGACCGGCGGCTACCGCCGGGACGCGCTCGACTTCGCCGAGCGTCTGCTGGTCGCAGGGCGGCCGGAGGACCCGGACGCACGGCGCCGGCTGACCGAGTGGTGGCAGGACCGTTCCGGCAGTCGGCCGCCGGGCCGCGCCACCCGGCTCGTACGAGCCGCCCGTCACGCACTGGTACGGAGATGAGGTGCCCGTGAACATCCTGACCACGCTCTACTACCTCGCCGGCGTCACCGGCATCACGCTGCTCGTGATCCGGGTCGTCCGGACCCGTCGCGGGCCCGGCGGACCCGTCCACGACCGGTACGAGGCCGCCTTCCTCAACGGCGGCCCCGCCCGCGTCGTCGACACCGCCCTCGCCGCCCTCCAGGCGGACGGCCGGCTGGCGGTCGGCGGCCCCGGCATCGTGGCCGTCGTCCGCCCCACCGCGTACGACCCGGTGGAGCGCGCCGTGCTCCAGGCGCACGCCGCCGCCCCGCACGGGGCCCTGCACCATCTGCGGCTCGCCGTGATGCGGCACCCGGCGGTGCAGGAGATCGGCGACGGGCTCGCGGCGCGCGGACTCCTCGTCGCCCCGGCGACCCGGCGCCGCACGCTCCGCCTGTGCGTCGCGCTCGGCTTCACCGCCTTCGCCCTCTTCCTGGTGTCCATCTTCCTCACGGTCGTGGAATTCGCCGCCGGAGCGGACGACTTCGCCACCGACGTCGCCCCCGAACCGGAGGTGTCCGTCCCGTTCTTCGTCACGGTGCTGCCCGTCCTGTTCGCCGCCGGGGTCACCGCCATCCTCTGCGGATCGCTCTCCGCCGTGCGGGTCACCTCCGGCGGGCGGCGCGCCCTCTCCACGTTCGGCCGGGAGCACGGCCATCTCGCCGACGCGGGCGTCCTCGTCGCCCTGCACGGGCTGCGGGCCCTGCCGGACCCCGTGCTGCGGGAGCAACTCCTCGCCGCGGCACGGGTCCACCGGCCCGTCCGGCGTCGCGGAGGCGGCGGTCGGCGTCCCTCGGCGCACCACCGCACCCACTCGGACACGGGTGACGACTTCGGCGTCGCCGCCGTGTGGTGCGCGGGAAGCGGTTTCTGTGGAGGGGGCGGGGGCGGCAGCTCGTGCTCCGGTGGTGGTTCCTGCTCCGGAGGGGGTTCCAGCTGTGGCGGCGGGGGCGGGAGTTCGTGTGGGAGTTCCAGCTCCAGCTCGTGCTCCAGCTCCAGTTCCAGCGGGAGTTCGTGCTCCAGCTCCAGCGGCTGATCACCGTTTTCCGGTGGCGGGCGCGGCGGGTCTGCCGTAGAACTCGGACATGGTGTGGGTTCCGCTGCTGCTCGTGGCCTGCGTCGTGGCCGGTGTCGGCTGCGCGCGGCTCTGCCGGGCGACGCTCGCCACCGCCCGGCCCGGTCGCGCCGGCGCGCTCGCCGGATCCCCTCCGGAGCTCACCGTCGGCGAGGCGGCCTATCTCGCGGGCGGGCCGCTGCGGGTCACCGATCTGACCCTCGTGTCGATGCACCGCGAGCGGCGGCTGCTGCTCGCGCACACCGGCTGGGCGACGGTCGTCGACGCCACCGGTCGCGCGGGGGACGAGGTGGAGCGGGCCGTGCTCGGCGCGATCGGTCCGGGTGGGCAGTCGCCGATCCCCGCCGTCCGGCCGGTGGTCGCCGCCACCGACTCCGTACGCCGGCTCGCGGAGCGGCTCGTCGACCGGGGGCTCGCCGTGTCCGAGTCGGGCCGCCGGGAGGTCGCCGCCGGGCTGCGGGCGGTCCGGGCGGGCTTCCTGCTGAGCCTCGCCCTCGGGGCGGCGTCGGCGCTTCTGGTGCCCGCCGGGGAACGGACTCCGGTCCTGGCCTGCTTCACGCTTCCGCTGCTCGCTTCGGGGCTCTGCCTGCTGATCGGGCGGATCGAGGTGTACCCGTACACCCGCTGGGCCTCCCCCGCCGGTCAGCGGGTGCTCGCGGGGCTCTCGCCCGCCGACCCCCTGACCGCTCTCGCGACGCGGGGACCCGCGGTCCTGGAGCCGGAGCTGCGCGCGGCCCTGGCGGGGCACGGAACCCGGACCCGGGGCCGCCGGGGCTGAGGAGCGAGCGGCGGCGCGGGCCTGGGAGCGGGCCGCGAGGGCCCGGAAATGACGCCGGTGCGGCGCGCGAGACGCGCGCCGCACCCGGTGCCGGACCCGGTGTCGCTGGACCTGCGGGCAATGTTCCGCCCGCCGTCTGATCTTCCGGGTCGAGGGGTGGCGCACCCGGCCGGGAGCAGGGCCGCCACCAGGTTTCGTACGGCCGTCAGGCCAGTCCCGCCACCAGGTCGCCGACGCTCTTGCGGCGGCCGGTGTAGAACGGGACCTCTTCGCGGACGTGCATCCGCGCCTCGGAGGCGCGCAGGTGACGCATGAGGTCCACGATGCGGTGCAGCTCGTCGGCCTCGAAGGCGAGGAGCCACTCGTAGTCGCCGAGCGAGAAGGAGGCGACCGTGTTGGCGCGGACGTCCGGGTAGCCGCGGGCCATCTTGCCGTGGTCGGCGAGCATCCGGCGGCGGTCCTCGTCCGGCAGCAGGTACCAGTCGTAGGAGCGCACGAAGGGGTAGACCGAGACGTAGTCGCGGGGGTTCTCGTCGGCCAGGAAGGCCGGGATGTGCGACTTGTTGAACTCGGCGGGGCGGTGCAGCGCCATGTTCGACCAGACCGGCTCCAGGGCGCGGCCCAGGCGGGTGCGGCGGAAGAGGTTGTACGCCTCCTGGAGCTCGTCGCTCGTCTCGGCGTGCCACCAGATCATCACGTCGGCGTCGGCGCGCAGACCGGACAGGTCGTACGTGCCGCGGACCGTGATGTCCTTGGCCGCGAGCTGGTCGAACAGCTCCTGGACCTCGTCGGCGTAACCGCCTCGGTCCTCGGGGAGAACGTCGCGCAGCTTGAAGACGGACCACAGGGTGTAGCGGATGACCTCGTTGAGGTCCTTCGCCTTCTTACCGGCGTTCGGGATCTTTTCGGGCGCACTCATACGCCTATTCTCGCCCGTCACAGGGAGTGCCCCGCACCGGGGTGGGTCCTTTTCGACGTGGCGATGATCTCGTCGGCGGCGCGGTGGGCCGAGGCGACGCAGGCGGGGACGCCGACACCGTCGTACGCGGCGCCCGCGACCCGCAGCCCGGGAAGCGCGGCGACGGCCCGGCGGACCCGGGCGACGCGGTCGAGATGGCCGACGGGGTACTGGGGCAGGCCGCCGGTCCAGCGGGTGACCGTGGTCGCGACGGGGCGGGCGGCGAGCCCGGTGGCGGCGGCCAGGTCCTTCAGGGAGGCGTCGACCAGGTCGGCGTCCTCCCGCTGGACCTGGTCCTCCTCGCCGTGGCGGCCCACGGAGGTGCGCAGCACGAACAGGTCGGGGGCTCCGTCGGTGACCCACCGCCACTTCTGCGAGGAGAACGTGGACGCCTTGATCGTGTGGCCGTCGACGGGCGGCACGAGGAAGCCCGAGCCCGCGAGGGCGGGCAGGTCGGAGCGGCGGAAGGCGAGGGTGACCAGGGCCATGGAGGCGTAGTCGATCGCGTCGAGTTCGGTGGCTGCGGCGGGCGCGTGCGCGGCGAGGAGCGCCGCGGCGGGCCCGGCGGGGGTGGCGAGGACGACGGCGTCAGCGGTGAGGACCCGGTCGCCGCTCACGACCTGCCAGCCCGTGGCCCCGGAGCGGCGCAGCGCGGTCACGGGGGCGTTCGTGAGGATCTCGCCGCCCGCCGCGCGGATCGCGTCGGCGACGGCGGCGGGCAGGGTGCCGACGCCGCCCCGGATCCCGAGGAAGACGGAGCCGCCGAGGCCGGTGGCGGCGCCCGCGGCGTCGGCGGGGGCGGTGGCCCCGGCCCGCTGGACGGCGCGGACGGCGGCGGTGAGCGTGGGCCGGGTGCGGGCGGCCTCGAAGAGGGCGGGGACGGCGGCCCTCATCGAGATGCGGTAGGCGTCACCGGCGTACACCCCGCCGAGGAGGGGTTCGACGAGCCGGTCGACGACCTCGTGCCCCATGCGGGCGGCGACGTACGCGCCGATGGCGATGTCGTCGCCGATCTCCGTCGGGGCCAGCTCGGCGTCGAGGCCGATGCGGCGCACGCCCTCCTCGGAGAGGAGGCCCTCGACGGCGCGGGCGTCGCCGGGGACGCCCATGACGTGTCCCTTGGGCATGGGGATCAGCTCGCCCCGGGACCAGACGGACGCGGTGGTGGTGGCGGGGGCCTGCAGCCGGTCGCCGAGGCCGACGGCCCGGGCGAGGGCGACCGCCTCGGGGCGCCGGGCGAGCAGCGACTCGGCACCGAGGTCCACCGGCGCGCCCGCGATCTCCCCGGCGAGGAGCTTGCCGCCGAGTCGTGGCCCCGCTTCGAGGAGGGTCACCCGGTGGCCGGCGACGGCCAGCCGGTGGGCGGCCGCGAGTCCGGCGATACCGCCTCCGGCGACGACGACATGGGGTCCCGTGGTGTCCGCGTTCATGGGACCACTCTCTCAAATCGCCCACGGGCTCCCGTCCCGAGGCCGTCGCCGCCGCCCGCCGCCGTTCCGATGCCGGACCGTGACCGCATCGCTACCGCCGGAGGGGATCCGGTTCCCGGGGCCCCGCGTCGTAGGGGCATCGAGTGGGCACCACTCACCACCACACCCTGGGGGGACCCGATGCGGAGCGCACGAACGACGGCGAGAGGGCGGGGGGCGGCGGCCGCGGCGCTGCTGACGGCGGCGCTGGTCCTGACCGGCTGCGGTTCCGGCGACGAGATGGGCACGAGCTCCAAGCAGGACCTGAGCGCCGAGGCGCCCGGGGACGCGGCGCGGGGGGCCGCCGCCGACGGTTCGGCGGGCGCGGGCGCCGAGAAGGCCCCGGCGGAGACCTCGACGAAGGCCCCCGCCCCGCAGCACGTCATCCGGACCGCGTCCCTCTCCGTGGAGGTCGGCGACGTGGCGAAGGCGCTGGCCACCGCGCGCCGGGTGGCGGCGGGCGCGGGCGGGCACGTCGAGAACGAGACGACGGAACGGGGCGACGACACGTACGTCACCTCCCACATCGTGCTGCGGGTGCCGCAGGAGCGGTACGACTCCGTCCTCGGCGAGCTCGCGGGCACGGGGAAGCTGCTGGCCCGCAAGGCCGACGCGAAGGACGTCACCGAGCAGGTGGTGGACGTGGAGAGCCGGATCGCCACGCAGCGCGCGAGCGTGGCGCGGGTGCGGGCGCTGATGCAGCGGGCGGAGCGGCTGGCCGACGTGGTGACCCTGGAGGGCGAGCTGAGCCGGCGCCAGGCGGACCTGGAGTCGCTGCTCGCCCAGCAGTCCTCGCTGAAGGACAGGACGTCGCTCGCGACGATCGCCCTCGACCTGACGGAGAAGGCGGAGCCGCGGGCCGAGGAGGCGGAGGAGGGTCGTCCCGGCTTCGGTGACGCCCTGAGCGGCGGGTGGAACGCGCTGGTGGGCGCGCTCGCGTGGATCGGGATCGTCCTGGCCGCGCTCGCCCCGTGGCTCGCGGTCGCGCTGATCGCGTTCGCCGTGTGGCGCTACGTCGTCCGCCCGCGCCGGACGCCGCGGGCGCCCGCGCCGGAGCCGGCGCCGGCCGTCCCCGCTCCCCGCAGGAACGCCGCCGGGGCACCCGTACCCCCGGAGTCGCCCGGTGAGTGAACGCCGAAAATAGGCTGTCCCCATGAGCGAACGACTGGTGGTCATCGGTGGTGACGCGGCGGGGATGTCCGCCGCGTCGCAGGCACGCAGGCTCAAGGGGCCCGGGGAGTTGGAGATCGTCGCGTTCGAGCGCGGTCACTTCTCCTCGTACTCGGCCTGCGGCATCCCGTACTGGGTCGGCGGTGACGTCGCCACCCGTGACGAGCTGATCGCGCGCTCCCCGGAGGAACACCGCGAGCGCGCCATCGATCTGCGGATGCGGACGGAGGTGACCGCGCTCGACGTGCCCGGCCAGCGGGTCCTCTCGCGGGACCTGGAGGCGGGTACGGAGGCCTGGACGGGCTTCGACAAGCTGGTGATCGCGACGGGGGCCCGGCCGAAGCGCCCGGAGCTGCCGGGGATCGACGCGCCGGGGGTGCACGGGGTGCAGACCCTGGACGACGGGCAGGCGCTGCTCGACTCGCTGGAGGGGTCGGCCGGGCGGCGGGCCGTCGTCGTCGGCGCGGGCTACATCGGCGTCGAGATGGCCGAGGCGCTGCTGAACCGGGGCTACGAGGTGACGGTCCTGCACCGGGGCGAGCAGCCGATGGCGACCCTGGACCCGGACATGGGCCGGCTCGTGCACCGGGCGATGGACGGCCTGGGCATCAGGACGGTCGCCTCCGCGGAGGTCACGAAGATCCTGACGGGCGAGGACGGCCGGGTCCGGGCCGTGGCGACGGACGAGGCGGAGTATCCGGCGGACGTGGTGGTCCTCGGCATGGGGGTGGTGCCGGAGACCTCGCTCGCGCGGGCGGCGGGGCTGCCCCTCGGCACGTACGGCGGGCTGCTCACCGATCTGGCGATGCGGGTCCGGGGCCACGCGAACATCTGGGCGGGCGGCGACTGCGTGGAGGTCCTGGACCTGGTCTCGGGCCGCGAGCGGCACGTGCCGCTCGGCACCCACGCGAACAAGCACGGCCAGGTCATCGGGTCGAACGTCGGCGGCGGCTACGCGACGTTCCCGGGGGTGGTGGGCACGGCGGTGTCGAAGGTGTGCGACCTGGAGCTCGCGCGGACGGGCCTGCGGGAGAAGGACGCCAGGGAGGTGGGCCTGCGGTACGTGACGGTGACCGTGGAGTCGACGAGCCGCGCGGGGTACTACCCGGGGGCCGCGCCGATGACGGTGAAGATGCTGGCCGAGCGGCGTACCGGGCGGCTGCTCGGGGTGCAGATCGTGGGCCGGGAGGGCGCAGGGAAGCGGGTGGACATCGCGGCCGTGGCGCTGACGGCGGGGATGACGGTGGAGGCGATGACGGCCCTGGACCTGGGGTACGCGCCGCCGTTCTCGCCGGTGTGGGACCCGGTCCTGGTCGCGGCCCGCAAGGCGACGGCGGCGGTCCGCGCGGCGGGCTGAGACGGCGACGCCTCCGCCCGGTGGGGCGGAGGCGTCGGCCGGGCGGGGGTGACCGTCAGACGGCCGTCCTGGTGTGGACGTACTCGACGAGACGGGTCAGGGCGTCCGGGTCCATCGACGGCATGACGCCGTGGCCCAGGTTGAAGACGTGTCCCTCCAGGCCCTTCGCGGCGGCCAGGACCTCGTCCGCCTTGGCCTCGACGACCTCCGGCGTGGCGAAGAGCACGGCCGGGTCCAGGTTGCCCTGGAGCGCCTTGCCGGGGCCGACCCGGCGGGCGGCCTCGTCGAGCGGGACGCGCCAGTCGACGCCGACGACGTCCGCGCCGGCCTCGCCCATGAGGCCGAGCAGCTCGCCCGTACCGACACCGAAGTGGATGCGCGGGACGCCGTATCCGGCGACCGCGTCGAACACCTTCACGGAGGCGGGCATCACCGAGCGGCGGTAGTCGGCCGGGGCGAGGGCGCCGACCCAGGAGTCGAAGAGCTGGACGGCGGAGGCGCCGGCCTCGATCTGGACCTTGAGGAAGGCCGAGGTGATCTCGGCGAGGCGGTCGAGCAGGTCGGCCCAGAGCTGCGGGTCGCCGTACATGAGCGCCTTGGTGTGCTCGTGGTTGCGCGACGGGCCGCCCTCCACGAGGTAGCTCGCGAGGGTGAAAGGCGCGCCCGCGAAACCGATGAGCGGGGTGTCGCCCAGCTCGTCGGTGAGCATGCCGATGGCCTCGGTGACGTAGTGGACGTCCTCGGGGGTCAGGTCGCGCAGCCGGGCCAGGTCGGCGCGGGTGCGGATCGGGTCCGCGACGACCGGGCCGACGCCGGGCTTGATGTCGAGGTCGAGGCCGATGGCCTTGAGGGGGACGACGATGTCGCTGAAGTAGATGGCGGCGTCGACCTTGTGGCGGCGGACCGGCTGGAGCGTGATCTCGGTGACGAGCTCGGGCCGCATGCACGATTCGAGCATGGGGATGCCCTCGCGCACCTTGAGGTACTCGGGGAGCGAGCGCCCGGCCTGACGCATGAACCAGACGGGGGTGTGCGGCACGGGCTCACGCCGGCATGCCTTGAGGAACGCGGAGTCGTGCGTCCGCGACTGCTGCTTCGTCTGCTGGCCCTGCGGGCTGTCGTTGGCACTCACGCCCAGAATCTTCGCATGTGGCGGGAAGCCGCTCGTCCGGGCAGGGTGTCCCTCCCTGCACGGAGGCCCCGTTCCGCCTACTCTTCCCCGCATGGCTGCGGCTCAGGGACATTTTTCCGATCATTCCGACGGCGATCGAGGGACGGACGAAACGGCGGACAGTACGGAGGCGAACCCGGTACCCCCCGTGTTCCGGCGGGCGGTGGAGGCGTTGCGCGCGGCGCGGTTGCGACCCGAGATCGAGATCGACCCGACGAGGCCCCCGCAGCGCCTCGCCCCGTACGCGTACGCGGTGGAGGCGGCCGTCGTGGACGGCGAGGAGGACCTGGCGGACGGACGCCTGGTGCTGCTGCACGATCCGGACGGCCACGAGGCCTGGAAGGGCACGTTCCGCCTGGTGACCCTGGTCCGGGCGGAGCTGGAGCCGGAGATGGCGGCTGATCCGCTGCTGCCGGAGGTGTGCTGGTCCTGGCTGACCGGGGCGATGGAGGCCCGGGGCCTGGCGTACGGGGAGGCGAGCGGGACCGTCACGATGGCGGGCTCGCACTACTTCGGCGGCCTCGCGGACCGCAGGCCGGCGACGCAGATCGAGATCCGGGCGTCCTGGACGCCGCGCGAGGCGCTGGGCGGGGTGCCGGACACGGGGGCGCACCTGGCGGCCTGGTGCGACCTCCTCTGCCAGATCGCGGGACTGCCGCCCGCGCCCGCCGATCCGGCGGCCGGGGCGACGGGGACGGTGTCGGGCGCGGGGGTCGTCTCGTTGCCCCAGCGACGGGGTCCGCAGCAGGCCTGAGGGGCCGACGGCACAGCCGGGGGGCGAGATCAAGCCACTCCCGGGGCGTGTCCGCAGGGGGGTCGGGCACTCCCTCGTGGGGGTGACGGAGCGGGGCCCGCTCGTAGGATGATCGATCACGCGTCCGAATTGTCCTGATTGTTACTCACCAAATCGTGATCTTTCCCTAAAGGCGGGCCGCCCAGCTGCCGAAGGATTCAGTGACCCCTTCACAGCACGGGTTCGCCCCCGGCTTCTTCCCCGAGCCGGCCCCGTCCCGCATCCTTCCCCCCAGGAGGCCTGGTGTCCGTTCTCCTCGAGCAGCCCGCAAGCCTGGTCGCCTACCGCCCGAACAAGCCGACGGCCATGGTCGTCGTGGCCGACCCGCGCGTCCGTTCCACCGTGACCCGCCACCTGTGGGCCCTCGGAGTACGTGACGTGATCGAGGCTTCGTCCATCGCGGAGGCACGTCCCCGCGTCGGCAACCCGCGCGACATCTGCGTTGCCGACGTCCACCTGCCCGACGGCAGCGGCCTGACCCTGCTGTCCGAGACCCGCGCCGCGGGCTGGCCCAACGGCCTCGCCCTCTCGGCCGCCGATGACATCGGCGCCGTGCGCAACGCCCTGGCGGGCGGCGTGAAGGGCTATGTAGTCACCGGAACCCGTACCAACATCGGTCACCCGACCCGCCCCGGCGCCGCCCCCATCGGCGCCGCGGCCTCCCGACTCGGCCACCGCCGCCCCCCGGGTGCCCCGAGCCACCCGGGCGGCTACCGCGAGCTCTCCGGCCGTGAGGTCGAGGTGCTCCGGCTCGTCGCGGAGGGCCAGTCGAACAAGGCGATCGGCGTCTCCATGGGCCTCTCGGCCCTGACCGTGAAGAGCCACCTCGCCCGGATCGCCCGCAAGCTGGGCACCGGCGACCGCGCCGGCATGGTCGCGGTGGCCCTGCGGACGGGGATCATCCACTGACGGATCGCTCGACGAGAAGCCTGCGCCTGTCGACGGAACGTTCCGTCGACAGGCGCTTGCCGTTCACCGATACCCTTGACAGGTGACCGACGCCCAAGAGACCGCAGCAGACACAGCACTGCGCACCACCGGGGGCGGCCCCCCGGACGACGATGTCCCTGCGAATGGGCTTCCGATCCCGTTGCTGGAGCCCCGCGAGGGGATTCCGCCCGTCGTCGAGACCGAGGACGCCCTCGCCGAGGTGATCGCCGCCTTCGCTGCGGGCAGCGGCCCCGTCGCCGTGGACGCCGAGCGCGCCTCCGGCTACCGCTACGGACAGCGCGCCTACCTCGTACAGCTCCGTCGTGAGGGCGCGGGCACCGCGCTGATCGACCCGGTGGGCTGCCCCGACCTCTCGGGACTCGGCGACGCGCTCGCCGGGACCGAGTGGATCCTGCACGCCGCGACCCAGGACCTCCCGTGCCTGCGTGACATAGGCATGCTGCCGACCTCGCTGTTCGACACCGAGCTGGCCGGCCGCCTCGCGGGCTTCCCGCGCGTCGGCCTCGGCGCGATGGTCGAGTCCGTCCTCGGCTACGCCCTGGAGAAGGGCCACTCCGCCGTCGACTGGTCCACCCGGCCGCTGCCCGAGCCCTGGCTGCGGTACGCGGCCCTCGACGT
Organism: Streptomyces sp. NPDC002057; assembly: GCF_040296665.1. Taxonomy (NCBI): domain Bacteria; kingdom Bacillati; phylum Actinomycetota; class Actinomycetes; order Kitasatosporales; family Streptomycetaceae; genus Streptomyces; species Streptomyces sp. NPDC002057. The sequence goes on from NZ_JBEOXR010000009.1 coordinate 29,879, forward strand.
GGAGCTCCTCGTCGACCTGCGGGACGCCCTGGAGAAGGAGCTGGACCGGCAGGGCAAGCTGGAGTGGGCGCACCAGGAGTTCGACGCGATCGCCTCCGCCCCGCCCGCCCCGCCGCGCAAGGACCCGTGGCGGCGCACCTCCGGCATGCACAAGGTGCGGCGCCGTCGCCAGATGGCGGTCGTACGGGAGCTGTGGACGGCCCGTGACGCGGTCGCCCAGCGGCGGGACGTCTCCCCCGGCAAGGTGCTGAGCGACGCGGCGATCGTGGAGGCCTCGCTCGCGGTGCCGGTGAACCTGACCGCGCTCACCGCGCTGCCCGGCTTCGGGCACCGGATGGGCCGCCGCCAGCTGGAGCAGTGGCAGGCGGCGGTGGACCGGGCCAGGGCCCTGCCGGAGAGCGAGCTGCCCCAGCCGGGCCAGCAGGTCGCCGGCCCTCCCCCGCCGCGCGCGTGGGCGGACAAGGACCCGGTCGCGGCGGCCCGCCTCTCGGCGGCGCGCGCGGCGGTCTCGGAGCTGGCCGAGGAGCTGAACCTGCCGCAGGAGAACCTGATCACCCCGGACACCGTGCGCCGGGTCTGCTGGGAGCCGCCGTCCCCGGCGGACGCGGACGGCGTCGCCGCCGCCCTGACGGGCCACGGCGCCCGCCCCTGGCAGGTCGGTCTCGTGACCCCGCTGCTGGTGGAGGCGCTGACCGCCACCGCGTGACCCCCGAGCGACCCTTCCGAGGCCCCCGACACGACGTGATGTGCCGGGGGCCCGGTCATGTCCGGAGCGCATCCGGGTCGATCGGGGTCGTATCCGGCAGAGTTCCGGGTGTGACCTTCGCCGCTTGCGCCCCAGGGGCTGGGCAGCCTGGTTACCCACAAGTAGCATGGACGGAGCAAGCGCACGCTTAGGCGTGTGCGGCAGCAGTGCCATCCCGCACCCTGGAGGAGAGCCATCGTGCCTCGTACCGTCAGGGACGTCGTCTTCGTCGACGGCGTCCGCACCCCGTTCGGCAAGGCGGGCCCGAAGGGCATCTACCACGAGACCCGCGCCGACGACCTCGTCGTCAAGGCCATCCGGGAGCTGCTGCGCCGCAACCCCGGCCTGGACCCCGCGAAGATCGACGAGGTCGCCATCGCCGCGACCACGCAGATCGGTGACCAGGGTCTGACCCTCGGCCGTACGGCGGGCATCCTCGCCGGGCTGCCGCAGTCGGTGCCGGGCTACTCCATCGACCGCATGTGCGCCGGCGCGCTGACCGCCGTCACCTCGGTCGCCGGTTCGATCGCCTTCGGCGCCTACGACGCCGTCATCGCCGGTGGCGTCGAGCACATGGGCCGCCACCCCATGGGTGAGGGCGTCGACCCGAACCCGCGTTTCGTGTCGGAGAAGCTCGTCGACGAGTCCGCCCTCTTCATGGGCATGACCGCCGAGAACCTGCACGACCGCTACCCGAGCATCACCAAGCAGCGCGCCGACGAGTACGCCGTGCGCTCGCAGGAGAAGGCCGCCAAGGCGTACGCCGACGGCAAGATCCAGGCGGACCTGGTCCCGATCTCGGTGCGCCGCACCAACGCCGAGGCCGGCGAGACCGGCTGGGGCCTGGTCACCGCCGACGAGCCGATGCGCCCGGGCACCACCCTGGAGTCGCTGGCCAACCTGAAGACGCCGTTCCGCGTCCACGGCAACGTGACCGCGGGCAACGCGGCCGGTCTCAACGACGGCGCCACCGCCTCGATCATCGCCTCCGAGGACTTCGCGCGCGAGAACGACCTCCCGGTCAAGATGCGTCTCGTCTCGTACTCCTTCGCCGGTGTCGAGCCCGAGGTCATGGGCTACGGCCCGATCCCGGCCACCGAGAAGGCCCTCGCCCAGGCCGGTCTGTCCATCGAGGACATCGGCCTCTTCGAGATCAACGAGGCCTTCGCGGTCCAGGTCCTCGCGTTCCTCGAGCACTACGGCATCGCCGACGACGACGCCCGCGTCAACCAGTACGGCGGCGCCATCGCCTACGGCCACCCGCTCGCCTCCTCCGGCGTCCGTCTGATGACGCAGCTGGCCCGCCAGTTCGAGGAGAACCCGCAGGTCCGCTACGGCCTCAACACCATGTGCGTCGGCTTCGGCATGGGCGCGACGGTCATCTGGGAAAACCCCCACTGGGAGGGCAAGTGAGCACCACCGCCGAGCTTCTGAAGGGCGCCGCCGAGCTCTTCCCGGACGAGGTCGTCACCAGCGCCCACGTACGGCACTTCGAACTGCCCGCGGGTGCGGGCCGGTTCGCCCTGATCACGCTGGACAACGGCTTCGACCACACCAAGCCGACCACCTTCGGCCCGCAGTCGCTCGCCAACCTGAACACGGCGATCGACCAGGTCGAGGCCGAGGCCGCGAACGGTGAGATCGTCGGCGTCGGCCTCACCGGCAAGCCGTTCATCTTCGCCGTCGGCGCCGACCTCAAGGGCGTCGAGCTCCTGAAGAAGCACGACGAGGCGCTCGCCATCGGCAAGGGCGGCCACGACGTCTTCAAGCGTCTGTCCGCGCTCGCCGTCCCGACCTTCGCGTACTACAACGGCGCGGCCATGGGCGGCGGCGTCGAGGTCGGTCTGCACTGCACCTACCGCACCGTGTCGAAGGCCCTGCCGGCCTTCTCGCTCCCCGAGGTCTTCCTCGGTCTGGTGCCCGGCTGGGGCGGCTGCGCCATCCTGCCGAACCTGATCGGCGCGGAGAAGGCCGTCTCGGTCATCATCGAGAACTCGCTGAACCAGAACCGCCAGCTCAAGGGCGTGCAGGTCTTCGAGCTCGGCATCGCCGACGCGCTGTTCGAGGGCGCCGACTTCCTGGAGCAGTCGCTGATCTGGACGGCCTCCGTCCTCAACGGCTCCGTGACCGTCGAGCGTCCCGAGATCGACCGCGGCGAGGGCTGGGACCAGGCCGTCGCCAAGGGCCGCCTCGTCGCCGACTCCAAGGTGCACGGCGCCGCCCCGGCCGCCTACCGCGCCCTCGACATCATCGAGGCCGCCAAGGACGGGGACCTGCAGAAGGGCTTCGACGCCGAGGACCAGGCCCTCGCGGACCTGATCATGGGCGGCGAGCTGCGCTCCGGCATCTACGCCTTCAACCTGGTGCAGAAGCGCGGCAAGCGCCCCGCCGGCGCCCCGGACAAGTCGCTGGCCCGCCCGGTCACCAAGGTCGGTGTCGTCGGCGCCGGTCTGATGGCCTCCCAGCTGGCCCTGCTCTTCCTGCGCCGCCTGGAGGTGCCGGTCGTCCTGACCGACATCGACCAGGAGCGCGTCGACAAGGGCGTGGGCTACGTCCACGGCGAGATCGAGAAGCTGCTCGGCAAGGGCCGCATCAACCAGGACAAGGCCAACCGCCTCAAGGGCCTGGTCTCCGGCGTCCTGGACAAGGCCGTGGGCTTCGCCGACGCGGACTTCATCATCGAGGCCGTGTTCGAGGAGATGTCGGTCAAGCAGAAGGTGTTCGCGGAGGTCGAGGCGGTCGCCCCGGCGCACGCGATCCTCGCCACCAACACCTCCTCGCTCTCCGTCTCGGAGATGGCCTCCAAGCTCCAGCACCCGGAGCGCGTGGTCGGCTTCCACTTCTTCAACCCGGTCGCGATCCTCCCGCTCCTGGAGATCGTCCGCGGCGAGAAGACGGACGACGCCTCGCTGGCCACCGCGTTCGGTGTCGCCAAGAAGCTGAAGAAGACCGCGGTCCTCACCAAGGACGCCCCGGCGTTCGTCGTGAACCGCATCCTGACCCGCTTCATGGGCGAGATCCAGAACGTCATCGACGAGGGCACCTCGGTCGAGACGGCCGAGAAGGCCATCGAGCCGCTCGGTCTGCCTATGTCGCCGCTGGTGCTCCTGGAGCTCGTCGGCCCGGCGATCGGTCTGCACGTCTCCGAGACCCTGAACCGTTCCTTCCCGGACCGCTTCACCGTCTCCCCCAACCTGAAGGCGGTCGTCGAGGCCGGCAAGCGCGGCTTCTACGTCTACAACGCCGAGAACGGCTTCAAGCCGGAGCTCGACCCGGAGGTCGCCGCCCTCCTCGTCCAGGGCGACTCCGTCCTGACCGAGGAGCAGGTCCGCGACCGCGTCCTGGACGCGGTGGCGCAGGAGATCGGCCTGATGCTGGAGGAGGGTGTCGTCGCCGAGGCGCAGGACATCGACCTCTGCCTGATCACGGGCGCGGGCTGGCCCTTCCACCTGGGCGGCATCACGCCGTACCTGGACCGTGAGGGCGTCTCCGAGCGCGTCAACGGCAAGCGTTTCCTGGCGCAGGGCGTGGCGAGCGTCCCGGCGTAACACCCGGCCTCGCGCCCCGGGGCGTACGCGAACGGCCCCGGCACCTTCTCCAGGTGCCGGGGCCGTTCCGTCGTTCCAGGGGCGCGCGGGTCACCCTATGGAGCGCCAGCCCTCCAGGAGCAGGCCGTCGGCGGACGCCTTCTGGCGGGTGGTGATCAGCCGGGCCCCGCCGACCAGGGAGGCCGCGACCAGGCGCCCGTCGAGCCCGCGGGTGAGGACGGTGTCGAGGCCGCCCTGCGGCTCACCGGTCTCCGACCACTCGATGCCCTCCGCCTCCTGCTCGCTCGGGTAGGCGGCGAGGGCGAGCCGGCCGTCGGCGGACTGCTGGGCCAGGACCGTGCAGTCGTGGCCGTCGATGAGACAGCGGGTGGCGGCGAGCCGTCCGGTGCCGATCGCCTTGCCGAGCGGGGTCGGCTCCAGGTCGCGCCCGGGCGACCAGGCCCGTACCTGTCCCGCCTTGTCGACGTAGAACAGCGTCACGTGCCCGGACGGGCCGGTGACCGCCGCGAGGGTGCCGAAGGTGACCTCGGCGGGCAGGACGTCCTTGCGGACCGGGCGGCCGCCCGACTCCTCCTGCACGTAGCGCAGCAGGCCCTTGTCGGTGGCCGTGAGGAGCTCCACGCGCCCCTCGCCGTTGCAGACGGCGACCGGGGAGGGGTCGGTGCCCCAGCCGTGCAGGTCCCACCAGGGGTGCCAGCCGCCGGCGTCCTTCTGGGCCCGCACGCTCAGGCCGCCGCCCCCGTTCCGTACGAAGGCGTACGCGCGGCCCTGGGCGTCCACCGCGACGGCCGGGTTGCCGGTCCACGGCCCCTTGCCGTTGGAGTGCCCGATGGGGCGCCAGGCGACCGCGGGGCGGCCCGTCTGGAACTGGACGCTGTGCACCAGCTCGACGTGTCCCTCGCCGCCGGTCGTGGGCCGCAGACCGACGAGGTGGACGTAGCGGTCGGCGCCCTGGCCGATCGCGAGGAAGGGCGTCAGACCGTCGCCGCCGAGCGAGACGGGGCCGCTCCAGCCGCCGTCGGGCTCCTCGGTCCAGCGCACCACCTCTCCGTCCCGGGGCAGGTAGGCGCTGAACCGTCCCTCCTCCCCTCTGGTCAGCCAGGCGCCCTGGAGCAGAGGGGCGGTGGAGGAGCCGTGAGAACGGTCGGCGGGGGCCTGGGATCGATTCGCCATGGGGGGATCCAGCACTCCGGTCGTCGGAAGGAGTTCGGGTACGAGCCGACTGTAGCCGCCCTCCCGAACGCTCCCTTCCGCGCCTGCGGGATCACCCGCTCAGTACCGTGCCTCCTGGCCCTGCCGCCCGAGCCGGCTGTGACCGCGCCCGTACAGGAAGTACACGACGATGCCGATCGCCATCCACACGGCGAACCGGAACCAGGTCTCCCCCGGCAGGTTGAGCATCAGCCAGAACGAGGCCGCGATGGAGAGGATCGGCAGCACCGGCACCCAGGGGGTGCGGAAGGCGCGCGGCAGGTCGGGGCGGGTGCGGCGGAGCACCATGACGCCGACGGCCACCACGATGAAGGCGAAGAGCGTGCCGATGTTCACCAGGGTCGCGAGTTCGTTGATGCTGGTGAAGCCGGCGACGACGGCGATGACCACGCCGAGCAGGATCGTCGGGCGGTACGGGGTCTTGAACTTCGGGTGCGTGACCGAGAAGAAGCGCGGCAGCAGGCCGTCGCGGCTCATCGCGAAGAAGACGCGGGTCTGGCCGAGGAGCAGGATCAGACAGACCGTGGTGAGGCCGACGGCGGCGCCGAAGCTGATCACGCCGGCGTAGAAGGGATGGCCGGCGGCTTTGAAGGCGTCGGCGAGCGGGGCGCTCACGGAGAGCTCCGAGTAGTGCTGCATGCCGGTGACGACGAGCGCCACGGCCACGTAGAGCACGGTGCAGATGAGGAGCGAGCCGAGGATGCCCCGGGGCATGTCCCGCTGCGGCAGCTTGGTCTCCTCGGCGGCGGTGGCCACCACGTCGAAGCCGATGAAGGCGAAGAAGACGACCGAGGCGGCGGTGAAGATGCCCATGACGCCGAAGTTGGTCGGCTCGTACCCGAAGAGCAGCTGGACGAGCGGGGAGTCCCAGTTGGAGCCGCCGCCCTCGGGGGTGACGGCCGGCGGGATGAAGGGCTTGTAGTTGTCGCCGACGATGAAGAACAGACCGGCGATGATCACGATCATCACCACGGTCACCTTGATCGCCACGACGACGGCGGTGATCCGGGCGGAGAGCTTCATGCCCAGGACGAGGACCACGGTGAGCACGAGGACGAGCAGGAAGGCCAGGATGTCGAAGGTGCCCCCGGCCGCGTCCGGGCCTTCCAGCGCCGCTGGTAGATGCCAGTCGGCGTTGTCCAGGAGCGAGCGGACGTAGCCGGACCAGCCGACCGCGACCACCGCCGTACCGAGCGCGAACTCCAGGACGAGGTCCCAGCCGATGATCCAGGCGGGCAGCTCGCCGATGGAGGCGTACGCGAAGGTGTACGCCGATCCCGCCACCGGCACCGTCGAGGCGAACTCGGCGTAGCAGAGGGCGGCGAGGGCGCAGACGATGCCGGCCGCGATGAAGGCCAGGGCCGTCGCCGGGCCCGCGTTCTCCTTGGCGACCTTGCCCGTGAGGACGAAGATGCCGGTGCCGATGATGACGCCGACGCCGAACACCGTCAGATCCCAGGCGGACAGGGACTTCCGGAGTGCGTGCTCCGGTTCCTCCGTGTCCCGGATCGACTGCTCGACCGACTTGGTCCGGAACACTCCGGAGTTCGCCCGTGGCTGCTGGTCCGTACTCACCTTGGTACCTCCGCGCCGTGCCTGAACCCTCGGTCGCTCTCAGCCACCGCGGTCGGGCGGCTGTGATACGCCTGCCCACACAGAGTCAGAATGCACGCGAAAGGGCCGGTCGGCACCCGGGAGGGTGAGCCGACCGGCCCAAAGGTGACGCACGGTCACCGGCGCCGCGGGGGGCGGGGTCAGTCGCGGGCGGGCTCCACGGCCTGCGCGCTGCTCTCGAAACGACCGTCCAGACGCGAGACCAGGCCGGTGACCTGGCGGGCGATGTCCGGGGCGGTCAGGCCGATCTCGGCCAGTACCTCGGCGCGCGAGGCGTGGTCGAGGAAGCGCGGCGGGATGCCGAAGTCGCGCAGCGGCACGTCCACGCCCGCGTCGCGGAGCGCCTGGGCGACGGCGGAGCCGACACCGCCGACGCGGCTGTTGTCCTCGACGGTGACGACGACCCGGTGGCGCTCGGCGAGCGGGGCCAGGGCCTCGTCGACGGGCTTGACCCAGCGGGGGTCGACGACGGTGGTGGAGATGCCCTGCCGGTCGAGCAGGTCGGCGATCTCCAGGCACATGGGCGCCAGGGCGCCCACGGAGACCAGGAGGACGTCGGGCCGGTCCGAGCCGGGCTCGCGGAGCACGTCCATGCCGCCGACGCGGCGCAGGGCCGGTACGGCGGGGCCGACGGCGCCCTTGGAGAAGCGGACCACGGTGGGGGCGTCGGTGACCTCGACGGCCTCGCGCAGCTGGGCGCGGACCTGGTCGGCGTCGCGCGGGGCGGCGAGCCGCAGGCCGGGCACGACCTGGAGGATCGACATGTCCCACATGCCGTTGTGGGAGGCGCCGTCGGTGCCGGTGACACCGGCGCGGTCCAGGACGAAGGTGACGCCGCACTTGTGCAGCGCCACGTCCATCAGGACCTGGTCGAAGGCGCGGTTGAGGAAGGTCGCGTAGACGGCGAAGACCGGGTGGAGGCCGCCGGTGGCGAGGCCGGCCGCGGAGACGGCGGCGTGCTGCTCGGCGATGCCGACGTCGAAGACGCGCTCCGGGAAGGCCTTGGCGAACTTGTCGAGGCCGACGGGCTGGAGCATGGCCGCGGTGATCGCGACGATGTCCTCGCGCTCCTTGCCGAGCTCGACCATCTCCTGGGCGAAGACGCCCGTCCAGTCGGCGCCCGAGGAGGCGATGGGCAGGCCGGTGTCGGGGTGGATCTTGCCGACGGCGTGGAAGCGGTCGGCCTCGTCCTGGAGGGCCGGCTGGTAGCCGCGGCCCTTCTCCGTGAGGCAGTGGACGATCACGGGGCCGCCGAAGCGCTTGGCGCGCGTCAGGGCGGACTCCAGGGCCTCGATGTCGTGGCCGTCGATGGGGCCGACGTACTTGAGGCCGAGGTCCTCGAACATGCCCTGCGGGGCGATGAAGTCCTTGAGGCCCTTCTTGGCGCCGTGCAGGGTCTCGTAGAGCGGCTTCCCGACGACGGGGGTGCGCTCCAGGATGTCCTTGCCGCGGGCGAGGAAGCGCTCGTAGCCGTCGGTGGTGCGCAGGGTCGCCAGGTGGTTGGCGAGGCCGCCGATGGTCGGCGCGTAGGAGCGCTCGTTGTCGTTGACGACGATGACGAGCGGGCGGTCCTTGGCGGCGGCGATGTTGTTCAGCGCCTCCCAGGCCATGCCGCCGGTGAGCGCCCCGTCGCCGATGACGGCGACGACGTGGTCGTCCTTCTTCAGGACCTCGTTGGCCTTGGCGAGGCCGTCGGCCCAGCCGAGGACCGTGGAGGCGTGCGAGTTCTCGATGACGTCGTGCTCGGACTCGGCCTGCGAGGGGTAGCCGGAGAGGCCGCCCTTCATCTTGAGCTTCGAGAAGTCCTGGCGGCCCGTGAGCAGCTTGTGGACGTAGCTCTGGTGGCCGGTGTCCCAGAGGACCCGGTCCTTCGGGGAGTCGAACACGCGGTGCAGGGCGATGGTCAGTTCGACCACGCCGAGGTTGGGCCCGAGGTGCCCGCCGGTCTTGGAGACGGCGTCCACGAGGAACGTCCTGATCTCGTCGGCCAGCTGATCCAGCTGTTCCGGGGAGAGCCGGTCCAGATCTCGCGGTCCCCTGATACGGGTCAGCAGAGCCACCCGTGCCTCCTTGCTTTGAGCTGGTCGAGCTTGCCGATTTGTCGAGTCTAATGTTCCGTCTTGGATCGTGGGCATCGGGCCGGGGGGTGAGGCGTCACCCTCACGGCCTACAAGCCGATGATCTGTACGGCTCCGTACGGGCTCGCGCACTGCTCCGGACGCAGCAGTGCCCGGCGCCGGTTTCACGGCGCCGGGCGGTGTGGCGAGCGTTACGCGCGCGGGGCGGGGTCCCTGGGGCCTGTCCGACCCCGGGACCCGGACCCGGTGTGAAGGGGCGGACGGGCCCTAGGCGCGTCCTGCCGTCTTCTGCGTCTTGCGGGAGACCGAGTCGATGATCACGGCGATGAGCAGGACGGCTCCGGTGATCATGTACTGGATCGCGTTCGAGGACAGGTTCATCTGGTTGAGGCCCTGGACGATCGACTGGATGACCAGGATGCCCAGGAGCGCCGACCAGACCTTGCCGCGTCCGCCGAACAGGGACGTACCGCCGATGACCGCGGCGGCGATGCACATCATGAGCTGGTTGCCGCCGCCGAGGGAGCGGTCGGCGCCGCCGGTCGCGGAGGCGAGGAACAGACCGCCGATCGCGCCCATGGTGCCGGAGATCATGAAGACCGAGATCCGGATCCACGAGACGTTGATGCCGGCGCGGCGGGCGGCCTCGATGCCACCGCCGACGGCGAAGACCTGGCGGCCGTAGGTGGTGCGGCGCAGCACGAAGTCGGTGACCAGCAGGATCACCAGGAAGATCACCAGGGAGAGCGGCAGGCCCTGCTCCTGGTTGAAGCCGTAGGCGGCGACGAGGACCAGGACCGCGAGGACGGCGGTGCGCAGGACGATCTCGCTCTGCGGGCGGTGCGGCAGCTCGGCCGACCTGCGGCGGCGCGCGTCGCGCAGCTGGGCCAGGTAGAAGGCGGCGACGACGGCCACGGCGAGGCCGTAGGCGGCCGCGACGTCGGAGAAGTAGTACTTGGTGAGGTCGCCGACGAAGCTGCCGATCGGCGTCGGGATGGTGGACTTGTCCCCCATCACCCAGGTCTGCAGACCGGCCCAGCCGAGGAAGCCGGCGAGGGTGACCACGAAGGCGGGCACGCCGATCTTGGCGAAGACCAGACCGTGGAAGGCTCCGAGCAGGGTGCCGGACAGGATGCCGAGGATGATGGCGAGGCCGTCGGGCATGTCGGTGCCGAGGACGCCCCAGACCGCGCCGGCCAGACCGGCGACGGAGCCGACGGCGAGGTCGATCTCGCCGAGCAGCAGCACGAAGACGATGCCGACGGCCATGATGCCGGGGCCGACCGCGTACAGCGTGATCTGGTCGAGGTTGTACGAGGTGATGAAGTTGCCGGTGAGGGCCTGGAAGACGATGCCGATGACGATCAGGCCGACCACGACGGGCAGCGAGCCGATCTCACCGGAGCGGATCTTGCGCTTGAACTCCTCGACGTACCCCTTGAAGCCCTGCTCGCGCACGAGGAGGCGGGGGTCGACGGCGGGGATCGCGGCGGCGGCCGGGGTCTCGGTCACCGGGGCCTGCTCGTCCGCGGTCGCGTCCGGGGTGCGCGGCTCGGGCACCGCTGCCTCGTCGCTCGCGGTGGGAGGGGTGTTGCTCACTTCGCTACCTCCGCGTTGCGGGCCTGGCGGCGGGTCACGGCGTTGTCCGTGGCACCGGTGATCGCGGCGATGATCTCTTCGTGCGTGGTGGTGGCGACCGGGAAGGTGCCGTTGTTGCGGCCCAGGCGGAGCACGGCCACGGTGTCGGCGACGGCCTTCACGTCGGCCATGTTGTGGCTGATGAGGATGACGCCGAGGCCCTGCTCGCGCAGCCGCTCGACCAGGTCGAGGACCTGGGCGGTCTGCTCGACGCCGAGGGCGGCGGTCGGCTCGTCGAGGATCACGATCTTGGGGTCGCCGACCAGGGCGCGCGCGATGGCGACGACCTGCCGCTGGCCGCCGGAGAGGGCGGCGACGGGGATGCGGACGCTCGGGATGCGGATGGAGAGGGTGGAGAGCAGGTCCTTGGCCCGCTTCTCCATGGCGACCTCGTCGAGGACGCCGCCCTTCTTGATCTCGCGGCCGAGGAACAGGTTGGCGACGACGTCGAGGTTGTCGCAGAGCGCGAGGTCCTGGTAGACGGTCGCGACACCGAGGTTCTGGGAGTCGTGCGGGCGCTGGATCTCGACCTGCTCGCCCTCCCACTCGATGACGCCCTCGTCGATGGGGTGCACACCGGCGATCGTCTTGACGAGCGTGGACTTTCCCGCTCCGTTGTCGCCGACGAGCGCGACGACCTCTCCTGCGTGGACTTCGAGATCGACACCGGAGAGGACCTGGACCGCTCCGAATCGCTTGAAGATCCCGCGCAACGCCAGCACGGGCGTCTGGGACACGTGAACCAACTCCTTCGCCGCCCGCGGGCGGCGGCATGTCGCGCCGCCGGGCAGCGCCAAAGTTCGAGGGGGGCTGAGCTCGTCCGGCCCCCGGACCGACAGCGGGGTCTGGGTCGGCCGGGGGCCGGACGGGCAAGGGGACGGATCCGGGCGGCGGGCGGTCGTAGGGGGGTGGTCGCCCTCCTGGGCTGCCACCCCGGGCGGCCGTACGGGGTTCACCCTCTGTACGCGCGGGCCGGTGGCGGGATCCGTGGTCCGGGCCCCCTCAGGGGGCCCGGGGTGGTGCGGTCGGGGTTACTTGACGCCCAGCTCGGTGCACTTGGCGGCGAGGTCCGAGGTGCAGAGGTCGGCGGCCTTGTAGATGCCGTCCTTGACCACCGTGGTCTGGATGTTGGTCTTGTCGACCACGACCGGCGGGAAGAGCGTCGACGGCACGCCGTCGGTCGCGCCCTGGGCGCCGAGCTCCTTGCCCTGGAGCAGGTTCACCGCGAACTTGGCGGCCTCGGGGGCCAGCTGCAGCGGCGACTTGTAGATGGTGAAGGTCTGCGTACCGGCGATGATCCGCTGGATGCCCGCGACCTCGGCGTCCTGGCCGCCCACCGGGATGTTCTTGATGCCGGCGTTCTCGAGGGAGGTGATGATGCCGCCGGCCATGCCGTCGTTGGCGGAGTAGACCGCGTTGATCTTGTCCTTGCCGACCGAGGAGATCGCGGCGGACATCTTCTCGCCCGCGACCTTCGGGTCCCACTCGCCGGAGGCCTCGTAGGCGATCTTGCCGACCTTGCCGTCGAGGGCGGTGTGCGCGCCCTTCTTGAACAGCCCGGCGTTCGGGTCCTTCTCGTCGCCGTTGATCATCACGACGTTGGCGGTGGCGGCCTTGCCGCCGAGGGCGGCGAGGAGGGCCTGGCCCTGGAGCTCGCCGACCTTGTTGTTGTCGTGGCTGACGTAGGCGTCGGCGCCGGCGACGGCACGGTCGTACGCGACGACCTTGACGCCCTTGGCCTTGGCGTCCTTGACCCAGGCCTCGGCCTTGGTGGCGTCGACCGGGTCGAGGGCGATGACCTTGATGCCGTCGGCGATCAGCTGGTCGAACTGCTGCTTCTGCTTGACGACGTCGGAGACCGCGTTGTTGTACACGACCTCGCAGTCGCCGCAGGCGGCCTTGACGGCCTTCTCGAACTGGGGCTTGTCCAGGGCCTCGTAGCGCGAGGTCTTGTTCTCCGGAAGGAGCAGGCCGATCTTGGTCGAGCTGCCCTTGTCTCCGCTGTCGTCGCCACCGGCCTGGCCACAGGCGGCGAGCGAGAGGGCCATCGACACCGCGGCCGTGGCTATGACGGCACGACGCGTCACTGCGTTCATTTGGGGTTGCCTCCCTGACGAGGCCGCGACGTTGCGGCCGAGGTGGCACGAAGTCAACTCGGCCGCAACGTTGCCGTCAAGAAGTAAATTCTTAACGAGATGACAACGGTGGTGTTCGTTATCTAAGTGAAGGCAAGCCGGGAGGCGGGCGCGGCCGTCGGCAGCGCACTCTCCAACAGGGTCGAATCGCCCATCTCGCTCAGCACCAGGGCGAGGGCGCCGAGCACCTCCGCGCGGCCTCCCAGGGCCCCCTGGGCCAGCGAGAGCTGCCGGGCGGCACTGGGGATCGCGTACCGCGAGACGGAGTCCCTGATGGGCGCCAGGACCAGCTCACCGGCCTCCGCGAGGTCGCCGCCGAGCACCACCCGGCTGGGGTTCAGGAGGTTGCAGAGGTTGGCGATTCCGCTGCCGATGTGGCGGCCGACGTCGGCGATCACCCGGCGGCAGCCGGGGTCGCCCTCCCGGGCCAGCTGGACGACCCGTTCCATGGTCAGATCGGGCCCGTGGCTCGGCTGGAGCAGCGGCAGGACGTAGCGGGCCGCGGTGAAGGTCTCCAGGCAGCCCCGGTTGCCGCAGCGGCAGACGGGGCCCGACTCGTCGAGCGTGATGTGCCCGATCTCGCCCGCGGTGCCGCCGGGGCCCCGGTAGACCCGCCCGTCGATGACCAGTCCGGCGCCGACGCCGCTGGCCACCTTGATGTACGCCAGGTCCTTGACGCCCCGCCCGCTCCCCCAGACCAGCTCGCCGAGCGCGCCGAGGTTGGCGTCGTTGTCGACGTGCACGGGGACGCCGAGGCGGCCGGAGAGCTCCTCGGCCGGGTTGATCCCGCTCCAGCCCGGCAGGATCGAGGTCGAACCGAGGGTCCCGGAGGAGACGTCGATGGGGCCGGGGACGCCCAGCCCGACGCCGATCACCTTGTCCGGGCCGATCCCGGTGGCCAGGATCAGCCGCTTGACCAGCTGTTCCGCCCGGTCGAAGCCCTCGGCGGCGGAGGCGTCCACGTCGAGCGGCTCGGCCTCCTCGGCGAGCACCTGGTGGGCGAGGTTGCCGACGGCGACCCGGAGGTGGGTGTGGCCGAAGTCCACGCCGATCACGATCCCGGCGTCACCGGAGAGCGAGACGCTGCGGGCCCTGCGGCCGCCCGCCGAGGTGGGCGTGACGTCGACGGTGCCGCCGTCCTTCAGCTCCCGGACGATGTTGGAGACCGTCGCGGCGGAGAGGCCCGTCGCCCGGGCGATCTCCGCCTGGGTGAGCGAGCCGGCCATGCGCACCGCCCGGACGACCCGTTCGAGATTGGCCCTGTGCAGAGACGTCTGCGACCCCGGAGTCTCCATCGACTCACTCACTCCCACCGTTTTCTCCAACATGTGAACTCTAAGGGGACGCTTTCGGCTTGCTCCCCGTCAAGACCTTGAGAGGCGGAGGTGGGTGTCACACGGTGCCGCCGGGCCCCGGCACCCGGCGCCGGAGGGCACGGAACGGCCTTCGGCGCCGGGGGTCGGGGACCGCGGAAGGCCCCCGGCGCGCGGTGCGCCGGGGGCCTTCGGGGGATGCGGGAGGGGCCGGGCGGGCCCGGGGGTCACTTCACGGCGCCGGCGGTCAGACCGGCCACCACCTGCCGCTGGAAGATGATGTACGCGGCGAGGACCGGGAGCATCGCCATCACGAGGCCGGCGAAGAGCCCCGACCAGTCGCCCTTGTAGCCCTGGCTGACGGCGAGCTGGACGAGACCCTGCGAGAGCACCTTCTTCTCCGGCTCGGTGTTGAGCACGGTCGGCAGCAGGTACTGGTTCCACTGGCCGAGGAAGTTGAAGATGCCGACGCTGATGAGGCCCGGCTTCGCCATCGGCAGCATCACCTGGAAGAAGGTCCGGGTGTGCGAGGCGCCGTCGACGAAGGCCGCTTCCGCCACCGAGCTCGGCAGGGTGCGGAAGAAGGCGGTGAGGAAGAAGACGGTGAACGGCAGCGAGTACGCGATGTACACGAGGATCAGGCCGTGCAGCGTGTTGAGCAGGGCCATGTTCTGCATGACGTAGAACAGCGGCACGAGCGCCAGGATGATCGGGAAGCTCATCCCTCCGATGAAGAGGAAGTAGATGAACCGGTTGCCCGGGAAGTCGAAGCGGGCCAGGACGTAGGCCGCCATCGAGCCGAACAGCAGGGTGCCGAAGAGCGAGCCGCCGACCACCAGGATCGTGTTCAGGAAGTAGTCGCTCATGTGCGCCTCGGTCCAGGCGCGCGACCAGTTCTCGAAGTGCAGCTTGTCGGGCAGCGACCACGGGGAGGTGAAGATCGCCCGGTCGGTCTTGAACGAGGTCATGACCGCCCAGAGCAGCGGCGTGACGACCATGATCGCCCAGATGATCAGGACGCCGTGCGAGAAGACGTTGAGGGTCGCGCCCTCCTTCTTCGGCTCCTTGCGGGACGGGGCGATGGTCGCCTTGGTGACCGTGGGCCCGGGGCCGCCCGGCGAGCCGGGGGTCTCGACGGTGGCAGTGTCGGTCGTCTTCATCAGAACTCCAGCCGCTCGCGCCGGCCCACCTTCATCACGACGGCCGCGAAGGCCAGCGTGACGAGGAGGAGCGCGACACCGATGGTCGTGGCGTAGGCGGCCTGACCGTCCCGGAACGCCTTCTGGTACACGTACAGCGGAAGGACGATGGTCGAGTAGTCGGGCCCGCCGCCGTTGGGGCCGACGGTCATGATCTGGACGACGGCGAAGGACTCCGCGCCGAGCGCGAGGATGCCCATGTAGATCCAGCCCGACTGCACGGTGTCCCAGAGCAGCGGCAGGGTGATCTTGAAGAACGTGGTGAACCGGTTCGCGCCGTCGAGCAGCGCCGCCTCGTAGAAGTCCCTCGGAATGGACGCCATGCCGGCCGAGAAGAGGACGACGAAGAATCCGACGGTGGACCAGACGAGTACCACCATCACACAGATGAGGGCGAGGTCCGGGTCGCCGAGCCAGTCGGGCTGGACGCTGCCGAGACCGACCCCCTTCAAAACGGAATTGATCGCTCCGCTGTTCGGGTTGTACGCGAACTGGAAGAGCAGCGCCACGATCGCGATCGACAGCACCTGCGGGAAGAAATAGACAATCTTGTAGAAAGACGATCCGCGCACACCCGCGATGGCCGCGCCCTTACGGCGCCGACCGCCGACATTGAGCATGAAGGCGAAGAACAGCGCGAGTCCCACGGTCACCAGTGGCAGTACCACCGCGAAGGTCAGGCTGTGCTGGACCGACTTCCAGAAGACCTCGTCGTCCAGCATTCTGCTGTAGTTGTCGAATCCGACCATCCCGAATTCGGGACTGAGTCCGGTCCAGTCCGTGAACGAGTAGTAGATGGACTGGATGAAGGGCCAGATGACGAAGAGCGCGTAGAGCGCGAGGGGGGCCGCCAGGAACCCCACGATGAAACGGTACTTGCCGTGTTGCATTCCTACCGACCCCGATCTTCCCGCGGAGGCGCGTCGCTGCTGTGACGCGCGAAGGGCCCGGGGCCCGCTCCCGGTCGGCGGGAAGGGGCCCCGGCACTGCTCACTGGTGCTTGTAGTGCTTGATCGAGGAGTCCTTGGCCGCCTCGTCGGCGTACTTCTGGATCTTCTTGATCGTCTCGGCCGGGGTCGCGCGGCCAGCCATCAGCTCACCGATACCGGCGACACCGATCTTCTCCTTCTGGAGGGCGACGTACCAGTCCTGAAGGCGCGGGTTGACGACGTTCTGTCCGGCCTTCTCCAGCGCCGCGACGCCGGACTTCAGGCCCGGGGAGAGCTCGATGCCGTCGGTGCCGCCGTTGAGGGCCGTCAGGGACTTCACCGACTGGGTGAAGTTCTTGGAGGAGGCCTCGCTGAGCATGATGCGCAGCTGCTCCATGCCGCCCGCGGGGTTCGCCGCCTTGGCCGGGACGATGAAGGGCTCGCCGCCCGCGGCCCAGATCGTGCCGAACGGCATCTTGTCCGAGGCGTCGAGGCCGGTCGGCCCGGAGACCGCGAGGCCGAAGTCGGCCGGCATGGTCTTCGCGGCCTCGTTCTCGACCCAGGAGCCGTTCGGGATGAACAGCGCCTTGCCCTCGGTCCAGGCGGTCTGCGACTGGATGTGGTCGAGGCCGGGGGTGCCCTTGAGGATGTACCCCTTCCGGACGAGCTCGTAGTACGCCTCGAAACACGCCTTGACCGCGGGGTGCTCCCAGGCCTTCGGCTCCAGGTTGTCGATGGCGTCCAGGACCTCGCGGCCGCCGACCTTGCCGATCATCGGGTAGAGCGAGAACGGCACGTAGTACGGGTGCTTGCCCGCGTACGTCCAGCCGGCGATGCCCTTCTTCTTGGCCTTCTCGCAGACGGCCAGCATCTCGTCCCAGGTCTCGGGGTACTTCGCGTCGAGCGAGTCGAGGAGCTTCTGCGAGTACCAGACGCCGTAGACCGTGTAGGCGTAGTTCAGGATCCAGCACGGCTGGCCGTCGAACTGGCCCATCTCGACGATGCCGGGCCGCAGGGTGTCGCGGACCTTCTTGGCCGGGTCGTCGATGGACGGCGCGTCCAGGAGCGGGGTGAGGTCGGCGAGCTGCTTCTGGCCGACGAGGACACCCATGTCCATCTGCTCGGCGCCCGAGTTGTCGATGAGGTCCGGCGGGTTGCCGCCGTTGAATCGCGGCTGCAGCGTGGTGGTGATCTTCTGGGTGGGGGTGAACTTGACCTTCGCCTTGGGGTAATTGGTCTCGTAGATCTTGACCGCGTCCTTGGCGTACTGCTGTCCGAATCCGCCGTCGAAGAGGACGAAATCGAGCGGTGCCGACTCGTTCACCGCGAGCGGGTTCTTATCGGACTTCGTGCCCTTCTCGACCTTTCCGTTGCCACCGCTGTCACTGCTCGCACAGGCGGAGAGGAAGCCCATCGTCGGTACGGAGATCAGACCGATAGCGGCAGAACGCTTGATCAGGTCGCGACGGCCAAGGCCCTCATTGGTCTGTGCGGAGGTGGATCCCATGCTCAAGTCCTCGCCTTCATTCAGGACTCAGGCGGTGTACCGGTCGCCCGTACTCGCTCGCCACAGGCGAAGGGCCCCGCCACCGCGGTCATTTGCAGCCGGGTCGTGCAGGCGTCGGGCCGTCGCGTGATGAAAACGACTGGCTGGACGCCGACAGGTATAGTCCACTTCCCTTCGCCTGAGCAAGATCGAAAGCAGGTTTTGACGGCCATCTTTCCCGAGTTGAGACCTCCGGGATAAGCACGCCGGATCTGCGGCGTTTCGTCCAACCACTCGTCCGTCAATACCCTTGACACCACCTCAGATCTACCCGTACTGAGGGGTGCCGAAGGGGACTCGCCGGTATGACCCGGACGCGGGACGACAAAAGGGTCATACGACCGGGATCGAAACAGTTGTGTCACAGACCCCCCGCCCGGTGAAGGTCCTGTAAGGACGATCCGGGATCATAGAGGTCCGCCGTCTCCGTCCTCACGCAGCGACGAACGGCGGAACCTGCCTTGTTTCATCTCGCATCTGGAGTACTTTGTGGCCAACTCTTCTGGCCTGAACCGCACGGGCGTCCTGTCCCGTATCACCGTGGCCGCGATAACGGCGGCCCTCGTGGGCACCACGACGGCCGCGGTCGCGGCGGAGACGCCGGACGCGTCCGCCAAGGCCGTCGGCACCACCCAGGCGGCGCCTCGCGCCACCACCCTCGGCGCGACCGCGACGGCCGCGGTCACCCCGGTCAACGCCCTGTACGGCGTGAACAGCGCCGGTGACATCTACGGCTACGGCCTCACCGGCAACGGTGGCCTCACGGCCTCCGAGAAGACGGGCTACGGCTTCCAGTACAAGAAGTTCGTCACCCAGACGGACGTCGACAACGACGGCGAGTCGAACGGCGTCTGGTTCGTCGAGAACAACCGTCTGTACTACGGCCCCTGGAGCCAGGACGGGCGCGACCTCGGCGGCGGCTGGGGCATCTACAACCGCGTCTTCTCCCCCTCCAACGCGGGTGGCGCGGCTGCGGACGACCTGCTCGCCCGGGACAACGCCGGCGTGCTGTGGCTGTACCTCGGCTACAACAACGGCGGCATCGCCCCGCGCGTCCGGGTCGGTGGCGGCTGGGGTGCCTACACCCAGATCACCGGCAAGGGTGACCTGACGGGTGACGGCAAGGCCGACATCGTCGCGCGTGACGGTTCGGGTGTGCTGTGGCTCTACAAGGGCACCGGCAACTACAAGGCGCCCTACTCCGCCCGTGCGCGTGTCGGCGGCGGCTGGAACGGCTTCAACTCGCTGCTGTCCATCGGCGACATGAACTTCGACGGCATCGCGGACCTGGTGGCCCGCGACGGTGCGGGCGCCCTGTGGCTGTACAAGGGCACCGGCAACGCGTCCTCGCCGTTCCACACCAAGGTCAAGATCGGCACGAACGGCTGGAACGGCTTCCGTCTGATGTTCTGATCCTCCGGATCCGAACGTGTGACGAACGAAAGGGCCCCGCTCCTCTTCCGAGGAGCGGGGCCCTTTCCGTGCCGCTTCCGTACTACCCGATCAGATCGGGTCAGCCACGGATCAGGTTGCGGAGCACGTACTGCATGATGCCGCCGTTGCGGTAGTAGTCCGCCTCGCCGGGGGTGTCGATGCGGACGACCGCGTCGAACTCGACGCCGGTGTCGGTGGTGACCTTCACCGTGGCCGGGGTGGTGCCCTCGTTCAGCTCGGTGACACCCGCGATGGAGAAGGTCTCCTCGCCGGTCAGGCCGAGCGAGTCGGCGTTCTGGCCGGCCGGGAACTGGAGCGGGAGGACGCCCATGCCGATGAGGTTCGAGCGGTGGATGCGCTCGTACGACTCGGTGATGACGGCCTTGACGCCGAGGAGCGCGGTGCCCTTGGCGGCCCAGTCGCGGGACGAGCCGGAGCCGTACTCCTTGCCGCCCAGGATGACCAGCGGGGTGCCGGCGGCCTGGTAGTTCTGCGAGGCGTCGTAGATGAACGACACCGGCGCGCCCTCGACGGTGAAGTCGCGGGTGAAGCCGCCCTCGGTGCCCGGCGCGATCTGGTTGCGCAGGCGGATGTTGGCGAAGGTGCCGCGGATCATGACCTCGTGGTTGCCTCGGCGCGAGCCGTAGGAGTTGAAGTCACGACGCTCCACACCGTGCTCGGTGAGGTACTTGCCGGCCGGGGTGTCGGCCTTGATCGCACCGGCCGGGGAGATGTGGTCGGTGGTGACCGAGTCGCCCAGCTTGGCCAGGACGCGGGCGCCGACGATGTCGGTGACCGGGGTGGTCTCCATCGTCATGCCCTCGAAGTACGGGGGCTTGCGGACGTAGGTGGACTCGGTGTCCCACTCGAAGGTGTTGCCGGTCGGGATCGACAGCGCCTGCCACTGGGCGTCGCCCGCGAAGACGTCCTGGTAGGACTTGTTGAACATGTCCTCGCCGATGGCGTTCGCCACGACGTCGTTGACCTCGGCCTCGGTCGGCCACACGTCCGCCAGGTAGACGGGCTTGCCGTCCTGGTCGACGCCGAGCGCGTCCTTGGTGATGTCCACCTTCATGGAACCCGCGAGGGCGTACGCGACGACCAGCGGCGGGGAGGCCAGGTAGTTCATCTTGACGTCGGGGTTGATGCGACCCTCGAAGTTGCGGTTGCCCGAGAGCACCGAGGTGACGGCGAGGTCGTGCTCGTTGACGGCCTTGGAGACCTCCTCCGGCAGCGGGCCGGAGTTGCCGATGCAGGTGGTGCAGCCGTAGCCGACGAGGTTGAAGCCGACCTTGTCGAGGTACGGGGTGAGACCCGCCTTGTCGAAGTAGTCGGTGACGACCTTCGAGCCCGGGGCGAGGGTGGTCTTGACCCACGGCTTGCGGGTCAGGCCCTTCTCGACGGCCTTCTTCGCGACGAGCGCGGCGGCGACCATCACGTACGGGTTCGACGTGTTGGTGCAGGAGGTGATCGCGGCGACGGTGACGGCGCCGTGGTCGATCGTGTAGGTGGAGCCGTCGGGGGCGGTCACCTCGACCGGGTTCGACGGGACGCCGTTGCCGACGGCCGGGGAGTCGGAGGCCGGGAAGGACTCCTGGCCCGCCTCGTCGGCGGTGGAGACGTAGTTGCGCACGTCCTGGGCGAACTGCGCGGCGGCGTTCGCGAGGACGATGCGGTCCTGCGGGCGCTTCGGGCCGGCGATGGAGGGGACGACCGTGGAGAGGTCGAGCTCCAGCTTCTCGGAGAAGTCGGGCTCGGCGGCCGGGTCGAGCCAGAGGCCCTGCTCCTTGGCGTACGCCTCGACGAGCGCGACCTGCTGCGCGGAGCGGCCGGTCAGCTTGAGGTAGTTCAGGGTCTCGCCGTCGATCGGGAAGACCGCGGCGGTGGAGCCGAACTCCGGCGACATGTTGCCGATGGTGGCGCGGTTCGCGAGGGAGGTCGCGGCGACGCCCTCGCCGTAGAACTCGACGAACTTGCCGACGACGCCGTGCTTGCGCAGCATCTCGGTGATCGTGAGGACCAGGTCGGTGGCGGTGGTGCCGGCCGGCAGCTCGCCGGTCAGCTTGAAGCCGACGACGCGCGGGATGAGCATGGAGACCGGCTGGCCGAGCATCGCGGCCTCGGCCTCGATGCCGCCGACGCCCCAGCCCAGCACACCGAGGCCGTTGACCATGGTGGTGTGCGAGTCGGTGCCGACGAGGGTGTCGGGGTACGCCTGACCGTTGCGGACCATGACCGTACGGGCCAGGTGCTCGATGTTCACCTGGTGGACGATGCCGGTGCCCGGCGGGACGACCTTGAAGTCGTCGAAGGCGGTCTGGCCCCAGCGCAGGAACTGGTAGCGCTCCTTGTTGCGGCCGTACTCCAGCTCGACGTTCTCCGCGAAGGCGGAGTTCGTGCCGAACTTGTCGGCGATGACGGAGTGGTCGATGACCATCTCGGCCGGGGAGAGCGGGTTGATCTTCGCCGGGTCGCCGCCGAGCGCCGCGACGGCCTCGCGCATGGTGGCGAGGTCGACGACACAGGGGACACCGGTGAAGTCCTGCATGATCACGCGCGCCGGCGTGAACTGGATCTCCTGGCTCGGCTGGGCCTGCGAGTCCCAGCCGCCGAGGGCCCGGATGTGGTCGGCGGTGATGTTCGCGCCGTCCTCGGTGCGGAGCAGGTTCTCCAGGAGAACCTTCAGGCTGTAAGGGAGGCGCGCGGAGCCCTCGACCTTGTCCAGCTTGAAGATCTCGTACGACTCGTCGCCCACGCGCAGCGTGCTGCGGGCGTCGAAGCTGTTCGCCGACACGACAGTCTCCTTCATCAATGTGCGCGTATTACCGCCATGCTGCCGCCACGACTCCTCGCCGATCCGCTAAGGTAAGGCTTAGTTAGGTAACCCTTACCGGGTGGGCGGCCACGGTGCGCCGTAAGCAGTTATCTCGATGTCGAGATAACTCTAGTGCATCCCCGCCGCCGGGTCATGCCCGGATGCCCCGAGCCGCCCGGGAAAAGCCGCGAGGCACGACAAAAGGCGCGACTCGGGGAGGGGTGCGGGCACCCGGCCCCGGGCGGGCGGACGCGGGAGCGGACCCTCGGGCGTATGACCGGGCGGGCGGACGCGGGGAGGCGTACGGCTGGGCGGGCGGACGCGGGGAGGCGCATGGCCGGGCGGGCGGACGCGGGGAGCGGACCCCTGGGCCTGGATCTACGGCTGGGCGGGCGGGCACCCGTACGGACGCCGGTGGATTGCCGGGGCCGGGAGGGGGGCCGACGATCGGATCATGTTCACTGGCGCGCACGTGATCCTCTACACCCGGGACGCGGAGGCCGACCGGGCCTTCCTCAAGGACGTCTTCGGCTTTCCCTATGTGGACGCCGGGCGCGGCTGGCTCGTCTTCAAGCTGCCGCCCGCCGAGGTCGCGGTGCACCCGACACAGGACGAGCCGAAACACGAGGTCTACCTCATGTGCGAGGACCTCACCCGGACCCTGACGGAGCTGGAGGACCGGGGCGCCGAGATCTCACGCGCCATCACCGACCAGGGGTGGGGGCTGCTGGCCGCCGTCCGGCTGCCGAGCGGCACCGAACTCCCCCTGTACGAACCGCATCACCCGACCGCACACGACCTCTCACCCTGATGGCCTACCCCAACGGCGAGTGTCATCTCATATCTGAGATAACGTGACGCCATGGCAGACGACTACCTCGTACGCATCGGCAAGCTCATCCGTGACGCCCGGCAGCACCGCGGCTGGACGCAGACGCAGCTCGCCGAAGCACTGGCCACGAGCCAGAGCGCCGTCAACCGGATCGAGCGCGGCAACCAGAACATCAGCCTTGAGATGATCGCCCGGATCGGCGAAGCCCTCGACAGCGAGATCGTGTCCCTGGGATACGCGGGACCGATGCACCTCCGGGTCGTCGGCCGCCGCCGGCTCTCCGGCTCGATCGACGTCAAGACGAGCAAGAACGCCTGCGTCGCGCTGCTCTGCGCCTCCCTCCTCAACAAGGGCCGCACGGTGCTGCGCCGGGTCGCCCGCATCGAGGAGGTGTTCCGGCTCCTGGAGGTGCTCAACTCCATCGGGGTGCGCACCCGCTGGATCAACGACGGCGTCGACCTGGAGATCGTGCCGCCGGCCGAGCTGGACATGGACTCGATCGACGCCGAGGCCGCGATCCGCACCCGCTCCATCATCATGTTCCTCGGGCCGCTGCTGCACCGCATGGACCGCTTCAAGCTGCCGTACGCCGGCGGTTGCGACCTCGGTACGCGCACGATCGAGCCCCACATGATCGCGCTGCGCCGCTTCGGCCTCGACGTCACGGCCACCGAGGGCATCTACCACGCCCAGGTCGAGCGCTCGGTCGCCCCCGACCGCCCGATCGTGCTGACCGAGCGCGGGGACACCGTCACCGAGAACGCGCTCCTCGCCGCCGCCCGCCACGACGGCGTGACGGTCATCCGCAACGCCTCCTCCAACTACATGGTCCAGGACCTGTGCTTCTTCCTGGAGGCGCTGGGCGTACGCGTCGACGGCATCGGCACCACCACCCTCACCGTGCACGGAGTGCCGCAGATCGACGTCGACGTCGACTACTCCCCCTCGGAGGACCCGGTCGAGGCGATGAGCCTGCTCGCCGCCGCCGTCGTCACCGAGTCGGAGCTGACGATCCGCCGGGTGCCGATCGAGTTCATGGAGATCGAGCTCGCGGTCCTGGAGGAGATGGGCCTCGACCACGACCGCTCGGCCGAGTACGCGGCGGACAACGGCCGCACGCGCCTGATCGACCTCACGGTCCGCCCCTCCAAGCTGGAGGCGCCGATCGACAAGATCCACCCGATGCCGTTCCCCGGCCTGAACATCGACAACGTCCCCTTCTTCGCGGCCATCGCGGCGACGGCCCAGGGCAAGACGCTGATCCACGACTGGGTCTACGACAACCGCGCGATCTACCTCACGGACCTCAACCGCCTCGGCGGCCGCCTCCAGCTCCTCGACCCCCACCGCGTCCTCGTGGAGGGCCCGACCCGCTGGCGCGCCGCCGAGATGATGTGCCCCCCGGCCCTGCGCCCGGCGGTGGTCGTCCTCCTGGCGATGATGGCGGCGGAGGGCACGTCGGTCCTCCGCAACGTGTACGTGATCAACCGCGGCTACGAGGACCTGGCGGAGCGGCTGAACTCGATCGGCGCGCAGATCGAGATCTTCCGGGACATCTAGGAGCATCACGAGCAGCCCCCCGCCAGATGCTGGCGGGGGGCTGCTCGTCTGGGCAGTCGCTATAGCAGCCGAAGTCCAGGTGTGCGGAGGAAGTGGTCCATCTCCACCCACTCGAAGAGGCACGTACCAAGTGCCGCCACGTCCGTAGGCTTAGAGATGTTCCATACTCCCGCGCGCCTCACACCATGGCATTCGTCTCCCTGTATCAGGTGAATGCTCAGACCACTGAGCCTGAAGGTGACATCGACGGCCGTCCCCACGATCCGGACGGAGCGATTGGATCGAGTAATCGCCGACGAAGCCGTTACGTGGAACGTCTCGTCATCCAGGCTTCCACTGATGCCCCGCGCAAGCAGCTTCCGGGACAGATGCCCGGGGGCGGCAAGCCCGTAAAGCTTCAGTCTCGGCTCGCCCCGGAGGGACAGAACCCAATCCTCTCGGGATTCCGCCGCAGCTTCGAGGCGCGCTCGATCTCCGGGGCGACGGGTCAATTCGACCCGCCCCATCGGCGTGCTTCCACTGGCGTACGTCGCTTCCCTTGTCGCCGGCGACCGCCAGACGGTCAGGGAGACTTCTCGGTTCAGTTCCACATTCCCCACGCGCGTACCTGCGCCCTTCCGGTTGCCTGCATACCGTTGAGCGAAGCGGCGCCCGCTGCCCTGGCTCCGCTGGCGACAACGGGCGCAGCTACCCTGGCACCGCTGGCGACCGCTCGGCCGGCAGCGCTGGCACCCCTCCAGGCCAGCTTGCTCACCAGAGTCGCGGGTCCCGACCCCGCCAACTGGCGGAAAACGCCTTGGAACCCGCCGCCACCTGCCGACATGACAAGGTACCCGGCTGCCTCGCCGCTGGTTGTCTCGTGCCCCATGGCTTTGTCAGCCATAAGGTGCGCCGGGGTTCCGGCAAGAGCACCCACCGCTGCTCCCGCGATGAGAACACATCCGATCCCGGCTGTTCCGGCGCAGATCGCTGCAGCGGCTAGACCCGCTCCGAAACCGACTCCGATGCTGATGGCCTGGTGAACGATCGTTTCCTTGTGGTCTCTCCAAAAGTTCCCCACGCCACTGGAGATCTTGCCCCAGATACCGTCCTTCTTACGGCGCTCGGCGTCAGCCTTGGCCTTCGCCGCGGCCGCTGCCTTTCTGATCTGGGCCTTCGACTCCGCCGCGCGGGCGCGGGCGTGGCTGTCGTCGATCATGTAGTGCGACGGGTTCGCCCGGTAGGCCCTGTAGCGGCGCTGGGATTCCGCGTCCTTCTTCGGGGACTGCTTCCAGATCCACTGGCCGCTCTTGTAGGTGTAGCCGGCGGTCATGCCGCGGTCGTTGGCCCAGAACGAGTCGCTGATGGGGCTGTCCGTCGGGCCGATGGGGCGCAGGCCGTCCGGGTCGGACTTGGTCAGCGGGTTGTTGTGGCCGTAGGCGTAGGCGTTCATCTGGGCCGGGTCGTCGAAGTCGATGACCGGGTCGACCGAGAGGAAGCGGCCCGTGGTCTGGTCGTACTCGCGGGCTCCCAGGTGTGTCAGGCCCGTCGGGTCGTTGGTGCCGCCCACGAAGCCCCGGGTGCCGAAGGCGCCCGACTGGGCCGTGCGCAGTTCGCCGAAGGGGAGCTGCTTGCGGTGGGTGACGCCCAGGGTGACCGCGTCGATGGCGGTCATGGCCGTGCCCTGGTGGTCGCCGACCAGGTAGGAGACGTTCGCCCCCGTGCGGACCGCGACCGTCTCACCGCCGTGGCTGTAGTAGCGGGTCGCGGTCTTGGTGCCGTTCTCCGCGCGCTTGAGTTCGTCGCCGTTCGGCAGGGACAGCACGGTGCTGCCGTCCGCGTTCCTGGTGACGATGCGGTCGCCGTCGGCGTCGTACACGTACCCGGTGGTCCTGCCGCCTTCGGTGAGGGTGGCCAGGTGTCCCTCGGCGTCCCACAGCAGGTCCTGCACCTTGGTGCCGACGGTGCGGTTGGTCATGTTGCCGGAGTCGTCGTACTGGAAGCTGCTGACCCGGCCGTTGTCGACGCCGCCGGTGACGGTGGCGCTCTGGACGGCGTGGGGCCGGTCCGCCTTGGCGGCCGGGTGCGTGTAGCCGGTCGTCACTCCGCCGAGCTTGTCGCTCTGCTCGGTGCGGTTGCCCACCTTGTCGTAGCCGTAGGCGAGCCAGTACGCGTCCGGACCGCCGACCGTGGCCGCCGAGGGCGCAGCGGCGCAGTCGGTCTTCGCCGTCCACGCCTCGGTCAGCCGGCCGAGGGGGTCGTTGGTGAAGCACTGGCGGTCGGTGGACGCGGTGGCGTCCTGGCCGGTGGTGCTGGTGACGCCGGTGACGTTGCCCGCCGGGTCGTAGGCGTACAGGGACCGGTCCACCCGACGGGGGGCGAGGAACCGGTCGGTGGTCCGCTCGATCAGGCGCCCGGTGTGTTCGTCGTACGCCTGGGTCCGGAAGACCTTCTTGTCGAGCGCGTCGCCGAACTCGGTGCCGACGGGCCGCCCGTACACGTCGTACTGGACGTTGGCGACGAGCAGGGCGCCGGCGCGGGTGGTCCGGTACGGCTGGTCGTCGCTGTTGTAGTTGGTGACGACCCGCTCGGAGGGGATGTCACCGACGGCCGGGTTGAGCGTCCACTGCAGCGCGCCGGTCTCGGCGCTGTAGCCGTACGACCAGGTGTAGGTGCCGTCGAGCCCGGTCACGCCGGTCGGCACGGTCAGGCTGGTGGACGTCGGCTGGTAGCGGTCGTCGAATCCGCCGTTCGCCGTGGTGTACGCGGCGGTGCCCTCGTAGCGGGTGCTGCTGGTGAGCTGTCCCTTGGCGAGGGTGTCGTAGGTCCACTTGGCGAGGGTGGCGGAGTCCTTCTTGACCTCGGTCCTGCGGCCGAGCTTGTCGTAGACGGTCGTCAGGGTGATGTTCCTGGCGTCCTTGCTCGTGACCGTCTGTCCGACGGCGTCGTAGGTGAGCTTCGTCGTCCCCTTGTCGGGGTCGTCGACCTCGGTCTTCTGGCCACGGTTGTCGTAGGTGTAGCCCCAGGTGTTGCCCGCCGGGTCGGTGACCTCCGTGGGCTGGTCGAACTTCCCGTACGTGTACGTCGTCGTCTGCGGCTGGGTCTTCCCCGCGCCGGCGTACTGGGTGAACTCGGTGGTACGACCGTTGGCGTCGACCACCTTCGTGGTGATCGTGCCGCCCTTCGGCGGGGTCACGGTCATCCGGTCGCCCTCGTAGGCCGTGGTCGTGCGCCACTTCTCGTCGCCGCGGAAGAGCGACAGGGCGTCGGTGACCCGGCCCATGCCGTCGTAGACGTTCTCCGTGACGTTGTCGATCTGGTGGGCGTCCTTCGCCGTGTAGAGCGTGGCGGACGGTGCGACGTCGGCGTAGTACGGGGCGAAGCTCTTCCAGACCCAGCCCCGGGAGTCGTAGCGGGTCTCCGTCATGATCGTGTGCTGGGTGCCGCCGGCCGGGGCCTGCGCCTGACGCTCGCGCAGCAGACCGTCGAACAGGGCGTACGTGGTGCGGTAGGTGCCGTCCTGCTTCAGGGTCTTCGTGGTGACCGCGTTGGCCTGCGTCGCGGAGATCCTGTACGTGTACTCCGCGGACGGCTGAGTGGCGTGATCGGCCTTCGTCCAGCCGGGCTGCCACACCTTGAGCACCCGGCCGAGCCCGTCGTGGACCGCGTCCGTGCGCTTGCCGTTGGCGTCGACGGTGGCGACGACGACGCCGCGCACCGGGTCGTAGGTCGTGACCGCGGCGTGGCCGAGGGCGTTGGTCGCCGTCATGGACGTGGGGATCCCCGTGGTCGGGGTGTATCCCGTGGTGGTGGTCTGCCCGAGCGCGTCGGTGTCGGTGAGCTCGCGCCCGTGCTGGTCGTAGGTGTGCTTGGTCGTCGTGAGGGAGCCGGTGCCCGCCGCGTCCTGCTCGTCGATGCGGGTGACGTCACCCTTGACCGGCGCGGTGGTGAGGGAGGTGGCTCCGTCGTAGTAGCGACGGTCGAGGGAGATGAGGTCGGCGGGCAGGCTGGGCGCGGTGCCGCAGGGCTTGGCCACGGTCCGGACCTCGGAGGGCAGCCCCAGGAGGGCGCCGGAGGCGTAGGACGTCGTGGTGCACTCCTCGTCGCCCGACTTGGCCGTGTCGCCGAGGCGGGACTCCGTGAGGACGTGACCGTTCGCGTCGAAGGTCCGGTGGATCTCGGTGGTGCGCCAGCCCTGGCCGACGGCGGTACGGGACTTCTCCTCTTCCCCGCCGGTGATGTAGGCGTGCCGGGCGGGCAGCCCCTCGGCCCTGGTCTCCGTCGCGGTCGCGGCCGAGACCCACGGTGTGAAGGCGTTGGTCGACTCCAGCCGACCGTTCTCGCCGTTGTAGGTGGCTTCCTCACGCGTCATGCCCGCGAAGGACTCGTGGTCGGTGACGGCGATCTGCTCGCTGTCCTTGACCGGGGCCCCGGGGATGCCGCGGAAGTAGCGGTACTCCTTGAGGGTGCGCTGGAACGGGTACGCGCCGGTCCGCACCTGGACGCGCCCGAAGCCCTTGCGGTCGCTGTAGGTGAGATGCGCGGCCTTGGTGAACTCGTCGTCCTTGGCCTTGGTCCAGGCCATGCCGTCGAGGTAGGTGTACTCGGTGCGCTTGGCGGGCGCCCCACCGGTGTTGTCGTTCTCGGTGATCAGCTGGACGGCGTAGGCGTGGAACCAGTCGAGGTACGGCTCGTAGTCGGCGGCCGGGGCGTCCGGCGGAGACCACTTGACCGGGTAGCAGCGCCGGGTGTTCGAGGCCGGGGACGGCACGCTCGTGGCCGAGCAGTCCGGCGGCGTGTAGCCGATACCGATGGTGCCGCCCGTCTCGGTGTTGACGGCGGAGACCCGGAGGCGCCACATGGCCGGGACCGGGTCGGGGTCGCCGCCCGTGGTCGCGCCCTCGACGCGGTTGGGCATGGCGACGCTGTTGAAGGTCACCGGGGGCAGCTTGACGGTGCCGGTGCCGGTGTGACCGCTGCGGGTGATCGACTTGAGCCAGAGCGGCTTGGAGGTGGAGCTGTCGCCCGTCACCGGGAAGTCGTGGTCCAGGGCCCAGCTGTCGACGGGCTTCCAGGCACCGCCGGACCAGACGGAGGTGGCGATGGCGGAGAGCTTCATCCGGGTCCAGAAGGAGGGCGAGTAGCGGTCCTTGCACTCGGTCCCGGAGGCGCAGTACTGGTCGAAGGGGACGTCCGGCCAGTTCTTGGCGTTGGTCTTGTCGAAGGTCGTGCAGCCGGTCAGGCAGCGCTCGGTGTTGGTGAACTCGACCTTCGCGGACGGCTGGCCGTAGAGGCCGGTGGAGCGCAGGCCGTACTCGACGCGCTTGAGGTAGCCGCTGCGGTCGTACTCCGTCGCGGTGGAGGCGCCGGTGTTCGGGTTGACGTTGCGGCCGTAGTGGTTGGCCTCTTCGCCCCAGTAGTACGTCATGGCGTCGCCGTGCGGGTCGACCACGAGGTCGAGGTTCCAGCGCCAGGCCTGCTGGCACCAGGCGTCCTTGAACGCGGCGTTGTAGCAGGGCTCGCCCTCGTGGTTGCCGAAGACGGGAACCGTCCAGGTGGAGCGGGTCTCGGTCTTGCCGGCGGCCCAGCCGTCCATCCGGTTGGCGCCGAAGTAGTACTCGGTGCCGTCCGGCGTCGTCACCTTCCAGTACTCGCCGTTGTCGTCGCCGTTGTTGTCACCGTAGTTGTCGCCGGCGGCGCTGGTGGCCTTGACGATCTCGGTGCCGTCGTCCGCCTCCAGGTGCCAGGTCTTCGACGCGGTGTCCCAGATCAGCTGGTTGGTCTTGCCGCCGAGGTTGAGGACCGCGTTGTCCTTCTTCCAGCACAGGTCTCCGACCTTGGCGGTGGTGTTGTTGCTCCCCGACTTGTCGTCCGTGCAGGAGACGTACTGGCGCTCGATGTAGCCGGGTTCCATGGACCAGCCGTCGCCGATGCCGCCGGGCTGGTTGTTGGTGGCGGCCGTCCGGCCGTCGACGGACTGCGAGCCGTACCCCAGCTTGAGCTGCGGGCCGACGCCGCCCGGGACGTCAGGGACATCGATGTCGTAGTTCCAGGAGAAGCCGCCGCCGGAGCCGCCGGCCGACCAGGAGGCGGACGGGGCGAGCGAGGTCGCCTTGAAGTCGCCGGAAGAGCCGGAGGCGGCCGCGGTGGCCACGAGCACGGTGGCCTCCCCCGCCGCCGCGGACAGGGTCACCGGCGCGGAGAGGGTCCCCCTCTCGACGTCGTTGACCGTCGGCAGCTCGGTGCCGACGGCACAGTCCTCGGCCCCGGGCGTGGTCAGCGCGCAGGAGGGCAGCGCCTTCAGCCGGAGCCGGGAGGCCCAGTCGCCACCGTAGGCGCCGCGGAACGCGTCGTACTCCAGCTCGACGCGTACGTCACCGGTCCCCTTCTGGAGGGGCTGGACCGAGAGCACGACCCCCTCCACACCGAGCCGCTTGGCGGCGTCCCGGCCGAGTACGTTCACACGCGTGCGCTCGGCGGCCTTCGCGTTCTGCTTCCAGACGCGGACGCCCGAGACCGTCGGGGCGACGAGCGGCGACGACGCCCGGGCGCCCGTCTTCGCGTTCGGGATCGCGCCGGACGTCCTGCCGAGGCCCTGCTCGGCCGACGCCGGGTCCGGCCAGGTCACTTGAGGCGCCCGCCAGGTCTTCGCCGACGACGGCTTCTGGCGCGAGCCCTGCTGGCCGGGAGCCACCGGCTCCACTTGCACGGGATCGGTCTCCCGAGGCTTGTCCGGCCGCCATTCGGTCACGGCCGCCGCCACCGGTCCCCCCAGCAGACCCGCGGAAAGGAATCCCGCGGTCAGGACGGCGACTGTCCGAATCCGTCTTCTCCCCAAGAGATTTCTGCTCTTGTCGAGCCCACTCACGTGCGCTTCTCCCCACCCTTTGGACACATGCATCACACGGATGCATCACTAACCGACGGAAAGTAACAGCGGATCTGCCACGACCGGCCGGAGCCGAAGGAAATGAATACCGAGTCAGTCAAGTACCAGTGACAATCGCGGACATAGAAGGGGATGTCCTTCAAATCCTCATCTCGACAGCCGAGAACAAGCCAACTGACATAGATGGGAAAGCGGTCCGCCGCTTCGACGGAAAACGATCTATTGTGCGGGGCGACCGAATCCTGGGAGGGGAGATCATGAGGAATCGGACCATCCGAAGAAGATCGAGAAGACCCGTCGTCGCCGTCGTCGCCGTCACCGCCGCGGCCGTCATCGGCACCGCGCTCGTACCCCAGCCGACGGCGGAGGCCACGCCCGCCGCCGCGCTGACCGCCTCGCCGCCACCGGCCCCGGAGGTCGCCGCCGCGCAGCGGGCCGAGGAGACCGGCAAGCGCGTCGAGGTCCTGGCCCGCCGCACCGAGACGTCCCAGCTCTTCGCCAACCCGTCGGGCGGCTACACCCAAGAGCAGTACGCGCTGCCCCGATGGACGCGGAAGAGCAACCAGCTCGTCCCCATCGACACGGGCCTCGTGCCGACGAAGGACGGACGGATAGGCACGAAGGCCACCATGGCCGGCCTCTCCTTCTCCGGCGGCGGCACGGGCCCCGCCGTGAGCATCGTCCACAACGGCCGGAAGCTCTCGCTCAGCTGGCCGGACCCGCTGCCGAAGCCCACCACGCGGGGCGACACCGCGACCTACGCCGAGGTGCTTCCCGGGGTCGACCTGACGCTGCGCGCGGGCAACGCCGGATTCGGCCAGCTCCTCGTCGTCAAGACGCCCGAGGCCGCCGCGAACCCGGCGCTCAGGTCCATCAGGTTCTCCATGGCGACCGACGGCGTGAACGTCTCGGCCGACGCACACGGCAACCTCGCCGCGGTCGACGCCGCCGGCCAGCAGGTCTTCACCGCGCCGACGCCCCGCATGTGGGACAGCTCCACCTCCAACGGACTCGGCACCGCACGCGCCGCCGCCGACGCACCCGCGCCGCCCACCGACCGGTTCGAGCCCGGCCACGGAGCCAAGGAGGCCGACCTGGGCCTCTCCGTCACCAAGGGCTCCATGACGCTGACCCCGGACCAGCCGCTGCTCACCGGCGGCGACACCACCTACCCGGTGTACATCGACCCCACCTACGCCGTCCCCGGGACGCGCGAGGCCTGGGCCCTCGCCTACAAGCGCACGCCCAACACCGCCTACTTCAACGGCGCCGGCTGGCACAACTCCGACGGCAGCGTCGGGACCACCGAAGCACGCGTGGGCTACGAGAACATCACCAACGGACTCGGCCGCTCGTTCTTCCGGATGGACTCCAACAACCTCTGGAACACCAAGAAGTACATCAAGAAGTCGACGTTCCGTATCAGGAACACCTGGTCGTGGTCGTGCAACGACCGACGGACCGAGCTCTGGCTCACGGGCGGCATCTCGACCGCCACGACCTGGGCGAGCCAGGACAACTCCTCCATGTGGGCCAGGAAGCTGAGCCACTCCGACGCCTCCCTCGGCTGGGGCGGCGACTGCCCGGCCGGAAACCTCGCCTTCGACGTCACGTCCGCGGCCACCGAGGCGGCGACGAAGAAGTGGAACAACATCACGCTGGGTCTTCGCGCCAGCAGCGAGACCGACGTCTACGCGTGGAAGAAGTTCGACGTGGCGACGGCGGTCCTCACCACGGACTTCAACAGCTACCCCAAGGCGCCGTCCAACCTGGACACCACGCCGGACACCAACACCAACGCGTGTGTGAACGGTGAGGCGACCCTCGGCACCCCGACGATCGGAAACACCGACATCAACCTGTCGGGAACCTTCTCCGACCCGGACGGCGGCACGGTCAAGGCGCGCTTCGTCCTGTGGCCCTACGGCCACGGCGGTCCCACGAACGAGGTCAACCGGCTCGTCGACGTCCCGTCCGGAAAGGGCGCGAAGCTCGTTGTCCTCAAAGCGACCATGAAGAGCCTCCTGGCCGACGCCGGGACCACCAGTGACGGTCTCTTCTCCTGGCACGCGCGCGCCGAGGACGGTGAGCTCACCAGCGCTTGGACCCCCACCTGCGTCTTCAGATTCGACGCCACGAGGCCGAGCTCTCCGCCGAGCGTCACCTCGGCCCAGTTCCCGGACGGCTCCGACGGCTGGCCCGAGACCACCGGCAACGCCCGCAGCGAGGGTACGTTCCGGCTGAGGAACGAAGCCGCGGAGTCCGCGACCGCCTTCGAGTACTGGAGCGACTGGGATCCGACCGTCCGCAAGATCTCATTCGGTCTCGTCGGTGGCGTCGTCGCCGACGTCAAGCTCACCCCGCCCAGCGTCGGCAGGCACGCCCTCAGCGTCCGGCAGCTCGACGCGGGGGGCAACGTCTCCGACACGACCCGCTACTGGTTCTACGCCAACGGTCCCGGAACCCCCGACAAGCCCGGCGACCTCAACGGTGACGGGACGGCCGACTTCTACGGCGTCCGCACCGACGGCGAACTCTGGTTCTACAGCGGTCACGGCAAGGGCACCTTGGCGCCGTCCACCACGGCCTCGAGCCAGGACTTCACCGGTGCCGACATCACCCGCCGCGGCGACTGGACGCAGGACGGGTTCGAGGACCTCGTCGCCCTCAACGCCGGCACCGACGGGAAGACGCTGACGGTCCACCCCAACAACGGCTTCGGCTACGCGTGCTCCGCGCGCGACGAGCAGGCCGACGGCGTGTCGAAGGCCTGCCAGTACGACGAGATCCGGCTCTCCGTGTTCGACTCCGCCAACAACCACTGGGCCGAGGCCTCCCAGATCCTCGCGATCGGCGACGTGGACGGGCCGCTGGACACGAACGCCGACGGCACCATCGACGTCCCCGGCCACCCCGACCTCCTCGTCAAGGAGGGTGGCAAGCTGTGGCTCTACTTCGGGTCGGCCGACCACCGGCTCGACAGCGTCAAGCCCCCGGTACTCGTCGGTACCGGTGGCTGGACCAACTTCACGATCGCCGCTCCCGGTGACCGAGACAAGGACGGCGACGTCGACCTCATCGCACGGTACGGCGTCAACGGCGAGCTCCGCTTCTACCCCGGAACCCCCGACGGCACCGGCCTCGGGAACGGAAGCACGGCCACGGTCATCGGTACGAACTGGACCCCGGCCAACCGTCCGCTGTTCACCGCCGTTCCCGACGCCAACGGTGACGGGACCTCGGACATCTGGTCCACCGGTGGCGACGGCAAGCTCTACTTCTACCCGAACGCCCTGGGCGCGGGCACGGTCGTCGGTACCGGCGGCTGGGGCTCGTTCCAGGATCTGAGCTGACCCCGGCGGATACAGCGGTGCGGCCCCCGGCGGGATACATTCCCCGCCGGGGGCCGCACCCCGTTCCGCCGCCCGCCGGCGGCACCGGAACTCAGCCGCCTGGCATCGGTGTCCCGCCCTTGAGGCGGTCGATGTCCGACTGGCGGACCTTGATGACGAAGAGGGAGATCAGGGCGCCGACCACGGCGAACACGGCCGCGGTGACGAAGCCCGCGGAGACGCCGGAGGTCAGGACCTGGTCGCCGTACGGCGGGGGGAGGACGCCCGACTTGGCGAACTGGGCCTTCTCCAGGGGGCCCGCCTGGGAGAGGAAGGCGGGTACCTGGACCTCCGCCTCGTTGCGGCTGGCCGTGCCGAAGACGGTGACCAGGATCGAGAGGCCCAGCGAGCCGCCCACCTGCTGCATGGCGTTGAGCAGGCCGGACGCGGCGCCCGTGTCCCGCTGCTCGACGTTCGACAGCGCCATGATGGTCAGCGAGACGAACATGAAGCCCATGCCGAGGCCGAAGACGAGGATCGGGCCGAGGATGCTGCCCAGGTACGTGGAGTTCACGTCCGTGAGGGTCAGCCAGGCCAGGCCCGCCGCCGCGAGCACCGAACCCGTCACCATGAAGGGTTTCGGCCCGTAGCGGGGCAGCAGGTTCGAGGTGAGCCCGGCGCCCACCCCGATGATCGCGCTGACCGGCAGGAACGCCATGCCCGTCGCCAGGGGGCTGAAGCCCAGCACCTGTTGCACGAACAGGGTGAGGAAGAAGAACATCCCGAAGATCGCCGCCGCCAGGCACAGCATGATGGCGTAGGTGCCCGAGCGGTTGCGGTCGGCGAACATGCGCAGCGGTGTGATGGGCTGCTGGGAACGCCGCTCGACCAGGATGAACACGGCCAGGAGCACGACCGCCGCGACGAACGAACCGATCGTGTACGGATCGCGCCAACCCTCCTGGGCCGCCCGGATGAACCCGTACACGAGGGCCACCATGCCGAGGGTCGAGGTGAGCGCGCCGGTGAGGTCGAAGTGGCCCGGACGCCGCGCGGACTCCTTGACGTGACGGGGGGTGAGGAAGGCGATGACCAGGGCGATGGGGACGTTCACGAAGAAGATCCAGCGCCAGTCGAGCCATTGGACGAGCATGCCGCCCGCCACCAGGCCGATCGCTCCGCCGCCGGCGGAGACACCCGCGAAGACGCCGAACGCCCGGTTGCGTTCCGGGCCTTCGTCGAAGGTCGTGGTGATCAGCGAGAGGGAGGTCGGCGAGGCGATGGCTCCGCCGACGCCCTGCAGCGCACGGGCGGCGAGGAGTTGCCACTCGCTCTGGGCCAGTCCGCAGAGCAGCGAGGCGGCTCCGAAGAGCAGCACGCCGAAGATGAAGACGCGGCGGCGTCCGAGGATGTCGCCCGCGCGCCCGCCGAGGAGCAGCAGACCGCCGAACGTCAGCGTGTAGGCGTTGACGACCCAGGCCAGGCTGGTGGTCGAGAAGTCCAGCGCGGTCTGGATGTGCGGCAGCGCGATGTTCACGATGGTGATGTCGAGAACCACCATCAGCTGACAGGACGCGATCACGAAGAGTGCGATGCCCTTGCCGTCTCCCCCGCCCTTGCGGGGTGCGGTCGCCGTGGGGGTCGGCTTCGGAGTACTAGTCATGGCTGTTCATGGCGCGCAACGCCCTCACCTGTGGCAGCCGTGGGCCGGTCGGTCCACCTTTCGACACTAAGCCCGGCCCGTACGGCCGACCAGTTGATCAAGCGTGCGCGGGTTCGTCCAGGACGGCGAAGCCGTCCAGCTCCACCAGGGCCTGTTCGTCCCAGAGGCGTACGACTCCGATGACGGCCATCGCCGGGTAGTCGCGGCCCGCCGACCGGCGCCAGATGCGGCCGAGTTCGAGGGTGTGGGCGCGGTAGTCGTCGACGTCGGTGGTGTAGACGGTGACGCGGGCGAGGTCGGTGGGGGCGCCCCCGGCGTGGCGCAGGGCGGTGAGCAGGTTGCCCAGGGCGGTGGCGAACTGCTCGGGCAGGGTCTCGCCCACGATCGTGCCGTCGGTGTCGAGCGCGGTCTGCCCGGCGAGGAAGACGAAGCGGCTCCCGGTCGCGGTGACGGCGTGGGTGAAGCCGGCGGGCGGGGCGAGTTCGGCGGGGTTGTGCCGGTGAAGGCTCATGAGGTGCGCTCCTCCTGACGGGGCGTCCGGGAAGGGTCGGCGGGCCCGGGCCCGCCGCGCGGCTGGGCGGGCGTCCGGGAGGGGTCGGGGGCGTGCCCGCCGCGCGACGGGCCGCGCGTGTGTGAGGGGGGCGCCGAGTGGGGGCCGTGCGACGCGACGGGTGCCTGTGAGGGGGCCGCCGGGTGGGGGCCGGGCCCCCGGGGCTCAGGTGACGCGTGTGACGCGTACAGCTCCTTGGCGATGATCGTGCGCTGGACCTCGGTGGCGCCCTCGTAGATCCGGGGTGCGCGGACCTCGCGGTAGAGGTGTTCGAGCAGGTGGCCGCGTTGCAGGGCGCGGGCGCCGTGGAGTTGGACGGCGGAGTCGACGACGTACTGGGCGGTCTCGGTCGCGAGGAGCTTGGCCATCGCCGAACGGCGGGGGACGTCCGGGTCCCCCTGGTCGTACGCCTCGGCCGCCGCGTACACCAGGAGGCGGGCGGCCTCGGTGCGGGTGGCCATCTCGGCGATCCGGTGCGAGACGGCCTGGAGGTCGGCGAGCCGGCCGCCGAAGGCGGGGCGGGCGGCGGTGTGGGCGAGGGTGGCGTCGAGGGCGGCCTGGGCCATGCCGACGGCGAAGGCGCCGACGCTGGGCCGGAAGAGGTTGAGGGTGTGCATGGCGACCCGGAATCCCCGGTCGGGTGCGCCGAGGAGGTCCTCGGGGCCGACGGGGACGCCGTCGAAGGTGAGGGTGCCCAGCGCGTGCGGGGCGAGCATGTCGAGGTGTTCCCCGCCGAGGCCGGGTCGGTCGGCGGGGACGAGGAAGGCGGTGACGCCCCGGGCGCCGGCGCCCCGTGTGGTGCGGGCGAAGACGGTGGCGAAGTCGGCCTCGGGGGCGTTGGAGATCCACTGCTTCTCGCCGTGCAGGTGCCAGCCGCCGTGTCCGTCGGGGACGGCGTCGAGGGCGAGGGCGGCGGCGTCGGAGCCCGCGCCGGGTTCGGAGAGCGCGAAGGCGGCGACGGCCCGTCCCGCGGCGGCCTCGGGGAGCCAGCGGGCGCGCTGCGCGGGGGTGCCGAAGGCGGCGACGGGGTGGGTGCCGAGCCCCTGGAGGGCGAGGGCGGTCTCGGCCTCGGTACAGGTCCGGGCGAGTGATTCGCGCAGGAGGCAGAGTTCGAGGGCGCCGGCGTCGAAGAGCCGGGCGAGGAGGCCCGACTCCCCCAGCGCGGCCACGAGGGGGCGGTTGACCCGGCCGGGTTCGCCCTTCTCCGCGAGGGGCCTCAGCCGTTCGGCGGCGAGCGCGCGGAGCTCCGCACACCAGGTGATCTGTTCCGGATCGAGCGAGAATGCGGGCATGTGGGCCCTCTCCGACGCCCTCGGGCGTCTTCGTCCCCGCGCCGTCGGGCGCCGTCGTCCCTGCGCCGCCCGGCGCCTTCCTCCGGGTGCTCCCGGCCACCCTTGTCGCGGACCGTTGACTGCCGTCACCAACACGATACGCTCGTGGAGCGACGGGCGACCCCACCACGACAGGGGGACGGACTCATGGAGCTGACACCCTCGGCCCACCTCGACAGCTTCGCCCGTGACCGGCTGCCGCCGCCGGACCGGTGGCCGCGTCTCCTCTTCGACCTCCCCGAGCTCGCCTACCCCGACCGGCTCAACTGCGGCGCGGAACTCCTCGACCGCACGGTGAAACGGTTCGGCGCCGACCGTCCCGCCTTCCACGACGGCGAGGGCGCCGTCTGGAGCTACGGGGAACTCCAGGACCGGGTCGACCGCATCGCCCACGTGCTCACCTCCGACCTGCGGGTCCGGCCCGGAAACCGGGTCCTCCTGCGCGGCCCCACCACCCCCTGGCTGGCCGCCTGCTGGCTCGCGGTGATGAAGGCGGGCGCCGTCGCCGTCACCGTCCTCGCCCAGCAGCGCGCCCCCGAGCTGGCCGCGATGGCCGACGCGGCCCACTGCACCCACGCGCTCTGCGACGTCCACGTCGTCGACGAGCTCCTCGGGGCCCGGATACCGGGGCTCCGGATCACCCCCTTCGGCGGAGACGGCCCCGACGACCTGCTCGCCCTGGCCGACCGCCGCCCCGGCCCCTACGAGGCGGTGGCGACGGCGGCCGACGACGTGGCCCTGATCGCCTTCACCTCCGGCACGACCGGCCGGCCCAAGGGCTGCGTCCACTTCCACCGGGACGTCCTGGCCGTCGCCGACACCTTCTCCGCGCACGTCCTGCGCCCGCTGCCCGACGACGTCTTCGCCGGTTCGCCGCCGCTCGCCTTCACCTTCGGCCTCGGCGGGCTCGTCGTCTTCCCCCTGCGGGCCGGGGCGAGCGCGGTCCTCCTCGAACAGGCCGGCCCCAAGCAGCTGCTCGCGGCGATCGAGCGGCACCGGGTGTCGGTGCTCTTCACCGCCCCGACGGCCTACCGGGTCATGCTCGACGAGCTGGCCCAGGGCGCCGCCCCGGACGTCAGCTCCCTGCGCCGCTGCGTCTCGGCCGGCGAGAACCTGCCGGAGGCCACCTGGACGGCCTGGTACCGGTGGACCGGGCTGCGTCTGATCAACGGCATCGGCGCGACCGAACTCCTGCACATCTTCATCTCCGCCGCCGACGGCGACATCCGCCCCGGCACCACCGGCCGGCCGGTGCCCGGCTGGCAGGCCAGGATCGTGGACCGCGACGGGCGCGGCGTCCCGGACGGCGAGGAGGGGCTGCTCGCGGTGCGCGGCCCGGTGGGCTGCCGCTATCTGGCCGATCCCCGCCAGGCGGAGTACGTGAAGGAGGGGTGGAACGTCACGGGGGACACGTACGTCCGCCAGCCCGACGGCTACTTCCGCTATGTCTCCCGGGCCGACGACATGATCATCTCGGCGGGGTACAACATCGCGGGACCCCAGGTCGAGGAGGTCCTCCTGGACCACCCCGACGTGGTGGAGACGGCGGTGGTGGGCCGCCCGGACACCCTGCGCGGCCAGGTCGTCGTGGCGTACACGGTGGTACGGGACGGGGTGCCGCGCGACTCCGGCACGGCGGCCGCGCTGCGGGCCTTCGTGCGCGCCCGGCTCGCCCCGTACAAGTCGCCCCGGGAGATCGTCTTCCTGGACGCCCTGCCCCGCACCCCGACGGGCAAGCTCCAGCGTTTCCGGCTGCGCGAGGACGCGCCGCCGGACGCGGCACCGGACACCGTCGCGCCACCGGACCCGGGACCGACCACCGTCGCGCCACCCGACCCGGCACCGGACGCGGCCCGGGACGCGGTCGGCGAGCCGGGCGCCCCGTGACAGGCACCGGCCCACCGGAAGAGGGCGCTGCCCGTGAGCCACCCCCTAAAGTGATCACGTGGCCGAGCAGCACACTCCCCGATCCCTGATCGTCTCCCTCTACGGCGCGTACGGCCGTACGCCCGACGGGTCGCCGATGCCGGTGGCCGCGCTCATCCGGCTCCTCGCGGTCCTCGGGGTGGACGCGCCCTCCGTGCGCTCCTCGGTGTCGCGGCTGAAGCGGCGCGGACTGCTCCTGCCGGGCCGGACGGCCGACGGGGCCGCCGGATACGCCCTCTCGGAGGACGCCCGCAGGCTCCTGGACGACGGCGACCGCCGCATCTACGCCCGTACCGAGCCCAAGCTCTCCGAGGGCTGGGTCCTCGCCGTCTTCTCCGTCCCCGAGGCCGAGCGGCACAAGCGGCACCTCCTCCGCTCCCGGCTGGCCCGTCTCGGCTTCGGCACGGCCGCGCCCGGCGTCTGGATCGCGCCCGCCCGGCTGCACGAGGAGACCCGGAACGCCCTGGAGCGCCTGGAGCTCTCCCCGTACGTGGACCTCTTCCGGGGCGACCACCTCGGGTACGCGGCGACGGCCGGGGCGGTGGCCCGCTGGTGGGACCTGCCGGCGATCGCCCGGCTCCACGAGGAGTTCCTCGCGGCCCACGCGCCGGTGCTGCGGGCGTGGCGGACGGCCCCGGCGGGCGCGGAGGACGCCTACCGGGACTATCTCCTCGTCCTGGACTCCTGGCGGCGGCTGCCGTACGCGGACCCGGTGCTCCCGGCGGAGCTGCTCCCCGACGACTGGCCGGGCCGGCGCTCGGCGGAGGTCTTCGCGGCCCTGCACGAGCTGCTGCGGGACCGGGGCGCCGCATTCGTGCAACCGTTCGTGTCCGGGGACCGTCCCCAGGAGGCATGAGCGCTTACACGGTGTCACGGGGGCAGTGGCTGGCCTGGGTCGCGGCGATCCCGGCGGGCCTCGGGATCGCCTACGGGGCGAGCACCCTGGTGGCCAGGGCCCGGTCCTTCTGCGACGCCGCCTGGGAGCCGCAGCACCGCTTCGCCCACCTCTTCGAGCTGATCGTCCTGGCGGCGGCGACCGCCGTCGCCGCCGTGGTCGTGGCGGTCCTCGCCCGGACGGCGACGGTGCGCGCCCCGCGCCCGGTGCGCGCCTCCGCCCAGCTCGCGGCGGTCCTCCTGGTGGCCGGGGCGATCGCCTGGTGGTACGTGGCCTGGCAGGGCACCCCGGCGGGGTACCCGGGCGATTCCGGGCTCTGCCCGGACAGCAACGTCCCGCCGTGGTGGCCGTCCTGGCTGCCCGTCGGCTGATCCCCTAGGGGCCGTCGCGCCGGCCGGTCGGGGGCGGGCGGGAGCCGGCCCGGTACGGGGCCGGCCAGGGCGCCGCCGGGCCCTCGTAGCCCTGGTCGGCCGCCGCGTGCAGGGTCCAGTGCGGGTCGTAGAGGTGCGGGCGGGCGAGGGCGCACAGGTCGGCGCGGCCCGCCAGGAGCAGGGAGTTGACGTCGTCCCAGGAGGAGATCGCGCCGACCGCGATCACGGGGACCCCGGTCTCGTTGCGGATGCGGTCGGCGTACGGGGTCTGGTACGAGCGGCCGTAGGCGGGGGTCTCGTCGGGGACGACCTGTCCGGTGGAGACGTCGATCGCGTCGGCGCCGTGCGCGGCGAAGGCCCGGGCGATCGCGACGGCGTCCTCGCCGCTCGTCCCGCCCTCGGCCCAGTCGGTGGCCGAGACGCGGACGGTCATGGGGCGCTCCTCCGGCCACACCTCCCGCACCGCGTCGAAGACCTCCAGCGGGAAGCGGAGCCGTCCCGCGAGGTCGCCGCCGTAGGCGTCGGTGCGGTGGTTGGTGAGCGGGGAGAGGAAGCCGGAGAGCAGATAGCCGTGGGCGCAGTGCAGTTCGAGGAGGTCGAAGCCGGAGCGGGCGGCGCGCCGGGCGGCGGACCTGAACTCCTCGCGCACGGCGGTCAGCCCGGCACGGTCGAGGGCGCGGGGCGTCTGGCTGACCCCGGGCCGGTACGGGAGGGGCGAGGCGGCGACCAGCGGCCAGTTGCCGTCGGGCAGCGGCTGGTCGATCCCCTCCCACATGCGCCGGGTGGAGCCCTTGCGGCCGGAGTGGCCGAGCTGGACGCCGAGCGCGGTGCCGGGCGCGTGCGTGCGGACGAAGGCGTTGATCCTGGTCCAGGCGTCGGCCTGCCGGTCGGTCCACAGGCCCGTGCAGCCGGGGGTGATCCGGCCCTCGGGGCTCACGCAGACCATCTCGGTCATCACGAGTCCGGCGCCGCCGAGGGCCCTGGCCCCCAGGTGGACGAGGTGGAAGTCGCCGGGGAGACCGTCCTCGGCGACGTACTGGTCCATGGGCGAGACGACGATCCGGTTGCGCAGGGTCAGTCCGCGGAGCCGGAACGGGGTGAACATCGGCGGGGTGTCGGGCGGGCAGCCGAAGTCGCGTTCGACGGTGCTGGTGAACGCCGGGTCGCGGAGCCGCAGATTGGCGTGGGTGACGCGGCGGCTGCGGGTGAGGAGGTCGAAGGCGAACCGGCGGGGTGGCCGGTCGACGTGGCCCGCGAGCTCCTCGAACCAGTGGAGGCTGGCGGCGGCCGCGCGCTGGGTGGACTCGACGAGCGGACGGCGCTCGGCCTCGTAGGCGGCCAGGGCCTCGTCGGTGGCGGGGTGGTCGCGGAGGCTGTGGGCCAGGGCGAGGGCGTCCTCGACGGCCAGCTTGGTGCCGGAGCCTATGGAGAAGTGCGCGGTGTGGGCGGCGTCGCCGATGAGGACGGTGTGGCCGTACGACCAGTGCGCGTTGACGACGGTACGGAAGGCGGTCCAGGCCGAGCGGTGGGAGCGCAGCTCGCGGCCGCCGAGCGCCTCGGCGAAGATCTTCGCGCAGCGGACGGTGGACTCGGCCTCGTCGAGCTCGTGGAACCCCGCGGCCCGCCACACCTCCTCGCGCATCTCGACGATGGCGGTGGAGGCACCGGCCTCGTAGGGGTAGGCGTGCAGCTGCATCACGCCGTACTCGGTCTCGGCGGTCTCGAAGCGGAAGGCGTCGAAGGCGAAGTCGGCGGCGAGCCAGATGTAGCGGCAGCGGTGGGTGCTGATCCGGGGGCGGAAGTGTGCGGCGTGGTCCTCGCGGGTGCGGCTGTGGACGCCGTCCGCGGCGACGACGAGGTCGTGGTCGGCGGCGAGGGCGTCGGCGGGCGGGGCCTCGGT
Organism: Streptomyces sp. NPDC002057; assembly: GCF_040296665.1. Taxonomy (NCBI): domain Bacteria; kingdom Bacillati; phylum Actinomycetota; class Actinomycetes; order Kitasatosporales; family Streptomycetaceae; genus Streptomyces; species Streptomyces sp. NPDC002057. Next base: position 73,313 of record NZ_JBEOXR010000009.1, read on the forward strand.
GCGGAAGCGGAGCCGTACGCCCAGGTCGGCGCAGCGGGCGTGCAGGATCTCCAGGAGCCGGCGGCGGCCGAGGGCGGCGAAGCCGTGGCCGGTGGAGGTGGTGCGGTGGCCCCGGTGGACGACGTCGATGTCGTCCCAGCGGACGAGGTCGCGGCGGAGCGCCTCGTACACGACGGGGTCGGCGTCCCGGATGCCGCCGAGGGTCTCGTCGGAGAGGACGACGCCGAAGCCGAAGGTGTCGGAGGGCGCGTTCCGCTCCCAGACGGTGACCTCGCGGCCGGGGTCGAGCCGCTTGAGCAGGGCGGCGGCGTAGAGCCCTCCGGGCCCGCCCCCGACGACGGCGATCCGGGAGGGGGCGCCCCGGGGGGCGGCGCCGGAGCCGCTGCCCGCACGGGGGCCGGCGGCGGTGCTGTCCCCCGTGCGCGGGTCGGCGCCGTCAGCCGTACACGGGCCGGTGCCGGTGTCGTCCGTGCGCGGGTCGGGGCCGGGCATGGTCAGTGCCCCCGCCAGTTCGGGGGGCGCTTCTCGGTGAAGGCGGCGTGGAACTCCGCGTAGTCCGCGCCGTTCATCAGCAGGGCCTGGGTGGCCGCGTCCAGTTCGATCGAGGCGGCCAGCGGCATGTCAAGTTCGGCGGTGAGCAGGGCCTTGGTCTGGGCGAGGGCGAGCGCGGGCCCGTCGGCGAGACGACGGGCGAGTGCGGCGGCGCGCTCCCCCGCGCGGCCCTCCTCCGTGAGTTCGGAGAGCAGGCCGATCCGCTCGGCCTCGGCCGCGTGGACGGGCTCGCCCAGCATGAGGAGCCGGGTCGCGTGGCCGAGGCCGACGACCCGGGGCAGCAGGTACGCCGCGCCCATGTCGCCGCCGGAGAGCCCGACCCGGGTGAAGAGGAAGGCGAAGCGGGTGGTGGGGTCGGCGATCCGGAAGTCGGCGGCGAGGGCGAGGACGGCCCCGGCTCCGGCGGCGACGCCGTGCAGGGCGGCGACGACGGGGAAGGGGCACTCGCGCAGCGCCCGGACGACCTGTCCGGTCATCCGGTTGAAGTCGAGGAGCTGGGCGGTGTCGAGGGAGAGGGTGGCGCCGATGATCTCGTCGACGTCGCCGCCGGAGCAGAAGCCGCGTCCCTCGCCGCCGAGGACGAGGGCGCGGACGGCCCGCTCGCGGGAGAGCTCGGCGAGGAGGTCGCGCAGGTCGGCGTAGGCGCCGAAGGTGAGGGCGTTGAGTTTCGCGGGGCGCGTGAGCGTGACGGTGGCGACGCCCCGGTCGATGTCGAGGCGCAGATGCCGCCAGCGCTCGGTGCGGGCGGTGGAGCCGGTAAAGGGGCTCATGCGGAACGGCCTCCTTCCTCCGTTCGGAGGGTATCACCGTACTGTGACCGTCGTCACGAGCACGCGATAGAGGAGGAGGGCGGGCGCGGCGCCCAAGGTCCCCACGACAGGTGACCGAGGTCCCTGGCGATCAGGGAGGGGCGCCCCTGGAGAAAGGAATTGCACCTCGTATGGTTGAAACCAGGATGTCCCGGGATGCACCCACTCACCCCACCCGCCCCCACTCGGTGAAGGGAGCCCGCCCCCATGCCCGAAGCCGTCGGACCGCCGGCCTGCCCGCCCACCGGCCCCGCCGACCCCGCGACCGGACCCGCCGACCCGGAGCCCGCCGGACCCGCCACCTCCTGGCGCGTCCGGCTGCCCCACACGACCGCCGCCGTGCCGATCGCCCGCGCCCTGATCCGTACCGCGCTCACCGACCTCGGCCCCGGGGCCGCCGGCCGCCCCGACCGCGACACGGCGGAGCTGCTCACCGCCGAACTCGTCGCCAACGCCGTCGAGCACACCGCGGGCCTCGGCCCCATCGAGCTCGTCGTCGAGCTGCTCGCGGCGCCCGGCGGCTGTCAGATCGAGGTCCACGACTCCGAGCCGGCCCGCCCCGGCGGCCTCGACTGCCCCGAACCGGGGACCGAGGTCGACCCCTGGCAGGAGCACGGCCGCGGCCTCCTCATCGTCCGGACGCTCAGCAGCGACTGCGGACACCGCCCGACCGCGCACGGCAAGGCCGTCTGGTTCACGCTCCCGGGGATACCGGCGCAGCGCCGTCCGGGGCCGTGACCAGACGCGAGTGGCGGCGTCCGTACCCCGAGTACACCAGCGTCCCGACGACCAGGAACCCGGCGAACTGCAGCCAGGTCGTCCACCCCGTGCCCCAGATCAGGTAGAGGCAGAAGCCGATGCCGAGCAGCGGGCTCAGCGGGAAGAGCGGCACCCGGAACGAGCGCTTCAGGTCGGGATCGCGCCGCCGCAGCACCATCACCGCGAGGTTGACGACCGCCATGATGGCGAGCGTGCCGATGGTGGTCAGGTTGACGACCACGTCGAGCGAGGCGAAGGCGGCCGGTACGGCGAAGACGGCGGCCACGATCCAGGTGTTGGCCACGGGGGTGGCGGTCTTCGGCGAGACCCGCTCGAAGACCCGGGGCACGAGTCCGTCGCGGGACATCGACATCAGGATGCGGGTCTGCCCGTACATCACCGCGAGGACGACGGACGCGATGGCGACCACCGCGCCGAACGCGATGATCCCGCCGCCGACCGACGATCCGGTGACCTGGTCGACGACGAGCGAGAGCGCGGCCGGCTGGTCGGCCACGGCGTCGGCGCCGAGGGCCCCGATCGCGGAGAGCGCGACGGCGCAGTAGAGCAGGGTGACGAGCCCGATGCAGACGAGGATGGCGATCGGGATGTTCCTGCGCGGGTTCTTCACCTCCTCGCCGGCGGTGGTGATCGCGTCGAAGCCGATGTAGGAGAAGAAGGCCACCGAGGCGCCCGCGGTGATCCCGCCCACGCCGTGCTCGGCGAACGGCAAGAGGTGACCGGCCTGGAAGGCCGAGAAGCCGACGGCGCAGAAGACGACCAGGATCCCGATCTTGAGGACGGCCATGGCGGCGGTCGCCCGCGCGCTCTCCCGGACACCGCGCACGAGCAGGGTGGCGGCGAGCAGGACGACGACGACGGCGGGCACGTTGACGACGCCGCCGTCGCCGGGCCCGGCGGAGAGCGCCTGGGGCAGCTGCCAGCCGGTCAGGCTGTCGAGCAGCTCGTTGAGGTACTGGCTCCAGCCGACGGCGACCGCGGAGACGGAGACGCCGTACTCCAGGAGGAGGCACCAGCCGACCAGGAACGCGGCCCGCTCGCCGAGGCTTGCGTAGGCGAAGGAGTAGGAGGAGCCCGAGACCGGGATCGCGCCGCCCAGCTCCGCGAAGGAGAAGGCGGTGAAGATGCAGGTGATCGCGGCGAGGACGAAGGAGATCACCACCGCGGGGCCCGCCTCGGCGACGCTGTCGGAGAGACCGACGAAGATGCCGGTGCCGACGATCGCTCCGACGCCGAAGCACACGAGCTGGAAGAGGCCCATGGTGCGCTTGAGGCCGTGGCCTTCGAGGTCGGCGCCGGATTCGGCGAGGAGCAGCTGCGGGGACTTGATCCGCTGGGGGGAGGCAAGCCGCCGGAGGAGGGGGATCCGCGGGGCGGACGGGGTCATGCGGTGGTTCTCATCTCTCATGGGCACACGTGAGGGGGGTCCGGGCATGTATGCCCGAACCCCCCTGAAGGATGCGATCGTAAACCGCACCACGCATATTCACCCAATCGGGCGTAAAGCTATGCCGGGGAGGGGGCTCCGCCGGCCATCGTCGCGACCAGGACCGCCTTGATCGTGTGCATCCGGTTCTCCGCCTCGTCGAAGACGACCGAGTGGGCCGACTCGAAGACCTCGTCGGAGACCTCCAGCTCGGACAGGCCGTGCCGGGCGTGGATGTCCCGGCCGACGGCCGTACCGAGGTCGTGGAAGGCCGGCAGGCAGTGCAGGAACTTGACGTCGGGGTTCCCGGTGGCGCGCAGCACGTCCATCGTCACGGAGTACGGGGCGAGGGCGGCGATCCGCTCGTCCCAGATCTCCTTGGGCTCCCCCATGGAGACCCAGACGTCGGTGACGACGAAGTCGGCGCCCCGGACCCCCTCGGCCACGTCCTCGGTGAGGGTGACCGTGGCACCGCTGGTCTCGGCCAGCCGGCGCGCGGCGGCGACGACGGACGCGGCCGGCCAGTACGCCTCCGGGGCGACGATCCGGACGTCCATGCCGAGCAGGGCGCCGGTGACCAGGTAGGAGTTGCCCATGTTGAAGCGGGCGTCGCCGAGGTAGGCGAAGGTGATCCCGTCGAGCGGCTTGTCCACGTGCTCGGTCATGGTGAGCACGTCGGCGAGCATCTGGGTGGGGTGCCAGTCGTCGGTGAGCCCGTTGAAGACCGGGACCCCCGCGAAGGCGGCGAGCTCCTCGACCGCGGCCTGGCTGTCACCCCGGTACTCGATGCCGTCGAACATCCGGCCGAGGACACGGGCGGTGTCCTTGACCGACTCCTTGTGACCCATCTGGGAGCCGGAGGGGTCGAGGTAGGTGGTGGAGGCGCCTTGATCGGCGGCGGCGACCTCGAAGGCGCAGCGGGTGCGGGTCGAGGTCTTCTCGAAGATCAGGGCGATGTTCCTGCCGCGCAGCCGCTGGACCTCGGCGCCCGCCTTCTTGGCGGCCTTGAGCTCGGCGGCCAGCGCGATCAGGCCGCGGAACTCCTCGGCGGTGAAGTCCAGCTCCTTGAGGAAGTGGCGGCCGATGAGGTCTGTGGCCATGGGTCGCGCTCCTGTTGGGTACGGTCGGGGGCGGCGTCGGCGATCGACGGCCGGCGGTCGGGGACCCTGGAAGTCTATACGCACTTCAACATTTATATACAGCCCCCCGGGGGGGGTCCGCCCCGCCCCGGTCCCTCAGGCCGCGTCCCGCTCCACCGGACAGCTCATACAGCGCGGGCCGCCCCTCCCCCGGCCCAGCTCGCTGCCCGGGATCTCGATCACCTCGATGCCCTGCTTGCGCAGATGCGTGTTCGTCGTGACGTTCCGCTCGTACGCCACCACCACTCCCGGCTCCACGGCGAGCACGTTGCACCCGTCGTCCCACTGCTCGCGCTCCGCCGCGTGCACGTCCTGCGTCGCCGTCAGGACACGGATCTCCGGGAGCCCGAGCGCCGCGGCGATGGCGGTGTGCATCTGCTCGGGCGGATGGTCGGTCACCCGCAGGGGCTGCCCCGCGTCCCCCGGTTCGATCGTGTACGAGCGGAGCATGCCGAGGCCCGCGTACTGGGTGAAGGTGTCCTGGTCGACCATCGTCATCACCGTGTCCAGGTGCATGAACGCCCGCCGCTTCGGCATGTCGAGCGCGACGATCGTGCGCGCCGAACCCGCCGCGAACATCCCCCGGGCCAGCATCTCCACGGCCTGCGGGGTCGTCCGCTCGCTCATCCCGATGAGGACGGCTCCGTTGCCGATGACGAGGACGTCCCCGCCCTCGATCGTCGACGGGTAGTCGGCCTGCCCCTCCGACCAGTGGTGGAAGCCGCCCGCCTCGGCCCCGGTGAAGAGGGGATGGTGCTTGTAGATCGCCTCGAAGTGGACGGTCTCGCGCTGCCGGGCCGGCCAGCGCATCGCGTTGATCGAGACGCCGTCGTAGATCCAGGCCGAGGTGTCCCGGGTGAAGAGGTGGTTCGGCAGCGGGCCGAGCAGGAAGTCGTCCAGGTCCATGGCGTGGAAGCGGACCGAGGTCGGCTCCCGGTGGGCCGCCAGGAACTCCCGCTTCGTCATGCCGCCGACGAGCACCTCGCCCAGCGCGCCGGCGTCCAGCGAGTCGAACGCGGCCCGGAGGTGGTCGGTGGCGAGCGGCCCGTACTCCTTCTCGTCGAAGACGCGGTCGAGGACGAGCGCGCGGGCGGCCGGCACCTCCAGGGACTCGCGCAGCAGGTCCCCGAAGAGATGCACCTCCACCCCCCGGTCGCGCAGCACGTCCGCGAAGCCGTCGTGCTCCTGGCGGGCCCGGCGGACCCACAGCACGTCGTCGAAGAGGAGAGCGTCCTTGTTGGTGGGCGTGAGCCGCTTCAGCTCCAGATCGGGCCGATGCAGGATGACGCGGCGCAGCCGCCCGGTCTCGGAATCGACGTGGAATCCCATGGGCCCATCCTGACGGAGCCGGGCGGCCGGGGCCCGTGTTTCGGCGCAGGCCGGGCCGGGACGCGTCGGCCCGGAGCCGCCCGGCCCGGTCGGGTGAACCGGCGTCAGGTGAACCACTCCCAGAGGGTGACCAGCAGGATCGCGCCCACCAGGCCGCCGAGCAGCAGCCCGGCGCGCCGGAGGAAGCGGCGGGTGTAGCCGTTGCCGGCGTCGTCCGGGTGGGGCACCGCTCCCGGCGCCGGGGCGCCCGGCCGGGGCGCCGTGCGGGGCACCCCGTACGCCTCCTTGAGCAGGGTGAGCCAGACCGCCTCCGGCAGCCCCGGCCGTTCGCCGTCGACGATCAGCCAGAACGTCTCGCGGGCGGACGGCTCCGGCCCCTTACGGAGCCGGGTCAGCAGCGCGGCGACCGTGCCGACCGGGGCGTCACCCCCGCCGAGGAGCGGGCGGACCGCCCAGCCGTGCAGCGCGGCGGCGTTCGCCGCGCGCTGCTCCTCCGGCGGGTCGGAGTGGTCGGCCCCGCCGCCCGGCGGCGCGACGGCCCACAGCTCCCGGTCGAGGGCGACCTCGCACAGCTCCCGGCGCAGCGGACGCTCCCAGGACGGCACGCGGCGGGCCGTCTCCCGGAGGAGGACGGTGAGGACCAGGTACGCCTGCGGGCGGCGCAGCGCGTCGAGCAGCTCACGGCTGCCGCCGCGCTCGACGAGCTCGCGGGCCTCCTCCTCGTCGCGGGCGGCCGGCAGTTTGTGCACGAGCCCCGTCTCCGCCTCCCTCTCCCGCCCGCGGCCGCGCACCGTGGCCCAGGGCCGCCCGGCCAACGTGCCGGGCCCGGTCCACGTGGGCGCGACGAGGGGCAGCACGGGCCGGGGGTACGGGTCGGCCCCCGGCCGGTGCGAGGGCGCGTCCCGCGCGCCCTCGCACTCGGGAGCACGCGCCCCGGCGCCGCCCGGCGGACCGCCGCCCTGCCCCGGGGAGTCCGGCCGGTCGCCGGGCTCGGCGGAGGGCTTCGACAGATCGGGGCGGCGGGGAGGATCGACGGGTCGCGGACGCGGAGCGGGACCCGGGTCGGGGGTGGGGACAGGGGTCGGAGCGGGGGTGGGGTCGGGGTCCGTTCCGAGGCGTCGGTACGGGTCGGGGTGCGGGGACGGTTCCGGCTGCGGTTCCGTCCGGCCACCACCGCGAGACGGAGCGGGCCGCACGGCCGGGAGGTCGCCGGGGGGCGAGGGGAACCGGGGCTCCGCCGGGCGACGCTCGTACGAGCTGGCCCGCTGGTCCGGAACGTCGGGCTGCGGCTGCGACCGCGGCGGGCCGGAGCGGTACGGGTCGGCCCGCGGGTCCGGCCCCGGCCGGCCGCTTCGGTACGGGTCGGGGTCCGGGCCCGACGCCGGCTCCGGTTCGGGCGGGGACGGCTCCGGTTCGGGCGGGGACGGGCGGAACCAGAGGTCCGGGCGCTCCGACGGGCCGGGGCGGCCGGCTCCCCGGGGCGCGCCCGCCCCGGTGTCCGGAGGGCCGTCCGGGGGCGGCACGGTGTCCTCGGCCGCCCGGCCCCCCAAGGGCCGTCCCCACTTCCGTCCGGGGTTCCGCCGGGTCTCCGGTGGAACCCCGGACGGGTCCGAGCCCCGCGGGTCCGAGGGCTCGGGTCCCCGGGCGGGGTCGGCGGCCGGGGGCCGCGGGACCTGGACCGGGGGGCGGGCACCGGCGGCACCCTGACCGGTGGCCGGGCCCGCGCTCGGGCCGCCGGAGCGGCGGTCGAGGGCGTCCACCGCGCGCGTGGCCGTGTCCAGGAGGGAGCCGCGGCGGGCGGAGGACGCCGCGTGGAGGGCGCTGCCGACGGCGTACAGGCCGCCCTCGCCCTCCTCGACCCCCCGCAGATGGTGCGCGACGAGCCGGGCGGCGGTCTCGTCCGCCCGGTCGCCGAGCCGCTCGCCCGGGTCGACCCGGCGACGCTCGGTGTTGCGGCTCGCCGCGCCCGCCCAGCGGCCGACGAACACGAAGCGGAGCGCGGGGAGTTCGACGGTGTCGTGGGTGGCGAAGGTCCACCGGCGTTCGGTGAGCGTGCCGAACATGCTGTGCAGCCCCCACAGCACGGGGCAGGCGGTGTCGCCCCGCGCGTCCAGGACGGTGAAGCGTTCCTCCGGGCGGCGCAGCAACTCGGCGACCATGCCGGTCAGTTCCTCGGCCACGCCCTCCAGGGTGCGGTCCAGTTCCCCCTGCCCCCGGCCGGTCGCCGGGACGAGGAGTTCCTCCGGGATCGCCGGGAGCCGCCCGCGGACGTGGGCGGTGTCGACGTCCGCGCCCTCCCAGTCCCAGGCGTGGAGTCCGAGGCAGGTGGCGGGTTCGAGGAGCTCGGGCGAGCCCACGAGGGCGTGGCAGAGCACGGAGGTCCCGCCGTCGGCGTCCTTGAAGGGGGTGCGCCGGATCAGCATCACCTCCGAGCGCCGCTGGAGCCGGATCAGGGCGGGCCGGGTCTCCTCGCCACTCGCGCGCAGGACGGTTCCCGAGGTCCGGTAGAGGCTCTCCGCCTCGTCACGGGGCCCGGACCAGGCCACCGGTCCGAAGCCGGTGCTGCCGGAGAGGTTCTCGCTGTCCCAGCGGAAGACGATCTGGTCGACCTCGTTCTCCGACCGTGTCATCGGACGATCCCCTCCGTAGGTCCCGCGGGGCCCGCGGGTTCCGCCCCGGGCAGCAGCCCGCACATGGCGAAGAGCGACAGCAGTGGTGCGAGGACCCGGCGCGGCCGGGCCCCGTGCGGAAATCGGTCACCGCGCGCTTGCCCGCCGGTCGCGGCGACGAAGTGCAGGGTGCAGTCGGCGCAGTCGTCGAAGGGCTTGAGCCAGGCGGGGCCGGCCCGGTCGGCGAGGAAGGCGTACGCGTCCCGGCTCTCGGCCCGGAGCGCGGCGGGGTCGTGCCGGGCGGGCAGGGCCCGGCCGAGCCAGCGGTCCACGACCGGTTCGAAGCGCACGAGGTCGCTCTTGTTGACGGCGAGCGCTGCGGGCGCGGCGACGAGTCCGCCGCGCTGCCGGGGGATGCGGTTGAGCACGGTGGCGAAGGCCTCGTCGCCGAGGTCGCGCCGCCGCACCCCGCTCTGTTCCCGGATCGGGTCCAGGGAGGAGAGACGGATCGAGCGCAGGGGGTCGAGGACGAAGACGAAGGCGTCGACGCCCATGAGGAAGCGGCCGACCTCGCTGTCCTGGGCGAGGTCCTCGCCCGCGAGGTCGAAGAAGACGACGGGCCGGGGCGTGGCGCCGCCCGCCGAGACGAGCAGGCCGTCGGCGAACCGCGCGAAGGTCTGCTGTCCGGTGCGGCCGAGCTGCCGCCCCTGCTGGAGGCTCTGCACGCGTTCGCGCAGATAGGTGCGGTGCGCCTCGGGGTTGAGCGGCCGGCACTTCAGTCCGTACGGCTCCAGGCCGCCGAGTTCGACCTCGCCGAGCATGGCGGCGAGGAGATGGGTCTTGCCGACGGAGGAGCTGCCCACGAGGGCGATGGAGAGCGGTTCCCCGTTGACGAGGTAGGGCACGGGGAGTTCGTGCCCCTCGTCGCCGTCGACCGTGTGCGGGCACAGGTGGTAGGCCTTCCGCAGGGCGTCCGTCACATGGCCGGGCCGGCGTTCGGCGCTGAGGTCGAGCGGGATGCGGTTGCCCTTGGCGTCGATGGTGACGAGGAGCCGTTCGTCGTACTCGACGGGGAGCAGGCAGTGCGGGCACATCCGGCTCCGTGACGGTGGCGCCGGCAGGGGTTCGGACGGCGGCGGGGGCGCGACGGGACGGCGGGGGTCGTCCCCGCCGCCGAAGACCCGCCCCCACAGGGTGGGGCGCTGGCTCCGCGCGGGGGCCGCCGATGTCTCCCCGGCGGGTTCCGCACCCGGCCGGTCCCGCCCGGACAGTGCGCGCTTCCGCGCGATCTGGGCGTCGTACTCGGCGCGGCGGCGGTCCAGCGGATCGGCCGCTCCGGCGCCGGCGGCGAGCGGGTCGGGCACGTGCAGGAGCCGCAGGAGTTCGGCCGGACGCGGTCGTCCCGCCGCTTGCGGGGAGAAGAGACCGCTGTGTCCCAGGGCGGCGAGGCGCCGGTAGTCGGCGAGGTCGACCGGGGGGCCATCGCCCCGGTCGGGGCGGCCGGAGAGCAGGTAGTAGGCGAGTTCGGCGACGGACCACAGGTCGTCGCGGGGGTCGGTGGCGCCCTGCCCCGCGCGCTGTTCGGGCGAGGCCCAGGGGGCGGCGCCGAAGGCCTCGCGCGGCTCCCCGGCGCGCAGCGCCGCGTACGGTTCGCAGAGCCGTACCCGGCTGCCGTCCCACCGTACGGTGTCGGGCGCGATCGCCCGGTGGACGAGGTCGAGGTCCCCCAGGAGCCTGACGGCCATGGCGAGTTGACCGGTGATCCGCTCCTGGTCGTCGGCGCCGAGGCGCCCCGCCCACTCGAAGAGCGGGCGGCCGGCCTGCGGACGGTAGAGCACGAAGGGTTCGGCCGCGGTGAGGTCGAAGCCCACGAGACGGGGCAGCACGGCGCTGAACCTCTCGGCTCCGTAGCGCCGTTCGATGGCCACGGCCGCCGCCACCTCCCGCTCCAGGAGTCCGTACGCCCGGGGGTCGGTCTGCGCGGACGCGACCAGCCGGTACTGGAGGACCGGGGCCGCCGCCGTACCGAGGAGCGCCCGGCGCGCGAGGAACCCCGGGCGCGCGGGAAGCTGGTGGTCCTCGCCGTACCGCACGGCGAAGCGGCCCCGCGCCTCCCAGGCGGTGAGGAACTCCAGCTCCTGGTAGTACGGGTGGGGCGGCGGAGTCGGTTCGCTCAGGTGGTCGGGATGGTCCGGGTCGATGGGGTGGTGGGGGTCGCCCGGACGGTTCGGGCCACCGTGCCGGTTCGGGTCGCCCGGACGGTTCGGGTCGCCCGGATGGCTCTGGTCGTTCGGATGGTTCGGGTCGGTCACGTCTCTTCCGCCTCCTCGGCGCGGACGGTGTGCACGACGTCCGCGCGCAGGGGTACGAGACGGAGGATTCCGGCGTGGCGTCCCGCACCGGTCCACACGACGTCCTCGGCGGTGCCCCGCCACACGTCGTCCCCGGCCGCCCCGCGCCGCATCGCCTCGGGCACGAACCGGACCTGCCGGGCGGCGATCGGGTCGTGGGAGAGCAGCCGCAGGTGCTCCGGGCCGCAGAGCGCCACCGTGCGGCCGGGGTCGTCGTCGGAGAGCAGCAGCCGGGCCACCGCGTCCGGGGCGACCCCGGTGAGCCGGGCGGCGTCGGGCCGGTCGGAGCGGTCGGTGAGGGGCCCGAGGCCGGAGAGCGCCTCCGGGCCGCGGAGGCCGTCGTACCGGGGCGGCGGCGAGGCGGCCACATCGCGCTCCAGGCGGAGGCGGGTCTCGTCCAGGAGTTCCGCGATCCGCCGCTCGTGGACCGCGGACGACAGGACCCCCGGATCGCGTTCGACGCCCGCCCAGCACTGGTCGAGGATCAGGAGGGTGCCGGCGACCAGGTCGGCGACGAGCGTGTCGACGAGCAGCGGGCCGCCGTCCCCGTACCGCCGCTCCAGCCACGCGGGCGCGGGTACGGACGAGGGCCCGCCGACGGGGCCGGCGGGGCCCCGGCCGGACGGGCCGGACGCGTACGGGGGCGCGGCAGGGGTCGGGGAGGCGGGGCGGGGCGGAGGGGCGGTCCGGGCCGGCGCGGGTTCCTCGTCCATGTCGGACCAGACGTCGTCTTCCGCCTGGTCCCAGTCCTCCCAGCTCCAGGACGCGGTGCCGCCGTCCGGGCCCGGGGGCGCGTCGGCCCGCGCCCGGCCGCCCGTGTCGGGCGCCGCGGGCGAAGGGCCCCACGCGAACCCGTCCCCGTAGGGCTCCCCGTCCCCGTACGGCCGTCCCTCTCCGTACGGCTGTCCCTGCCCGTACGGCTGTCCGTGCGCGTCGGCCGTCCCCGCGAGGTCGCGGAGCAGCCGGGCCACCGCGCCGGCCCCGGCCGAGCAGTGGTGGCGCACCTCGGCGAAGAGCCAGTCGTGCACGGCGGTGGTGACGACCAGGGTCTGGATCTCCCGCAGGATCCGCCAGGCCTCCTCCGGGTCCGCCCGCGCCCACCAGTCGTCCACGGCCCGGCTCCAGTCCCGCAGCGCGAGGAGCACGACCGCCGTCAGGGAGACGGCGAGCGCCACGGCCCCCGCCCACGGCGGAAGGCCGAGGAACAGGCCGAGGCCCGCCCCGGCGAGGCCGCCGAGCACGCCGCCGAGGAGCCGTGGCGCCGCGCCCGTGGCGCCGCCGCCGTCGATCCTCCCGTCCGGCGAACGGTTGGGCCTGCGCCGCAGCATCAGATGGGCGAGTCCGGCGGCGAGCACACCGACGGCCGGGCCGAGGACCCAGCCGAGGAGCGGCCACACCCCGGCGATCAGGGCGAGGAGTCCGGTCAGGGCGAAGGCGGCGGGGCGCGAACCGCCGGCCGTGAACGGGTGGCGGGCGCCGAGCCTCCGCAGCCTCTCCGGCCCGCAGACCGCGTCGAGTTCGGCGAGCCGGGCGGCGCTGCCGACGGGCTCGGTACGTGCGGAGAGCGCGGCCAGCCGGGCCGCCACGGAGCGCAGCGGGAGCCCCCTGCCGATCAGCTCGTGGGTGTGGTCGCGCAGGGCCGGGACGATCCCGGCCCGCGAGATCTCCCGGGGCAGTTCGGGGAGTTCGATCCCCCGGTCGCGGAGCACACCCCGGTGTTCGGCGGTGATCCTGCTGCCGCCCGCGGCGGCGAACGCCTCCGCGACGGCGGCACGGAACCGCTCCAGCTCCCCCGTCACCCGCTCGATGTCCCCCGGCAGGTCGACGGCGCGGCCCGCCCCGGTGAGCAGTCCCGCCGCGCCCCGCACCCGGTGGTAGCCGTCGACGGCGTCCCCGACGGCCTCGTCGCAGGCGGCGAGCCGGATCCCGGCCCGGCCGTGGAGCGGAAGCCAGCGGTGGTCGGAGAGCGCACGCGGCACGCCCTCGTCGAGCAGCGGCGCCAGCGCGGCCGGCACCTGTTCGGTGGAGGCGGCGCCGGCCGGGACGTCCGGGCCCGTGAGCCCCTCGACCGCCTGCCGCCAGGCCCGCGCCCGGGCCTCGTCGGTGAGGTCGTGTTCCAGGACGCGCACGGCCGGCACGGCGACGCCGTGCACCACCGCGCCGAGCGCGCTCAGGGCGGCGTCGAAGACCTCGGGCGTGGACAGCACGTCGACGAGCGGGCGCAGCACGGCCTCGCTCGGGACGCCGTCCTCCGCCGTGTCGAACACCCACAGGACCCCGGCGGCCGGCGGGCGCAGGGTGAGGGTGCGGCGCAGGCTCCGCTGCTCCCGGGACCCGACGGCCAGGCAGACGATGTGCGCGGGCCCGTAGGAGGAGAGGCGCTCGTAGAGCAGCTGGTGGGCGACGAGCCGGTCGGCCTCGTCGACGACGAGGAAGCGGCGCTCGCCGCCGGGCTGCGGGGCGTCGAGGGCCGCCCGGACGGCGGCGTCGGGGTCGTGCGGCCCCGACGTGCCCCGCAGGTCGAGGCAGACGGCGTGGCCGGGCAGCGGCCGTTCGGGAAGCACGCGGGGGCTCACTCCGCCTCCCCGGCCCGGTCGCCGGGGTACGGCTCGTCGTCGAGGTCGAGGGCGAAGTCCGGCTCGGGCTCCAGCTCCCAGTCCCCCTCGTAGACGGAGGACCGCCGGGGCGGCGGAGCGGCGGTGCCGGGGCTTCCGGGGCTTCCGGGGCTTCCGGCGGTGTCCCTCTCCCCGTAGGCGGTACGGGGGTCGGGCCCGGAGCCGTTCGCGTACTCGGGGCGCGTGTCGTTCCCGTACCCGGTGCGGGTGTCGCGCCCGTACCCGGGCCGCCCGCCGCTTCCCCGCTCGGGCCGGGCGCCGTTCCCGTACCCGGGCCCGGCGCCGTTCCCGTACCTCCGGGGCTCGTGTCCCTGGGGGCCGTACCCCTCGGGCTCGTACCCCTCGGGCTCGTGTGCCCGCTGCTGTCCGACCCCCGCCCGCGGACCGGAGCCCTGGCGCGGGGCGTGGCGTTCGTACAGGGCACGCAGGTTGGGCCGGGTCGCGCGGGCCGACCTCGGGAAGCGCATGTCGAGGGCGCCCGGGAGGGTGACCTCCCAGAAGTGGCGCAGCGGGGCCAGCCATTCGCTGTCCGCCTCGCCGTACTCCCCGTACTCGGCGATGAGTTCGTCGATCAGGACGAGCTGGCGCGGCGCGACCTTCTCCACGAAGTGGGTGAAGAGCGGTGACGGCGGCGCCGGCACCTGCGCGAGGCCCTTGGGCAGCGCCTGCATGAGGCGCTCGCAGAACTGCTCGATGATCTGCCCCTCGTCGAGCAGCGCCCAGCGCTCGTACGCGCGCAGCAGCCCCGCCCAGCTGGAGAGCGAGCCGTCGAAGTCCTCCAGGCGCAGCGACATGGTCGCGGACTCGCCGTCCTGGAGCCGGATGCGGACGCGGTGGGGCGAGCCGGCCGCGCCCTCGGCGTCGATGTGTCCGTTCCACATGGCGCAGAGCAGGCGGTGCAGGATGCGCTGCCGGTCGTGTTCGGTGGAGACCAGCCAGTCGTCCTGGTAGCCGAGCCGCTGGCGCCAGTGCAGGAAGTCGTCCTCGCCGGCCGAGTCGCGGGCCTCGGACCAGAGGCTGAGGACGCTACGGACCTCGGAGATGTCGGTGAGGTTCATGCCGCTGCGGAAGAAGACGACGGTGATGGAGTCGGTGTCGCCGGCGCGGCTCTCGGGGGTGACCCGGGCGGGCAGGTTGAGGGCCTGCTCCAGGTAGTCGCGGGCCCGGCCGTCGGCCTCGCTCGCCGGGTGCACGATGAGGATCTTGAGCGGACCGCTGCCGTCGGGGACGAAGCCCACCGGGATGAGTCCGGCGAGGCGGGAGCGGAACTGGTCGAGCCAGCGCGGGTCGACCTTCGCCTCGGCGGTCTCGTCTCCCGAGGCGGCCCGCAGGAGCAGCTCCATGGAGGGCAGCAGGGGGCGGGCGAAGACGTCCTCGTTGGCCTCGCCGAAGAGCCTCTTGACCCGCCGTTCGACGACCTGCTTGATCTCCTTGACGGCGGCGCCGGAGGAGGAGCGGCGGACCGTGTCGAGGGCGCGCCGCCAGTCGTCGGGGCCGACGAGCCGGCCGAGGAGGGTCGCGGCGTCGGCGGACTCGGGCAGGCCCAGGCTCTGGGCGAGCCGGTCGACGACGTCGTCGTAGAAGGCGCGCAGGGTGTTCTGCGGCGGCAGCAGGTAGGCGATGCCCGCGCGGTCGTCGCGGTAGAGGTCGCGGCGACGGTCGGCGAAGGACTTCGCCTCGTCGTGCTCGTGGGCGCGGAGCGCCTTGGTGAACTCGGCGACCTCGACGGAGACGACGTTGAGGGAGGGCCGCCACTGGGCCTCGCCCGCCTGCCAGCCCCGGTGCCAGAGGGTTCTGGCCCGCCACTGGTACCAGGCCTGCTGGGCGGCGAGCGCCTCCTGGACGTCGGGGTCGCTCCACCGGGCCGGGACGACGCCGCCGACGCTGCCCCTGATCGGCGGGATGGGGGGTGCGGAGGTCTGGACGTTCGGCGGCCGCTCGGGTTCGTTGCGCCGGTTGTCGAGCATGCCGGTGAAGCCTTCCCTGGCCACCCGGTCGGAGTGGCCGGGCAGGCCCGCGAGGACGACCTCGACCTGGAACGGGTCCATGGAGCTGAGGAGTTCGCGGACCCCGGCGCTCGGCCTGAAGTCCTCGGTGAGGCGCGGTATCTCGCGGGCGAGACCGCCGTCGAGGCGGCGCAGGGCCTCCTCCATGTCGCCGAGCCGGTTGCGCAGCTCCTGGATGATCCGCCCCTTCCCTCGGGGGAGCTGTTCGGGTGCGGGGACGTCGGGGGCGTCCCGGGTCCAGAGGCGGCCGACGCCGGAGCGGGTGAACAGGTCCCGGACGTATGCCTGCCCCTCCCGGTCGACCCGGCGGGCGCGCTCGGACATGCCGCGTACGGCCTGGGCGAGGAGGCGGGCGGCGACGATCTCGGCGAGGTCGTCGACGGGCACGGTGAGGGAGGCGGCGAGGCTGGTGGACATGCCGCGGTAGCCGATGCCGGTGCGGGCCGGGGTGGAGCGCTCCACGCTCTTGTTGATGAAGCTGGCGGCGAAGGACTGGTAGTCCTCCTCGACGCGGGTCGCCGAGCCGTTGTCCTCGCCTAGGTCGGTGCCGATCAGCGAGAGGACCATGGCGGCGATGGAGCGGCGCAGGTCCTCGCTGCCGATGACGGAGGGCTTGGAGAAGAGGAAGGCGGTCTGCATGGTGGCGGGGCGCAGCGCGACGACGCCGTCGCCGGGGTACGTGACGCTGAGCCGGCCGCGGTCCTCGACGTCGCCGACCTGGTCGAGGGCGTCGGGCACGTTCTGGTCGTCGACGAGCCGCGAGAGGTCCACGAGGGCGCGGGCGGAGTTGAGTTCGGCCTCGCGTCCGCCGCCGGCCTCGGGCGGGAAGGCGGACGGCATGACGACCAGCGGGTAGATCTTCACGCCCGGCACCCGGGCGTTGCGGAACTCGTGCCCGATGAGGTGGATGAAGTCGTAGAAGATGCCGGCGCCGGTGCCGCCGGCGACGGAGAAGGCGACGAAGACGTCGCAGCCCCGGATCCGGCCGCCGCCGACCCTCCGGAGGTCGCCCGCGGACTGCCCGATGGCCCCGATCGCCTCGCGGAGCTGACGCAGGACGGGTTCGAGTCCGGAGCGCAGGGTCGCGAAGAGCGCGGCGCGCCCGACGGTCGGCAGCTGTCCGGCGCCGTTGTTGAGCGGGGCGACGCGGGGCTGGCGGGCCTGCGGCGGCAGCCACTGCCGGGTCTCCTCGGGGACGGAGACGCGCAGCATCCGCGTCACCTCGGGCGAGGAGTCGAAGTCGGTGGGCAGCAGGTCGCGGACCATCCGGGAGGTACGGGCGAAGGCGGCGCCCTCGGCGCCCTTCGCCTTGAACTGCGGCTGGTTGAGCAGTTCGGCCTCGCTGAAGTCGGCGTAGACGAACTGGAGGCAGTCGGGCAGCTGGAAGGGAAGCCGGCGGCCGCCGTCGACCAGGTCGGTGCCGTCGGGGCCGCACAGCTCCCGGCGCAGGCTGCGTTCGAGTTCGCTGCCGATGCGTCCGCCGGTGCCGCCGAGTCCCACGAAGAGCATGGGCTGGTAGATCTTCATGTCGTTCTCCTCGGTGACCCGTTCAGAAGTTGCCGTCGTAGTCGGTCGCGCCGGTGGAGGTGCCCGGGCCCGCTCCGGTGGCGGGATCGAAGCCGGAACCGGAGCGGGACCCGGAGCCGGAACCGGAGCCCGCGCCGCCGCCCCTGGTGCCCGGTCCGGTGCCGGTACGGCGGGGGCGGCGGGACCACGGGGTGGCGCGGGCGCCGCCGGCCGGGGCCTGGCGACCGCCCCGTACGACCAGCTCGTGGTCGCCGATCCCGGTCGGCTCACCGGCCCTGACGGGGACCTGCGCCCCGCCCCGGGGCCGGAGCAGCAGCTCGCCCCCGCCGGTGCGGCGCAGCACGTGGGTGGCGGAGGAGCCGCCGCCGGGGATCCGGCGGAGCGTCGGCGGCGCCCCGTACGGCTCGTCGACGGCGAAGGCGAAGACGCCGCCGGGGCTCTGCCCGCGACGGACGGTCAGCGAGTCGATCGGGCGCCCGTCCTGGCACAGTTCGAGCGTGACGCCGGTGAGGTCGCGCCGGCGCCTGCGGGCGGCGAGCCGGATGCCCACCACGGTGCCCGCCACGAGGACGAGGGCGGCGCCCCCGGCCACGGCCTTCCACCACCGCTCCCACCAGGTCGGCGGCGCCACCACGCGGACGTTCAGGAAGGCGCCGCGCAGGACGCGGTCGCCGTCGCCGGTGTCCACGACGCTGACCTGGCCGCCCAGTTCACCGAAGGGCGTGTCCTCGCCGAGGGTCACGGTGAAGGGGATCCGGGTGCTGCGGTTCGGCGGGGCCGTGACCGTCGCCGGGGTGACGGCGAGCTCGGCGCCCGGCGTCTGGTCGCCCAGGGCGAGCCGCAGGGTGTGCGGCGCCGCGTCGTTGTTGGTGACGTCGAGGGTGCCGTGGACGGTGCCGCCGGGATGCACGGTGGCCCCCTCGACGGCGATCCCGGCGGTCACGAGGGGCGCGGTCGCGGCGACGACGGCGTGCAGCGGGCGCCGGTCGGAGGTGATCCCGGGCGCCTCCATCCGCGTGACGAGTTCCAGGGCGCCGGTCGCCCCCGCGGGGACGGTGAGCGTGCCGGTGAACCGCACGTCGCCGGCCCTGGCGTCGGGGGCCCTGCCGTCGTCGGCGAGCCGGAAGCTCACCGGCTCGAAGCCCGCGCCGCTCAGGTCGGCCGCGACCGCGAGACCGGCCAGCTGACGCGGGTCGGTGACGACGACTCCCCGCCGGGTCTGCATCCGCACCTCGACCTTCACCCGCTCCCCGGCGCGCGGGGACGCCGGGTCGAGGACGACGGTGGAGCGGAGACGGCCCTGCCAGATCGCCCGCACGGCCACCTCGCGGTCGCGGTGGCCCTCCGGCGCCTCGATGTGCACGCGCCAGCGGCCGGGCAGCGGGTTCTTCACCCGCAGCGCCTCCACCGGGCCGTTCTGTCCGCTGACCTCGAAGGCGGAGCCGTCGAACTCGCCCCGGACGGGCACCTTGCGGCCCGCCGGGTCGTAGTAGGTGACCTGCACCTTCGGGTCGTGCTTGGCGACCGTGAGGGAGCCGTCGGTGGCGATCGGCGGGATGGTGACGGTCAGGTCGGCGGGCGGCTTGCCTACGGTGCCGTGCGAGATCCGGGCGCAGCGGGCGGCGGCGAACGTCTCCTGGAGGGCCTTGTCGATCTCGGCGGAGGTGCCGACGACCCGCATGCGCGGGGCGGAGCCGGGGATCTCGGAGCAGGCGCCCCGGAAGCCGCCGTCGGCCATGGCGGTGAGGGCGGAGCGGTCGATCTCGCCGCCGAAGCCCAGGGGCCAGATCTGCACGCCGGCCGCCCGGGCGCGGGCGAGTTCCTCGGTGAGCCGGCGCGCTCCGTTGGACTGGCGGCTCTCGGGGTCGGTGCCGTACTCGGGGCTGTCGGCGACGTCGAGCCTGCCGTCGGTGAGCAGGAAGACGACCTTGGGGGTGGTCTTCCCGGCCTGGGTCCCGGACGGGGCGCCGGCTCCGGTGAGGCGGGTGACGGCCTGGCGGACGGCCGCCGGGAAGTCGGTGCCGGGACCGGTGCGGGCGGGGTCCCGGCGCTTCAGCTCCTGCACGCAGTCGCTGAGTCGCTCACGGCCGGCCGCGTCGACCGCGGAGAGCGGGCAGACCTCCCGTACGGGCGACTGGCCGGGCTTCTCCGAGCTGCCGAAGCCGATCACGGCGGCCCGGGAGCGCTCCGATATCTCGCCCTGGACGATCAGCGCCGCCGCCTCGGTCTCGCGCGCCAGATCCTTGTCGGCGAGGCTCGCCGACTGGTCCACGACGACGGCGAAGTCGATCGGGTCGGGCCCGTCGGCCGGGTCGGCGGCGGTACGGGGCACGGCCTGCGCCCCGGGACCGCCGAGCGCGCCCCGGGCTCCGGGCGCGCCCGAGGCGGTGGTCGCCGCGAGCGGGCCGGAGAGCGCGAGGAGCGCCCCGGCGAGGAGCAGGACGCCCCCCTTGTTGGTCCACTGCATGTTCACTCTCACCACAGTTCGCTGAAGAGGGCCAGGAGGGCGCCGAGCGCGAGCGCGCACACGCCCAGGCGCAGCCACCGGTACTTCGCCGCGAGCACGAGGCCGTGCACGCTGGCCTGTTCGAGGAGCCAGCCGGTGGCGTCCGCGCCGGACGCGGAGAGCCGCTCGCGCAGCGCGGCCTCTGACGGCCCGGCCGTCAGCTCGCGCAGGAACGTGCGGTCGGCCCCGATCCGGGTGCGGGGCAGCACCACCGAGACGAGCATCAGGACACCGGCCGTCCACAGCGCCCCCGCGAGGAGCAGGAGCGCGAGTCCGGGGCCGGAGACGGGCAGGGGGCCGCGGTCCCCGGAGAACACGACCGCGAGGAAGGCGAGGGCGCCGGAGAGCAGGATCGCGGCCTTGGTGTCGGCCCGGCCGATGTCCTCACGGACGGTGGCGAGCAGCCGCTCGGCCATGAACCTGAGCTCTTCGGACGGTACGGGGGTGGCGGCGGGGGACGGGGCGGGGATCGTCGCGGGGGCGGGCGCGGGGCGGGGAGTGGGGGCGGGCGCGGCGGCGGAGGCGGGAGGGGCAGCCGGGTCCGGGTTCGGGTTCGGGGCCGGGTCCGGCGTGGGACCCGGGACCGCCGTCACGCGTCGTCCCAGTCGTCGAACTCGGAGCTGGGCCGGGCCGGCCGGGCGGTTCGCCGGGGGCGGTCGCGGCGGTCCCGGTCGTACGGGTCGTCGCGGTCGTACCGGTCGTTCCGCTCGTACGCGTCGTCGCCCCGCCCGTACCGCGCCTCGTCGTCGTGCCGGTCGTGGCCGTCGTCGTAGCCGTCGTCGTGGCGGTCCCTCGCCCGGCCGCGGTCGCGGTCGTCCCCGTCGAGGCCCCTCTCCCGGTCCCGGTCCCGTCCCCTCCCCCGCTCACGCTCACGTTCCCGCTCGGAGCCGGACTCGACCCGGGTCGGCTCGTAGACGCGGGGGTCGTGCGGGGCGTCCTCGCGCTCGCCCCGCTCCCCCCGCGCACCGCGCTCGCCGTGTTCCTCGTCCCAGTCCGGGCGGCTCGGCTCCGGCAGCGCGTCCTCCAGGGCCAGGCGGCGCGGCGGGGCCCCGCCCGAGGGGTTGAGCACCCGGTCGGTGATGCCGTCCAGGACGGTGCCGGTCTGGGTCCGCAGGTACATGAGGACCTGGTACATCTGCTCGCCGATGTCGTGGCGTTCGAGGACCCCGGTGTCCAGGAGCCGGTTGAAGACGGCCAGGTAGTCCTCCTGGCCCTCGCGCCGCTCCCGCTGGAGCTGGGTGCGGATCTCCCACTGCTTGTCGGGGTGCATCGCCATGTGGTGGGCGATCTGGGCGAGGTCGCCGCGCCGGAAGAGGGCCTCCATCTCACGGGCCCGGTCGGCGACGAGGACCCGCTCGGCGGCCTCCCTGCGCCGCTCCGCCTCGGCGACGCGCTCGTCGGCCTCCATGGTGACGCCGACCCTGTCCCGCCGGGAGACCTCGGCCTTGACGGAGTCGTCGAGGTCGATGAAGACGAGGACCCGGGTCCGCAGCCCGATGTCCCGGCCGAAGCTGAGGCGTCCGGCGCTCAGCTCCTCCCGCACCGCCTCGTCGGCGCGCTGCGCCTCGGTGATCCGGAAGCGCCGGGAGAGCCTGCGCAGCCCGTCGAGGAGTTCGTCGCGCAGCAGCTCGGCGACGTCCTCGACCTGTTCCTGCACGACCAGATGGGGGTCGGTCACGACCCACTGGACCTTGGCGACGGCCTCGAAGAAGACGCCGTCCCCCGCGGCCGGGAGCTGGAGCCTGAACTCGGTCACATTGCGGCCGAGCTGCACCTCGAAGACCGTGTACGGGGAGCCGAACATGGGCTTGTTGACGTCCTCGGTGCGGTCCGGCCAGACCACCCGGTGGCCGCCGTTGCGGTAGAGGAGCACGGCGGCGACCCGGCCG
The DNA here is from genome assembly GCF_040296665.1 of Streptomyces sp. NPDC002057. Classification (NCBI taxonomy): domain Bacteria; kingdom Bacillati; phylum Actinomycetota; class Actinomycetes; order Kitasatosporales; family Streptomycetaceae; genus Streptomyces; species Streptomyces sp. NPDC002057. Next base: position 94,851 of record NZ_JBEOXR010000009.1, read on the forward strand.
CTGCGGCGTCGGTACGGGGGCGCGTACTCGCCGATCAGGGGCCCGCGCGTCCGCCGGCCGGAACCGGCCCCGGACCCGCCGCCGGGCGCTCCGTCCCGCCGCCCGCCCTGCCCCCGTACGCGTGCTCGCGCCTGGTCCTGGCCGCGTTCCAGGTCCTCGTCCGGGTCCATGTCCAGGTCCTCGTCGTCGTCGCGGCCGCCGTCGTGCCGGCCGCCGCCGTTCTGCCCGTCGTACCGCTGCCGTTCCCGGCCGTCCCGTTCCCGGCTGTCGCGGCCCCGCTCGTCCCGTCCCCGGCCGTCCCACGCGCGCTCGTCGCGGTCCCGCCCGTCCTGGCGCGCCCGCTCGTCCGGCCGCGCGTTCCTGTCCTGCTCGGGCCCGGTCATCGGTTCGCTCCTTCCGTCACGGCGTTCCACATCCGGCGCGCCGCGTTCCTGTCCAGGGGCCGGTCACGGTCCCGGACCAGTTCGTTCAGCAGGCCCCTGAGCCGGTCGCGGTCCCGGCGGTCCACCGCGAGGCGCGGCAGGAGGGCGCAGACGTGCCCGAGCGACTCCGGGTCCTTCGCGGCCCGCCGGAGCAGGCCGCCGAGCGCTTCGAGGGCGGCCTCCCCGGAGCGTGCCGTGGTGAGCGTGTGCCGCAGCAGCGCGGCGAGTTCGGGCGCGAGCTCGGGCCGGGTCGCGAGCAGGGCGACGAAGAGGGGGCGGGCCGCGTGCCCGTCGAGTTCGGGGACCTCCCGCAGCCCCCACAGGTGGGTCGTTCGGGTGCTCAGGGCGCGGATGACGGCGAGGTGGACCAGGTTGGCCAGGTTGAGCCGTCCGTCGTCGAGCCACTGCCGGAGCCGCCGGAGCACGGGCGCGGGCTCCCCCGAGGCGAGCAGCCGCGCCACGCTGAAGGACGCGGCGACGAGGACCTCGATGTCGCTCGCCTCGCGCGCCCGGACGACCCGGGCGAGGGCGTCGAGCGAGCCGGAGACGCTCCCGGCGGCCAGGACGTAGCCGTGGGCGAGCAGGGCGGTCCCGACGAGCTCGTCCTCGCCGGAGCCGGCCCAGTCCTTGAGCACGGCGGCGACGGCGGGGCGGACCCGCGGGTCGCGCGCGGACTCGGCGAGCGCGGTGGCCGCGGCCATGCGGGCCCTCGGCTCGTCCGTCACCGCGAGCGGCACCACCAGTTCGCGGAAGCCGTGGATCCAGTCCCAGGAGCAGAGCACGCCGGCCGCGATGGAGGCGCGCACCCAGACCTCGGGGCGCGGGTCGTCGCAGAGCGAGCGGAGCCAACGGGCCACCGGACCACGGACGTTGTGGTAACCGTGCCAGATCTCGCCGAGGACGGCACCCGCGAGGGCCTCGCCCTGGAAGCGGACGGCCCGCACCGGCACCTTGGCGGGGCCCAGGTCCAGTTCGCCGTCCTCCAGGACGGCGCGGGCCTGGACCGGACGGTGCTCGGCGTGGGTGCCGAACAGCCGCCGGCCCGGGGCGTGGTCGGGGTCGAGGGTGACCGCGAGCTCCCAGGCGAGGAGTTCGGCGGCCTCGGCGGCGAGGCTGTAGGCGGAGCCGTCGAAGACGGCGACGGCGATGCGGAACGCCCCGGCGTTGAGAGCCGGAAGCGCCTCGGGGAGGGCGCCGGGCCGGTCTGATCCGGCGAACCACTCGCGGGCCTGCGAGCGTACGAACGAGGCGCATTCGGCGAGGAGTTCCGCGTCGGTCACCTCGCCGCGCCAGTGCCGGGCGAGGTGGTCGGCGAGGCGGGCGGCCTCGCGCGGCCGCAGCTCCTCCAGACCGAGGGCCTCGACGACGTCCGGACGCCCGGCGCGGGCCCGCGCGTCGCCGAGGGCCTCGTCGGACTCGGCCCGCAACCGGTGCCACAGGTGGCGCTGGAGGACCTCGTCCGCGGGCGGCGGCGGACAGTACATCCCGTACCGCCCGCGCAGCAGCCGGTCGGCGAGCTCGCCGTTCTCGACGAGGACGACCCCGTAGGCGTCCCGTCCGCGCAGCAGGTCGCCGAAACGGTCGAGGTGCAGCTCGGAGAGGCGGGGGGCGGGGCGGCGGGCCCCTCCGGTGTGCTCGCCCCGGCCGTTGCGCGCGGGGCGCGGCTCGCTCTCGGCGCGCACGTCCTCCGTGAGCAGTTCCAGGAGGTGGCCGCCGCCCTCCTGGAGGACCTCCTCGGTGATCTCGTCGACGCCGTGGCGCGGGTCGAGGCGGAAGACCTTGCCGCCGGTCAGTTCGTCGAGGAGGGCGAGCGCGGTGGCCTTGCGGCCGCTGCCGGGTTCGCCGCACAGGACGAGGACGCGGTGGTCGCGGAGCCGGTCCCGCATCCGCCGGTAGCCGGAGGTCGCGCAGTACACCCGGCCGAGGTGGTCGAGCGTCTCGGGCGGTACCGGGCCCTGCACGAAGTGCGAGGTGCGGTCGGAGCCGTACAGGGCGAAGATCTGGTTGCCCTCGAAGACGGTTCCGTCGCCGTGGATGGTGGTGAGCCGGTCGGCGCCGCCGCCCGCCCAGGTGCGGAGCGCCCGGCGGGCGGTGGCGGCGCCGCCGGTGTCGCTCTCGCCGCCGAGGGGCCCCCGGTCGGCGGCCGCGAAGACGCTGGGCTCGCGCGGCTGTTCAGGGGTGCCGTCGGTCCGCTCGGTCCCGCCCGGCCGGTCACCGTCCCGGTCCCCCCGGTCGGCGCCACCCCGGTCGGACCCCCGGTCCGAACCTCGATCCGACCCCCTGTCGGACCCGCGGTCGGATCCCCGGTCGCCACCCCGGTCCTGGGCGTCCGTCCCCCGGTCGCCGTGGCCCTGGCCACCGCCGGAGGCGTCGTCGTGCTGCCCCGCGTCGTCCTGGTCGCTCACTCCGCCTCACCCGCCCCGGAACCGGAACCGGAACCCGGAGCGGAACCGGTCCCGGAGCCCGTACCGGAGCCCGGAGCGGAACCGGTCCCGGAGACGGTCGCGGCGCCCGTGCCGGAATCCTTGCGGATGCCCGTGAACGGGCCGTGGATGGTGTTCCCGTGGACGTCGAGGAGGTCACCCCCGACGTGGTACGTACGGTTCCCTCCCCCGGTCCGGGGCGTTGGGCCGTCCCCCCGCGACGGCCCAACGCCGGTCCGTGACCCCGCCGGCGGCCGATCCCCCACGGCCGCCGGCTCCCCCCGGCCCCCAGTCGCCGACGCACCCGGTCCCTCGGGCGGCAGCTCCCCGTCGGGCCCGATCAGCGGCGGCGCGGGCCTGCGCGGTACGAGGAACCAGGCGGCCTCGTCGGTCTCCTTGGAGCGGATGCGGGCCCGCCGGTAGTGGTCCGGCTCCACATAGCGCCCGCCCTCGTCGACCACGTTCACGTACAGCCAGTCGGAGACGACGACCAGGAGGTCGATCCCCGGGGTCTCGTTCATGATCCGCTTGGCCGGGGGGCTGTCGCAGAGCCGGGCGGCGAGGTCCACCGCGCGGCCGACGAGTCCGTGCCGGTCCTGGACCACGAGCCCCGCGTTCATGCCGATCCGCAGCCGCAGCGGCCGGGTCCGGCCCTGGTTGTGGTCGCGCAGGCTCTCGTACAGGGTGTCGATCCACCGTCCGACCATGAGGGTCGGCGGCACGTCGGGGCGCAGCGCCGCGAGGATGCCGTCGCCCCGGTCCTCCTGGTGGAAGGTGCCGGGCTCGACGCCGACGGAGCTGTAGGCGTCGTCGAAGGCGGCGTACATCGCCGCCCGCTGGTGCTTCTTCTCGGCCATGTCGAGCATCCCGGAGCCGCAGATGTCGCCGAAGACGACGAACCGGTGGATGCCGCCCACTTCTCCGCCCACTTCTCCGCCGCCTTCCCCGTTCACTCCCGCACTGCTCACTCTCGGACTCCCTGTGTGATGCCCCGGTGCCGTGGTGGTGCGTGTCCAGACTGGCCGCGTCGGGCGACCGGCGATGTAGCCGTTTACACACCCGGCGGAGATTCGTCCGCCGGGTCCCCGCCGGGGCGTGCGCGCCCCTCCGCGAGCAGCACCAGGACCCGCATGTCGATGACGACGACCGTGCGGTTCGCGGTGCGGACCACGTCCTGCTCCCGGAGCAGGCGCAGCGCCTTGGCCACCGCCTCCCGGGTGGCTCCGATCGCCGCCGCCAGATCGTGCTGCGGCAGCGGGAGTTCGAGTACGGTCCCGGCGTCGGCCCGCCGTCCGGCGCGCTCGGCCAGCTCGACGAGCCGGGCCGCGAGGCGCTGGAGGACGGTCTCGGAGGCGAGGGCCCGGCGCTCGACGTCGGCGCTGCGCAGCCGGGTGGCGAGCTGCCGCATGATCAGCGAGGTGGCGTGCGGCCGGGCGGCGAGGAAGCGCCGGAACCGGTCGCCGGAGATGGCCACCGCCTCGACCGTGCCGAGGGCGGTGACGCTGGCGCTGCGCGGACGCATGTCGACGGCCGCGAGGTCGCCGACGACCTCGCCCGCGCCCCGGAGCGCGAGGATGAGCCGTGTTCCTCGCTCGGTGCCGACGGAGACGACGGACCAGCCGGAGAGGAGCGCCAGGACGAAGGCGCTGGTGTCGCGTTCGCGGATCATCACCTCGCCGGGTTCGTAGACGCGCCGGGCGCCCTCGGCGAGCAGGGACCGCCGGTCGGCCGCGGGGAGGGCGTGGAGGAAGGAGCGGTCCTGGCCGAAGAGACTCACCGCCCGCTCACCCCCGTACCGTCCTCGGGCCCTCCGGGGAAGACCGCCCACCGGTGATCGACCGGCGTGAATCGCGTGTGTGTTCCCACCTCATGTGACGTGCCCCGTCACAGAGTTGACGCTGCGTCACGTCATGGGGTGAAGAACGCTAGAGGGTGCGGAAGAAACGCGTCAACGGGCACGGGGGGCGCAGGGGAGCGCCGCTCCCGACACCCCTGCGCCCCCGTCGCGGCCGGGCGAAGACCCCGCGAACGCCTGACGAGGGCCCTGCGAAGCCTTCACGGAGCGGGGGCGAACGTGCCCGCCCGGGGGCGCGCACGAACGACGCGGGACCCCGCCCGGAACGGACGGGGTCCCCACGACGCACTCACGACGCATTCACGAAGCCCGGACGAGGGCGGGACGAGGGCCGGCGAGGGCCGGACGAGGCCGGTGACGCCAGGCGACGACCCGCAAGGATCCACGCCCGACGTGACGGCCTGACGTCACGACGTCACCACGTCACGGCCCTCGCTCCTCACGACATCACGACGTCACGACCCTCGCTCCTCAGGACATCACGACGTCACGACCCTCGCTCCTCAGGACATCACGCCCTCTCCCTCACACCCTCACGTCCTCACCCCGGCCGGCCTCACAGCCTCGGGTCCACCGGCTCCGACTCCAGGGCGAGGACCGCGAACACGGCCTCGTGGACCCGCCACAGCGGCTCCCCCTCCGCGAGGCGGTCGAGGGCTTCGAGGCCGAGCGCGTACTCGCGCAGCGCCAGCGACCGCTTGTGGCCGAGGAAGCGCTGACGCAGCCGCTCCAGGTTCTCCGGCCGGGTGTACTCCGGGCCGTAGATGATCCGCAGGTACTCCCGGCCGCGCACCTTCACGCCCGGCTGGCCGAGCCTGCCCTTGGCGTCGCGGACGAGCGCGGCCAGCGGCTTGACGACCATGCCCTCGCCGCCCGCGCCGGTCAGTTCCAGCCACCAGTCGGTGCCCGCGCGGACCGAGGCCTCGTCGCCGGTGTCGACGACGAGCCGGCCGGTGACCTGGAGCAGCCCGGTCGGGTCGTGCTCCACGAGCCGGTCGAGCCAGGCCAGCTGCTCGTCGTGCGGCACGGACGTCAGCGCGCGCCCGCGCGCCGCCAGGAGCTGGAAGGGCGCGAACCGCACCCCGTCCAGGCCCTCGGTGGGCCAGCAGTACCTGCGGTACGCCTCGGTGAACGCCTCCGCGTCCACCGCCCGCTCCCGCTGTGTGGCGAGGAGCCCGTCGACCCCCTCGACCCCGCGCGCCACCGCCTGTTCGAGCGCGGAGATCGCGCCGGGAAGGACGGCCCCCGAGGCCGCGCCGACCGCCGCGTACTGCGCGCGCAGCAGCCCGGCCGACTTCAGCGACCACGGCATCAGCTCGCCGTCGAGCAGCAGCCAGTCCGTGTCGAGTTCGTCCCAGAGGCCCGCGGCGCCGATCGCGGTGCGCAGCCGGTCGAGGACCTGCTCGGTGACGGCCTGGTCGTCGAAGAAGGGTCGTCCGGTACGGGTGTGCAGCGCGCCGGTCACCCCCTCGGCGTCCACGCCGAAGCGCTCGCGGGCCGCCTCGGCGTCCCGGCAGACGAGGGCGACGGCACGGGAGCCCATGTGCTTCTCCTCGCACACGACCCGCTCGACGCCGTCCGCCCGGTACTGGGCGAAGGCCTCGGCGGGGTGCTCCAGGTAGCCCTCGGCCTTCGAGGTGGCGGTCGGCGCCATCGTCGGCGGCAGGTAGGCGAGCAGCCGCGGGTCGACCGCGAACCGGCTCATCACCTCCAGGGCCGCCGCCGCGTTCTCCTCCCGGACGGCGACGTTGCCGAGCTGCCGGGTCTCCACGATCCGCCGCCCGTGCACGTCGGCCAGGTCGAGGGGGCGTCCCTGGTGCCCGCCGGGCGCGTCGGTCGTGAGCGGCCTGGCCGGCTCGTACCAGACGCGCTCGGCGGGTACGTCGACGAGTTCGCGCTCCGGCCAGCGCAGCGCGGTCATCTTCCCGCCGAAGACGGCCCCGGTGTCGAGGCAGAGGGTGTTGTTGATCCAGGAGGTGTTCGGCACGGGGGTGTGTCCGTACACGACGGTGGCCCGCCCCCGGTACTCCTCCGCCCACGGGTAGCGCACCGGCAGCCCGAACTCGTCCGTCTCGCCGGTGGTGTCCCCGTACAGCGCGTGCGAACGCACCCGCCCCGAGGTGCGGCCGTGGTACTTCTCCGGCAGACCGGCATGGCAGACGACGAGGTCGCCGCCGTCGAGGACGTAGTGGCTGACGAGACCGTCGATGAACCGCCCGACCTCGGCCCGGAACTCCTCGCTCTCGCGCCCCAGCTGCTCGATCGTCTCGGCGAGACCGTGGGTCTCCTGGACCTTCCGGCCCTTGAGCCAGCGGCCCAGCTTGTTCTCGTGGTTGCCGGGGACGCAGAGGGCGTCGCCCGAGGCGACCATCGCCATCACCCGGCGCAGGACGCCCGGCGAGTCGGGCCCCCGGTCGACGAGGTCGCCGACGAAGACGGCCGTACGCCCCTCGGGGTGGTGGCCGTCGACGTAGCCGAGCTTCCCGAGCAGGGTCTCCAGCTCGGAGCGGCAGCCGTGGATGTCACCGATGATGTCGAAGGGTCCGGTGACGTGACGCAGGTCGTTGAAGCGGCGCTCCAGGACCACCTCGGCGGCCTCGACCTCCTCGACGGACCGCAGGACGTGCACCTTGCGGAAGCCCTCGCGCTCCAGTCCGCGCAGCGAACGGCGGAGTTCGCGGCGGTGTCGCTGGATGACGTGCGCGGGCATGTCCGCGCGGTCGGGGCGTGCGGCGTTCCGGCTGCGGCACACCTCCTCGGGCAGGTCGAGCACGATCGCGATGGGCAGCACGTCGTACGACCGGGCCAGCTGGACGAGCTGGCGCCGCGCCTCCTGCTGCACGTTGGTGGCGTCGACGACGGCCAGCCGTCCCGCCGCGAGGCGCTTGCCGACGATGTAGTGGAGGACGTCGAAGGCGTCCTTGCTCGCGGACTGGTCGTTCTCGTCGTCGGCGACGAGCCCCCGGCAGAAGTCGGAGGACACGATCTCGGTCGGCTTGAAGTGGCGCCGGGCGAAGGTGGACTTGCCGGAGCCGGTGGCGCCGACGAGCACCACGAGGGACAGGTCGGTGACGGGCAGGGTGCGGGCCGGGGTGGCGGCCGGGCCCGGTGCCGTGGTCTCGGTGGTCATGCCTGTTCCTCCTTCTCTGTGGTCGTCACGGTGGTCGTGCCGGTGGTCGTGCCGGTGAGCGAGCCCTCGGTGCCGACGCCCTTGGCGGCGCTGCCGGTGGCGGCGGTTCCGGACTCGGGGGTGCCGGTGGCGGCGACGGCGGTGGTGTCGGTCTCGGTGGCGCGGGTGAAGACGGCCATCTGGGTGGGCGGCCCGACCTCCGGGTCGTCGGGGCCGACGGGGGTGAACCCGACGTCGTACCCGTACCGCTCGGCGACCGAGGCGGCCCAGCTCCCGAACTCCTCGCGGGTCCACTCGAAGCGGTGGTCGCCGTGCCGGACGTGCCCCGCCGGGAGCGACTCCCAGCGCACGTTGTACTCGACGTTCGGCGTGGTCACCAGGACCGTGCACGGCCGGGCCGAGCCGAACACCGCGTACTCCAGGGCCGGCAGCCTCGGCAGGTCCAGATGCTCGATGACCTCGCTGAGCACGGCCGCGTCGTAGCCGGTCAGACGCTTGTCGGTGTACGCCAGCGAGCCCTGCGTCAGCTTCACACGGGCCGCCTGCCGCTCCCCCATCCGGTCGAGCCGCAGCCGGCGCGCGGCGACGGTCAGGGCGCGGACGGACACGTCGACGCCGACGATCTCCGTGAACCGGGTGTCCTTGAGCAGAGCCTGCACCAACTGGCCCTGACCACAGCCCAGGTCGAGGACCCGGCTCGCCTCCGCGGCGGCCAGGGCGGCGAGGATCGCGTCCCGGCGCTGCTCGGCGAGCGGCACGGGCCGCTCCTCGGTGTCGATCGACTCGTCGACCGCGTTGTCGACGTCGTCGACGTCCAGGCCCTCCGCCTCGGCGAGCCGCACCAGTTCGAGCCGCTCCGTCGCCTCGCGGGCCAGTCCCCAGCGGCGGGAGAGGTAGCGTGCCGTGATCAGCTTCCGCTCGGGGTGCCCCGCGAGCCAGCCGTCACCGGCCCGCAGCAGCTTGTCGACCTCGTCGGGCGCGACCCAGTAGTGCTTGGCGTCGTCGAGGACCGGCAGCAGCACGTACAGATGGTTGAGGGCGTCCGCGAGCCGCAGCTCGCCCTCCAGGACCAGACGCACGTAACGGGAGTCGCCCCACTCGGGGAACTTCCCGTCCAGCGGCACCGGTTCGGCCTCCACCGTCTCCCAGCCCAGCGGCCCGAACAGCGCGCGCACCAGATCGGCGCCGCCCCTGGCGGGCAGTGCGGGGACCTCGACGCGCAGCGGCAGCGGCGCGGCGGCCCGCTCGGGCATCGCCCGGCAGTCGCCGTGCAGCGCCGACTTGAAGACCTTGGCGAGCGCGACGGCGAGCAGCGAGGACGCCGCGTAGGGCCGGTCGTTCACGTACTGCGCGAGCGCGGAGTCCGGGGCACCGCCCCGGCCCTTGCCCTTGCCGCGGCGCACCAGCGCCACGGGGTCCACCTCCAGGAGAAGTGCCGCCGTGCACCGCTCGGCGCTCGCCTCGGGGTAGAGGACGTGCGCCGTGCCGTGCGAGGTCGAGAACGTCTGCGCGCGCTCGGGGTGCTTGTGCAGCAGAAAGCCGAGATCGGTGGCGGGACGCTCCGGGTTGCCGGTCGTACTGATCGTCAGGAACACACCTCCGAGTATGGTTCGCCCCTCCCCGCCTGACCAGGCATTTTCCCGGCCCCCACCCGGACCCCGGCCGTGGTCCCGCCCGGCAGGCGGCCCGGCGGGCGCCGGGTCGGGGGAAGGTCACTCCCCGGCCCCCGTGGCCGGGGTCGTGGCCAGGGTCGTGGCGAGGGCCGTGATCGTCGCCGGACCCACGCGGCAGCAGCCGCCGACGAGCCGGGCCCCGGACGCGGCCCAGCCGGTGGCGTGCGCCGGGTCGAAGGCGATGTCGCCGTGCCAGCCCCTCGCTCCGGCGTCCCACCGCTCCCCGCTGTTGGGGTAGACCACGGCCGGCCTGCCCGTCACGGCGGTGGCGAGCTCCACGGCGGGCCCCGCGTCGGCGGGGTCGCAGCAGTTGACGCCGACCGCGACGACCTGTTCGTTCCCGGCGGCGACCGCGAAGGCGTCCGCCAGCTCCTGCCCGGCCCGGGTGCGTCCTCCCACGACCGTGTACGACAGCCACACGGGCACCCCGCACCCCTCGGCCGCCCTCAGCAACGCCTCCGCCTCCTCCGCGTCCGGAACCGTCTCCAGGGCGAGGACGTCCGGCTCCGCCGCGGCGAGCGCCTCGATCCGCGGCCGGTGGAACGCCTCCAGTTCCCGCACGGACAGCCCGTACCGCCCCCGGTACTCGCTGCCGTCCGCCAGCATCGCCCCGTACGGCCCCACGGACGCGGCCACCCAGACCTCCTCACGGACCTCCTTCGCCGCCGCCCGGGCGAGCTCCACGCTCCGCGCGAGGAGCCGCGCCGCCTCCTCCCGGCCCACACCCCGGCGTGCGAACCCCTCGAAGGTGGCCTGGTAGCTGGAGGTGATGAGCACCCGCGCACCGGCCCGTACGTAGGCCGCGTGCGCCGCCTCGATCTGCTCGGGTCCGTCGGCGAGGAGCCGAGCGGACCAGAGCGCGTCCGAGAGGTCGCACCCCTGCGCCTCCAACTGGTTGGAGAGCCCGCCGTCGAGGACGAGCGTCCCCTCCCCGAGGACCTCGGCGAGCGTACGGACCGGTTTCATCGGATCTCCCCACTCATCCCAGCTGCGACTGGACCCGCGCGGAGATCAGCTCCAGGTGGTCCAGGTCGTCCAGGTCCAGGACCTGGAGGTAGACCCGGGAGGATCCGATGGCCGCGTACCGACCGAGCTTCTCCACCACCTCGGCGGGCGAGCCCGCGAGACCGTTCGCCTTGAGCTCGTCCACGTCGCGCCCGATGGCGGCGGCCCGGCGGGCCACCTCGGCGTCGTCCTTGCCGACACAGACGACCAGCGCGTTGGAGTACACCAGGTCGCCGGGTGCCCGCCCCGCCGCCTCGGCGGCCGCACGGACCCGGCCGAACTGGCGCTCGCTGTCCTCGAGGGAGGCGAACGGGATGTTGAACTCGTCCGCGTACCGCGCGGCCAGGCGAGGCGTCCGGCTCGCGCCGTGCCCGCCGATCAGCACCGGGATCCTGTCCTGGGCGGGCTTGGGCAGTGCGGGCGAGTCGGTGAGCCGGTAGAACTCCCCGTCGTAGCTGAAGGTCTTGCCGACCTCGGTCTCCCACAGGCCGGTGACGATCGCCAGCTGCTCCTCCAGCCGGCCGAACTTCTCCTTCGGGAAGGGGATGCCGTAGGCCTTGTGCTCCTCCTCGAACCAGCCCGCCCCCAGCCCCAGTTCGACGCGACCGCCGGACATCCGGTCCACCTGGGCGACCTGGATGGCGAGGACACCGGGGAGCCGAAAGGTGCCGGCCGTCATCAGCGTGCCGAGACGGATCCGCTTGGTCTCCCGGGCGAGCCCGGCCAGGGTGATCCAGGCGTCCGTCGGCCCGGGCAGCCCGTCGGCGGAGCCCATGCTGAGGTAGTGGTCGGAACGGAAGAAGGCGTCGAATCCGAGCTCCTCGGTGGCCCGCGCCACGGTGAGGAGGGTGTCGTAGTCGGCCCCCTGCTGGGGTTCGGTGAAAATGCGGAGATCCATACCTCCATCCTGCACCGTCGGGTGCGTGTCAACCTCTCCGTCAGCCCCTTGAGCGCCCCGGCCCGGTCGGGTGAATAACCGACCCCCTGGCGGGCCGCGTCCGCCCTGGCCAGTGACCGGCGCCCGACACCCGTCGTTGGCTCGGGCGGAGCCGGACCGCCCGGCCCGCGCGCCGGCGGCCGCTGCCGGTGCGTCGCTCTCTCTCGTGGCCCCGTCCTCGGCGGTGGGGTCCGGGCCGAGGAGGCCCCCATGTCCCAGGAAGCCGCGCCGGAACGGGCCGTGCCCGAGCAGCCGGTGCCGCAGTCCGTGCCCCAGCAGAAGGGCGCCGGCGCCCCCAAGGGCCTGCTCCAGCAGATGGAGGAACTGATGGCGGCGCTCTCCGCCGACCTCACCCAGCTGGACGCCGACCTCCAGTCCACGTCCGACCGCCACGAGCCGGACCGCCACGAGCCCGAGCAGCACGAGCCCCACGGCCCCCGGTCCGAGCAGTACTGACCCGAGGAGCGGCACCACCCCGAGCGGCCACGGTCCGGCCCCGCTCACCACCGGCCCCGCCCCGGGCCCGCGCGGCCCGAGGCGGGGTCGGGAGGCCGGGCCCGCTCCCCGTCCCGCACCGCGAGGCGTCGCAGCATCCCGCGCACCCGGTCGCTCGACTCGTCGGCGGCGTCGATGGCCTCGATGCACTGCCAGTAGAGCCCCTCGTCGTCGGTGGCGCAGGCCACCCCGACCAGGGCGATGCCCACCTCCCCGAGCAGCTCCCCGAGCGCGGTCAGCGACCCGCGCGGGTCCGCCACCTCGGACAACCGGGCCGCGCGCGGCCCACCGGCTCCCCACGCCGGGTACTCCCCGATCTCGCTCAGCCCCCGCGCCTCGCCCCGCAACTCCTGCGGTCCGCAGAGCGCGAGCTGATTCCCTATCGCCTGCGCGAGCGCCTGGGCCTGCCAGGCCTCCACCACGATGTCCTGTGCCGTTCCGCTCTCCGCCAACGCCTGTCGGCCGAGCGTGACGAGCCGCTCCGCATCCATCAACGCCGCCCCCGTTCGTACGACTTATCTGCCCACTGAGTCCACTACCCAGAGTGAGGCCGCCTGAGCCGCGACACCAGGGGAATTCGGAAATCTGTGGACAGGAAGCTCGACGGGGAAAAGTCGGTCACTCCGAAGAGTGACGATCTTCGGTCGAATCCACCTCCTCACCCCCTCCGCCCCGCCTCCGCGCGGGAAATCGCACCTCGTTCCGGTCGATCTTGGCCGCGAGCGCGGCCAGTGGATCGACCCCGAGCACCTCGCAGAACTGCAGGAGATAGGCCAGGACGTCCGCCACCTCGTCGGCGACCCGGTGCGCCGAGTCGGGGTCGTCCATCACCCGCTCCGCCTGCTCGGGCGTCAACCACTGGAAGATCTCCAGGAGTTCGGCCGCCTCGACGCTGAGCGCCGCCGCGAGGTTCTTGGGCGTGTGGTAGGGCTGCCAGTCACGGGCGGCCGCGAACTCGGCCAGCCTGCGCTGCAGTCCCGCTACATCGTTGTCCGTCACGTCCCCAGGGAATCAGGTCCACCACCCCTCACGGGGTCAGCTCCACCACCGTCACCCCGGGCGTCCGGCGGGCCTGTGCCGCCGCGCGCTCCCCGACCGTCCCGGCCACCCGGATGTGCCCGTCGGCGGCGATGCCGGCGGCGAGCACGAGCAGCTCGTCCACCTGCCGCCCGTCGAGCCCGCGGTCGAGGCCGTCGGCGAGCAGCGTCAGGGACTGCATCGCCTCGGGCACCTCGGCGATCCGGTCCATCGCGAGGACGCCGGGGCCGGTGAGCAGGGTGAGCGCGAGGGCCAGATACCGCAGCTCCCCGTCCCCGAGGCGGCCGAGCGGGGTCGAGGGCCGGCCGCCCCGTTCGAGGACGGCCCGCACCGTGCCTTCCGGAAGCTCCTGCACCGCGAGCCCGGTGACGGGACCCGCGCACCCCGCCCCGGCCACGGCGGCGAGGCGGTGGTGGCGGCGCGGGCAGTCGGTGTGGGTGCGGTGGAGGACTTCGGCGAGGTTGCCGCAGCCGCGTCGCAGCCGCCCCTCGCCCGGGGGTACGGGGGCACGCATCCGCTCGGGCCGGGGGTCGCAGGCGAAGGCGGACCGCAGCCCGACGACCACCTGCTCGGCGGCGGCGAGGACTTCGAGCTGCCCGGGGGTCTTGCCCGCGACCCGGAGCGGGAGCAGGGCCGTACCGAGGAGGTCGTCGGGGAGCGGCGCCCTGGTGACGGGGGTGGCGCCCGCGGTGTGCCACTCGGCCTGGACGGTGGTGCGGCCCGGGTCGCGCAGGGCGGTGGCGAGCAGGGTGCGGCCGCGGCCGGTGAGCCGTTCGCCGACGATGCGGAGCCGGGGTTCGGCCTGGACGGCGAGATCGAGGTGGACGGGGCCCTCGGGTCCGTCGACCGTGCACCCGATCCGGAACCCGCGCCTGCCCTGGGCGTCGGGCCGGGCCCGTTCGGGGACGCAGTCGGCGGCGTCCGGGAAGACCTCGTCGAGCGGGTCTCCCGCGCCGAGCCTGGCGAGCGCCTCGTACGCGCGCAGGAGGGTGGACTTGCCGCTGCCGCTGGGCCCGGTGAAGAGGGTGACCGGGCCCAGCGCGTGCGCGCCCGCGCGGTGACCGGCGAAGGCGGACAGCCTCAGTTCGGTGACGGCGGGCCGGGCCCGGAGCCTCCCGCCGACGGGACCGCCCCGGGCCGCCCGCTGCGACCGGCCGCCCTCCGACACCGACGGAACCCGTGCCTCGGGGACGGAGGCGACGCGCGGAGCGGAAGCACCGGCCCGGGGTGGGACGGCGTCGGAGGGAGCCGGAGGGGAGGGAGCAGCCGTGGAGGATGGGGCGAGCGCGAAGCCGCCGGTGAGGTCCATGCCCGGACCGTACGCAGTCCCTTCCCTGACGAACCGTTACGGCGAGATGACCTTCCTACGATCGGGGGACTCCGGCGGTCCGGCCGCCCACGACCTCCTCCTCGTCCTCGCCCTCCGCGCCCTCGACCTCCGTGCCGGCCGGGGCGAGGAGAAAGACGTTCCGGTCGACGCGGTGCATCACGCTGCCGAGGCCGAAGACCACGCCACTGCTGAAGTCGAGGATGCGCTTGGCGACGTCGGTGTCGGCGCTCGTCAGGTCGAGGAGCACCGGGATCTGGGCGGTGAGGTACTCGGCGACCTCGCGGGCGTCGGCGAACACCTGCACGCGGAGCACGACCATACGGCGCTGCTCGGCGGATTCGTACTGCTCGGGGATCGTGCGGTGGTCGACCCTGGACGGCCATGCGTCACGGCCGCGCAGGGGCACGACCTGGGCGAGGCCCTCCCACTGCTCGTCGGTGACGTCGTACCTCTCGTACCTACTCATGGGCACATCCTCCCGCTCCTCACCCGTTCGGCCCAACAACGACACGAGGCGAAGGCCGTACGGTGGAGCCGGGGAGCGTCCTGCGGACACGTCCCGGGACCCGTCGGCCGCCTCGACGCTGTCCGCCGTGGCCTGCGCGCCGCCGACCGCCTAGACGTTCCCGGCCGCGGCCTCGACGTTGGCGATCATCCTGCGCAGCACCTTGAGTGCGGCAATGTACTCCTCGTCGCCGATGCCCTGGTGGACCACCGCGCGCTGTTCCGTCACCAGTTCGCGCAGACGCACCCGGGCGGCCTCGCCCGCGTCGGTGAGGTGGAGGCGGTCCTCCCCGTCGGCCCGGAGCCAGCCCCGGTGGAGCAACTGGTCGACCACGCGGGCGATCTCGTGCGGACCGTCGGCGATCGGCGTCAGCTGGGTGATCACCTCGCCGCGGCCCGGGGCTGGGGGTCCTGCGTCGACGCGGTTGAGCACCCAGTACTGCGGCTGCGTGGTGTCGATCCTGGCCATGGCGTCCCGCAGGTGCCCGGTGACGACGGAGTGTGTCAGACCGCTCCAGTAGCCGATGGGCTGCGTGGCCGGCAGGTCGCCGGTGAGGGTCGGGTCGGCAGGCGCCTGGTCGGTGACCGTGGGGGCGGCGGGTGTTCCGGCGGCGGACGTCGACGAGTTCATGATCACGAAGCTACGCGAAGCTCTTGGCGAGCCTGCGGAGCCCCTCCCTGATCTCGTCGGCCGAGTGCGTGGTGAACGAGAGCCGCATCGCGCCCGGGTCCGGCTCCCCGCAGAAGAACGGCGCCCCCGGCACGTACGCCACCTCGTGCCCGACCGCGGTCTTCAGGAGGGCCGTCGCGTCATGACCGGCGGGCAGGGTCGCCCAGATGAACATGCCGCCCTCCGGCCTGTTCCACCGGCTGCCCTCGGGCAGCGCGGCCGGCAGGCCTTCGAGCATCGCATCCCTGCGCTCGTGGTACGCGGCCCGCATCACCGCGACGTGCGCGTCGAGGTCGCTGTCGCGCAGGTACCGCGCGGCCGCCGCCTGGTCGATGGTCGAGGTGTGCAGGTCGGCGGCCTGCTTGGCGATCACGCAGGCGCGGCGCAGCCCGGCCGGGGCGCGCAGGAAGCCGAGCCGGAGGCCGGGGGCCATCACCTTGGAGAAGGAGCCCAGCAGCACGGTGCGGTCGGCGGCAGCGGGGTCGGCGGCGATCCAGGGGACGCGCTCCCCGTCGTAACGCAGTTCGCCGTACGGGTCGTCCTCGACGATCCAGAATCCGAGCCGTGCCGCGGCCTCGGCGACGGCGGCGCGGCGCTCGGCGGGAAGGGTGCGGCCCGTGGGGTTCTGGAAGGTGGGCACGAGGTAGAGGAGGGTCGGCTTCTCGCGGGCCGCGATCTCCTCCAGGGCCTCCGGGACGACACCGTGGTCGTCGGTGGGCACGGGGACGACCCGGGCGCCGGCGAAACCGAAGGTCTGGAGGGCCGCGAGGTAGCAGGGGTCCTCGACGAGCACGACGGCGCCGGGCTCGACGAGCGCGGTGGTGAGCAGCGTGAGGGCCTGCTGCGAGCCCGTGGTGACGAGCACGTCGTCGGCCTCGGTGGGCAGTTCGCGCGCGGTGAGCCGGGCGGCGATGGCGGTACGCAGCTCCGGGTCGCCCTCGGTGGTCGAGTACTGGAGCGCGTACTGCGGGTTGTCCGTCAGGACGCCGTCGTACGCCGCGCGGATGCCCGCGACGTCGAACAGCTCGGGGGCGGGCAGGCCGCCCGCGAAGGAGATCACCTCGGGCCGCGCGGTCAGCGCCAGGATCTCCCGTACCGGCGACGATCCGACGCCGGCCAGCCGGGAGGCGGTGGCCGGCGTGGGCGCGGAGGGGAGGGAGGCGGTGGCGTTCGCGGGCTCGGAGGCGGCAGAGAGCATGGTGTCAGCATATAGAGGTTCATGGTGCTGTCCAGATCGACCGACTGGGCCTGGGGACAGCGCAGTTGGCGCCCTGGGGAACACACTGGGGAGCGCCTTCGGGGGCTTCGGGGAACACCCTCGGCGGCTTCGGGGAGCTCTCTCGACGGGCCTTGGGAGCGGGCTCGACGGGGCCGGAGAGAGACCTCGGAGCGTTCTCTATTCGCGGCCGACCGGTTCGTCCCGGGCGTCGGCCCACAGCGACCGTACGTGGCCGAGGTGGCGGCGCATGCAGGCCTCGGCGCCCCGCGCGTCCCCGGCGATCATCAGGTCGAGGAGTTCGAGGTGTTCCTCAGCGGAGGTGACCAGCTTGCCGGCCCGGTCGAGGCCGGTCAGACCGTACAGCCGGGAGCGCTTGCGCAGGTCTCCCACCGTCTCGACGAGGCGTTCGTTGCCCGAGAGGGCGAGCAGCGCGAGGTGGAAGCGGCGGTCCGCCTCCAGGTAGCCGATGAGGTCGTGCTCCCGGGCGCGGGCGACGATCTCCTCGGCGACCGGGCGCAGATCCTCCAGCCGCTCCCGGTCGGCCTGCCGGGTGACGCGGCCGACGGTGGGGACCTCGATGAGGGTGCGCAGCTCGGTGAACTGGTCGAGGTCCCGTTCGCTGACCTCCGTGATGCGGAAGCCCTTGTTGCGGACCGGCTCGACCAGGCCCTCGCGGGCCAGGTCGAGCATCGCCTCGCGGACCGGGGTCGCGGAGACGCCGAGGTCGGCGGCGAGTCCGGGGGCCGAGTAGACATGGCCGGGCCGCAGTTCACCGGCGATCAGGGCGGCGCGGAGGGCGTGCCCGACCTGGTCGCGGAGCCGTTCCTGCGCTCTGACGAGGCCGTACTGCTTCAGGTCACCCATCGTGCGTCCTCCGAGAAGTCACGGAGGAGCATCGTACAATGTCACGTTTCTCCCTCCGCCGGTGCGGGAGTCGGGGATTCCGGGAGCCCCCGGAGGGAGGCACCTGGGCCTCAGAGCAGGAACCCGGCGGGGAACGGGTCCTCGGGGTCGAGGAAGTACTGGGCCGTGCCCGTGATCCAGGCCCGACCGGTGACGGTCGGGATCACGGCCGGCCGGCCGGCCACCTCCGTCTCGCCGACGATCCGCCCGGTGAACTCGGTCCCGATGAAGGACTCGTTGACGAAGTCGGTGTCCGGGGAGAGCAGCCCCCGGGCGTGCAGCTGGGCCAGCCGGGCGCTGGTTCCGGTGCCGCACGGGGAACGGTCGAACCAGCCCGGGTGGATGGCCATGGCGTGGCGGGACCGGACCGCGTCGGAGCCGGGGGCGATCAGGTACACGTGCTTCACCCCGGCGATGGCCGGGTCCTCCGGGTGCACGGGCCGGTCGGGACCCGCGTTGACCGCCTCCATGACGGCGAGCCCGGCGGCCAGCAGCTCGTCCTTGCGGTCGCGGTCGAAGGGCAGCCCCAGGGAGTCGAGGTCCACGAAGGCGTAGAAGTTGCCGCCGTAGGCGAGGTCGTAGGTGACGGTTCCGTACCCGGGAACGTCCACCTTCAGGTCGAGCCCGGCGGCGAAGGCGGGCACGTTGGTGAGGGTGACGGAACGCGCCCGGCCGTCCTCGACGCGGACGTCGACGCTCACGAGCCCCGCCGGGGTGTCCAGGCGGACGGTCGTGACGGGTTCCACGACCGGCACCATCCCCGTCTCCACGAGGACGGTGGCGACCCCGATGGTGCCGTGGCCGCACATCGGGAGGAGACCCGAGACCTCGATGAAGAGGACGCCGTAGTCGGCGTCGGGCCGGGTCGGCGGCTGGAGTATCGCGCCGCTCATCGCCGCGTGCCCGCGCGGCTCGAACATGAGGAGGGTGCGGACGTGGTCCAGGTGGGCGGCGAAGTGGAGCCGCTTCTCGGCCATGGTGGCGCCGGGGACGATGCCGATGCCCCCGGTGATCACCCGGGTGGGCATGCCTTCGGTGTGGGAGTCCACCGCGTGGTAGACGTGGCGGGTGCGCATGGGGTCCCTTCGATTCTGCGTGTGTACGTGTCTGGGTGTGGGCGGGTTGTAAGTGTGGGCGGGTGTGGGTGTAAACGTGGCTGCGCGTGTACGTGTCTGCGTGCGTGCGCGTGTACGTGTCCGCTCTGCACGCGTGCACGTGTACGTATCCACATGCCGGCGCGTGCACGTATCTGCGCGCCTGCGCGGTGTACGTGCGCACGCGCCCGCGTGCCCGCGGAGTTACGCGTGGCCGTCCGCGAGGACCTTCTCCGTCGCGGCGCGGACCACGGCCTCCTGCTCCGGCGTCAGCGGGACGCGCGGCGCCCTGGTGGCGCCTCCGGGCCGGCCCGCGAGGTCCATGGACAGTTTGATCGCCTGGACGAACTCGGTCTTCGAGTCCCAGCGCAACAGCGGATGCAGCGACCTGTAGAGGGGGAGCGCGACGTCGAGGTCTCCGGCGACGGCGGCCCGGTAGAGCGTGGCGCAGGTGCGCGGAAGGGCGTTGGGGTAGCCGGCGATCCAGCCGACCGCGCCGGCGAGGGCGAGTTCGAGGAGGACGTCGTCGGCGCCGACGATCAGGTCGAGACCCGGGGCGAGTTCGGCGATCTCGTAGCCGCGGCGGACGTCCCCGCTGAACTCCTTGACGGCGACGATGCTGCCGTCGGCGTACAGCCGGGCGAGAAGGGCGGGCGTGAGGTCGACCTTGGTGTCGATCGGGTTGTTGTAGGCGACGACGGGCAGGCCGACCGCGGCGACCTCGGCGTAGTGGGCGCGTACGGAGCGCTCGTCGGCCCGGTAGGCGTTCGGCGGCAGGAGCAGGACCGAGCCGGCGCCGACCTCCGCGGCCTGCTCGGCCCAGCGCCGGGCCTCGGCGCCGCCGTACGCGGAGACGCCGGGCATCACCCGCGCGCCGTCCCCGGCCGCTTCGACGGCGGTCCGTACGACGCGGGCGCGCTCCTCGTCGGTGAGGGTCTGGTACTCGCCGAGGGAGCCGTTCGGGACGACCCCGTCGCAGCCCTGCTCGATCAGCCAGGCGACGTGGCGCGCGTAGGCGTCGTGGTCGACGGAGCCGTCGTCGCGCAGGGGGAGCGCGGTGGCGACCATGATGCCGTGCCAGGGACGGGCGCGGTGCACAGCGGCTTGCTCGTGGGCCATGAAGCAACTCCCTTGTATGGTGTGTGACATTTTACTGATCCGGATACGCGCCACAAGAGTTCCGTCACCCCTCAGTTCTGACGGTTGATCAGCCCGTCCCAAACGGGGCGGGACGTGACCGGGCCGGGCGGGCCGAGGGGGCGGCCGACCCTCCGACAGGGGACCCCCGGAGCGTCCAGCCACCCCGACCCCGCATCATCGAACGCATGCTCGTGACGTCCGTGTCCGTACTCGCCCTGGCCGTGGTGCTGATCTGCGCCGTCGTCCGCCCGTACCGTCTGCCCGAGGCGGTCTTCGCCGTACCGGCCGCCGGCGCCGTCCTGGCCCTCGGCGCGACCACCACCGAGGCCGTACGCGAGGAGGCCGAGCGGCTCGGTCCGGTGATCGGGTTCCTCGCGGCCGTCCTCGTCCTCGCCAAGCTCTGCGACGACGAGGGGCTCTTCCACGCCTGCGGCACCTGGATGGCCCGCTGGGCGCGCCGCCGCCCCCAGCGGCTGCTGGGCGCCGTCTTCGCCCTGGCTTCGCTGATCACCGCCGTACTGAGCCTGGACGCGACGGTCGTCCTGCTCACCCCGGTGGTCTTCGCGACCGCCACCCGGATGGGAGCCCGCCCCGGACCCCACGTCTACGCGAGCGCCCACCTGTCGAACACGGCGTCGCTGCTCCTGCCCGTCTCGAACCTCACCAACCTGCTCGCCTTCACGGCCTCCGGGCTCGGCTTCACCCGCTTCGCGCTGCTGATGCTGCTTCCCTGGCTGGTCGCGATCGCGGTCGAGTACGGCGTCTTCCGCCGCTTCTTCGCCCGCGACCTCGCCGCCACCGCGACCCCGACCGTTCCGCCGGAGCCCGTCGAGGTCCCGCTCTTCGCCCTGCTCACCGTGGCGGCGACCCTGGGTGGATTCGCGCTGGCCTCGGCGACGGGGGTGGACCCGGCGTGGGCGGCCGCGGCCGGCGCCGCCACCCTCGCCGTACGCGCCCTGGCCCGTCGGCGCACCACCCCGCGCGCGCTCGTCCGCTCGGCGTCGGTGCCGTTCCTGGCGTTCGTCCTGGCCCTCGGGATCGTCGTCCGGGCCGTCGTCGACAACGGCCTCGGCACCGTCCTCGCGCACGTCCTCCCCGACGGCACCTCGCTCCCGGCCCTGCTCGGCATCGCGGCGGTCGCCGCCATTCTCGCCAACCTGATCAACAACCTGCCCGCGACCCTGGCCCTGGTCCCGCTCGCGGCGGCCTCGGGGCCGGGCGCGGTGCTCGCCGTACTGCTGGGCGTCAACATCGGCCCCAACCTCACGTACGCCGGCTCCCTCGCCACCCTCCTCTGGCGCCGCATCGCCCACGAACACGAGCACCCCGTCGCCCTCGGGGAGTTCACCCGGCTCGGCCTCCTGACCGTCCCGGCCACCCTCATCGCCTCGACCGTGGCCCTGTGGGGCTCGCTCCAGCTCCTGGGCGTCTGATCAGCGGGCACGAACCACCCGGAGCCCCTCCCCCGCCCCACCCCACGATCCAAGATCCCGGGAACTCCGTGACGCACTGCTACGTTCTACAAGACCGTAGAAGTAATCGACCTCTGGAGCACTCATGGCCCTGTGGGACCGCGTCAAGGAATCCGCATCGACGATGCAGAACCAGCTGATGGCGAAGAAGAACGACCTGAAGAGCGGCGCGTTCCGGGACGCGAGCATGGCCATGTGCGCGCTGGTCGCCGCCGCCGACGGCACGATCGACCCCGCCGAGCGCCGCCGGGTCGCCCAGCTCATCTCGACCAACGAGGTGCTGCAGAACTTCGACGCGCTCGACCTCCAGCGCCGCTTCGACGCCAACCTGGACAAGCTGACCGCCGACTTCGACTTCGGCAAGGTCAGCGTCCTCCAGGAGATCGCCAAGGCGAAGAAGAAGCCGGCCGAGGCCCGTGCCGTCGTCCAGATCGGCATCGTCATCGGCGGCGCCGACGGCGACTTCGACAAGACGGAGCAGGCCGTGGTCCGCGAGGCGTGCTTCACCCTCGACCTGCCGCCCCACGAGTTCGACCTCTAGCCACCCGGCCACGCGGGGAGCGGAAGAACGAGGGGAAGGAAGGCGAAGGCTCCCACGGCGGCCAGGTTCCGTCCGCCGGATCATGACCTCGTAAGCTGCAGCGCATGCACAGCACGCTGACCGAGCACGCCCGGTGTCTTTACGGAGACGAGTTCCGTCCGACCCCGGCGTGCGGCCAGGAGCACCGCGAGCACTACTTCGTGGAAGAGCTGACGTTCGCTGACGCGGACGCGATCCTCTCGATGCTGCGGGAACTCTGCCCGAACCTGGTCGACGGCCGGCTCCCGGTGTGGATCCGCAACCTCGCCTACCGGCTCGTACTGCTGCAGAGGGCCGACGAGCCGGCTCTCCTGCTGGAGGCCGCGCAGAACCTGTGGCTGCACGGTCCGGACTGGGACGACATCGCGGCGGAGCTCACGAAGAGGGCCGAAGAACTGAACGCTCGCTGACGGAACCCGTTCGTCACAAGATCCGCCGGACGGACCCTGGCCCCCTACGGAACGTCGGAGCCGTCTCCGCAGGTCAATGGGTGCTGACACCCATGTCCTACGCACCCTTTACATGGAACAATTCAGGAGAAGAGGGGGGCCGACGCATGGCATGGTTTCTGGGATTCGGCATCGCGGGGCTGATCGTCACCGCGCTCTCCCTGGTGTTCGACGGCTTCCTGGAGAGCCTCGGCGGCGGACTCGACGGATTCCTCTCGCTCCCGGTGATCGCCGGATTCGTATCGGCCCTCGGCTTCACGGGCGCGATCGCGATGGGCGCGGCCGGCGCCGGGGTCGTCCCCGCCACCCTCGCGGGAGTCGGAGCGGGCGCTCTCGTCGGCTGGGCCACCTGGCGCTTCAGCCGCGCGCTGCTCCGCGACGGCGACGCGCCCGCGCCCCGGGGCGAGGACCTGACGGGGACGTCGGGCGCGGTCGTCACGGCGATCCCCGTAGGGGGTTACGGCGAGGTCCTGTTGTACCTCGCGGGCCAGCCGGTGAAGTACGCGGCGAAGGCGTCGGCGCCGATCGGGCGGGGCTCCGAGGTGTGGGTGGAGTCGGTGCTGTCACCGACGTCGGTCGCGGTCCGCCCCGTAGAACGCTGACCTCTCGCCCTCCTCCGACACCCGCTCCCCCACTTCCCTAACTTCCCGCGCACCGTTCCTTCCGCCCTTCCGTCCCGCCCTTCCGTCCTTACCTTCAAGGGGATTTCTTCATGAGCCCTGTCCTGACCGCTGTCGTGGGAATAGTCGCCCTCGTCGTCCTGCTCGGCCTCGTCGTCGTCACGCGCTACAAGGTCGCCGGTCCCAGCGAGGCGTTCATCATCACCGGCCGACGCGGCAAGAAGGCCACCGATCCCGCCACGGGGCGGGTGTTCACCGACAACAGCGGTCAGAAGGTCGTGGTGGGCGGCGGCGTGTTCGTCGTCCCGTTCGTGCAGCAGAAGTTCACGCTCGACCTCTCCAGCCGGCACATTCCGGTCGCTGTGCGCGGCGCGGTCACCCTGCGCGGGGTGAAGGCCAACCTGGAGGGCGTCGCGATCGTCAAGGTCGGCGGCACCGAGGACTCGATCCGGGCGGCCGCGCAGCGGTTCCTGATGCAGCAGGACGGCATCGTCGGCTTCACCCAGGAGGTGCTCTCCGGCGCGCTGCGCTCCATCGTCGGCCGCATGTCCGTCGAGGACATCATCCGCGACCGCGCCGCCTTCGCCGGTCAGGTCGCCGAGGAGGCCGAGGCCAGTCTCTCCGGGCAGGGCCTGGTCCTGGACGCCTTCCAGATCCAGGACATCACCACCGAGGGCTCGTACCTCGAAGACCTCGGGCGCCCCGAGGCCGCCCGCGCCAGGCAGGAGGCCGACATCGCCGAGGCCGTCGCCCGTCGCGCCGCCGAGCAGGCCCGTCTGAAGGCGGAGGAGGAGATCGCGATCGCCCAGCGGACCCTCTACCTGAAGCAGGCCGAGATCAAGGCCCAGACCGACGAGGCCTCCGCCCAGGCGAACGCGGCCGGCCCGCTCGCCGAGGCCGCCCGTCAGCAGGACATCCTGTCCGAGCAGGAGAAGGTCGCCGCACGCCAGGCCGAACTGACCGACCGCCAGCTCGACACCCAGGTCCGCAAGCCCGCCGACGCCGCCCGCTACCAGGCCGAGCAGGAGGCCGAGGCCCGCCGTATCGCCCTGGTCAAGGAGGCCGAGGCCGACGCGCAGCGGGCCAGGCTCACCGGTGAGGGCGAGAAGGCCCACCGGGCGGCCCTCGCCGACGCCGTACGCATCGAGGGCGAGGCGGAGGCCGCGGCAATCGCCGCCCGGGGTTCCGCCGAGGCCGAGGCGATGGAGAAGAAGGCCGACGCGTTCGCCCGGTACGGGGACGCGGCCGTTCTCCAGATGCTCGTCGAGGTCCTGCCGCAGGTCGTCGCCAAGGCGTCCGAGCCGCTGTCGGCCGTCGACAAGATGACCGTCATCTCGACGGACGGCGCCAGTCAGCTCTCCCGTACGGTCGCGGACAACGTCGCCCAGGGCATGGAACTCCTCTCCTCCACGACCGGGGTCGACCTCGCCCAGCTCCTCCGGGGCATCACGCAGAAGCAGAAGGAGCCGCAGCGGGAGACGGTCGAGGTACGGGAGACGGTCGAGATCGCGGACTGAGGCGAGACGGCCGTCCCCCGCCCTCACACCCGGTCGGTCGCCGACCCGGGCCCCGCGTCGGGTACCCGTACGGGCTCCGGCGCCGGTTCGGGTACGGGGGCTTCCTCCGGGGGCGGAGACGTGCGGCGGCTGCCGATCCAGGTGGCGACCGGCTCGGTGTAGCGGGCGGTGAGCGGGCCGATCACCACGAGGATCAGCACGTACGCGGTGGCGAAGGGGCCGAGTTCGGGCTGTACCCCGGCGGTGACGGCGAGGCCGGCGATGACGATGGAGAACTCGCCGCGCGCGACGAGCGTGCCGCCCGCCCGCCACCGGCCCTTGACCCCGATCCCGGCACGACGCGCGGCCCAGTACCCGGTGGCGATCTTGGTCAGCGCGGTGACGACGGCCAGGGCGAGGGCCGGGAGGAGCACCGGCGGAATGCTGGCGGGATCGGTGTGCAGGCCGAAGAAGACGAAGAACACCGCGGCGAACAGGTCCCGCAGCGGACTCAGCAGCGTATGGGCGCCGTCGGCGACCTCGCCGGAGAGGGCGATGCCGACGAGGAACGCGCCGACGGCCGCGGAGACCTGGAGCTGCTGGGCCACACCGGCGACGAGCAGGGTCAGGCCGAGCACGACCAGGAGCAGCTTCTCCGGGTCGTCGCTGGAGACGAAGCGCGAGATCAGCCGTCCGTAGCGGACCGCCACGAACAGGACGGCCCCGGCGACGCCCAGGGCGATGGCGAGCGTGGCGCTGCCTGCCGCGAGGCCGACCCCGGCGAGGAGGGCGGTGATGATGGGCAGGTACACGGCCATGGCGAGGTCTTCGAGGACCAGGATGCTGAGGATCACCGGGGTCTCCCGGTTGCCGAGCCGTCCGAGGTCGCCCATGACCTTGGCGATGACCCCCGACGAGGAGATCCAGGTGACGCCCGCCAGGACGACGGCGGCCACCGGACCCCACCCCATCAGCAGGGCCGCGACCGCACCCGGGACCGCGTTCAGACCGAAGTCGACGAGCCCGGCGGGATACTGCGTCTTGAGGTTGGAGACCAGGTCACTCGCCGTGTACTCCAGACCCAGCATCAGCAGGAGCAGGATCACGCCGATCTCGGCGCCGATCGCGACGAACTCCTCACTCGCGCCGAACGGCAGCAGACCGCCCTTGCCGAAGGCGAGCCCCGCGAGCAGGTAGAGGGGTATCGGGGAGAAGCGGAACCGGCCGGCGAAGCGCCCGAGCAGGCCGAGGCCGAGGATGATGGCGCCGAATTCGATCAGGAAGACCGCGGAGTGCACGCCGGCCTCACTCCCGACCGAGGATCGCGGCGGCCGCGTCGACACCCTCGCGGGTGCCGATGACGATGAGCGTGTCGCCGCCGGCGAGCCGGAAGGCGGGTGTCGGTGACGGTATCGCCCCGGAGCGGCGCAGGACGGCGACGACGGAGGCGCCGGCGTCGGTGCGCATCCGCGTCTCGCCGAGGACGCGCCCGTTCCAGTACGAGTGCGCGGACAGCTCGATCCGTTCGGCGACGAGCCCCAGGTCGGTGGTGTGCAGCACGTTGGGGCTGTGGTGGGCGGGCATCAGCGCGTCGATCAGTGAGGCGGTCTCGGCCTCGGTGAGGTGCAGCGACTGCGCGCAGGCGTCGGGGTCGTCGACCCGGTACAGGTTCACGGTGCGGGTCCCGTCCCGGTGCGCGATGACCGACAGCTGTCGGTGCTCGCGGGTGGTGAGGTCGTACTGGACTCCGATGCCGGGCAGGGGTGTCGTTCTCGTCCGCGGAGCAGGCAAGGGCCCGTCCCTCCTGTGATGGTGTCGGCCGGTGAGAGGGGGCTGGTGGGCGGGGGCGTGGTCGGGGATGTCGTCCGGGGGTGCGGTCGGGGATGTCGTCAGGCGTCGGTCGGGGGTCCGGTCGGGGGTCCGGTCGGGCCATCGTGTCACCCGCCGGAGCGCCGGGACATGGGTGTCCGCACGGATGGACAAGGCGCCGCGATCTGGTCAGGATGGGACGGAGGAGTGGATTCCGCCGCCGGGCGGATGGGTGGATTCCGCCGCCGGGCGCAGGAGTGGACGGGCCAGGGGGCGGGGCGCGTAGGACGCTCGAAGGTCGAACGGGGAGAGTCGGATCGGTGTCGTTGTACTGGCGCGTCTTCCTCCTCAACGCCTCGGTCCTCGTCGTCGCCGTGCTGTTGCTGTTCGGCCCCGTCACGGTCTCCACGCCCGTACTCCTCGGTGAGGCCGTGGTGCTCGTGGCCGGTCTGGCCGCGATGCTCCTCGCGAACGCCCTCCTCCTGCGGGTGGGCCTCGCGCCGCTCCAGCGCCTCACCCGGGCGATGCGGACGGCGGACCTGCTCCGGCCGGGGCGGCGGACCGCGGTGCCGGGGCGGGGCGAGATCGCCGACCTGACGCGTACGTTCAACACGATGCTCGACCGGCTCGAAGCGGAACGGGCCACGAGCACCGCCCGGGTCCTGTCGGCGCAGGAGGAGGAGCGGAGGCGTATCGCACAGGAACTGCACGACGAGGTCGGGCAGACCCTCACCGCCGTACTCCTCCAGCTCAAGCACGCCGCGAGCCATGCCCCGGACGAACTGCGGCCGGAGCTCCACCAGGCACAGGAGACGACCCGGGCGGGCCTGGACGAGATCCGCCGCATCGCCCGGCGGCTGCGGCCCGGGGTCCTGGAGGAACTCGGCCTGCACAGCGCCCTGCGTTCCCTCGCCTCGGAGTTCTCGACGCGGAGCCTGACGGTACGGCCCCACATCGAACCCGGCCTGCCGAAACTCGACGACGCGACGGAGCTGGTCCTCTACCGCGTGGCGCAGGAGGGCCTCACCAACACGGCCCGCCACGCGGACGCGACCCAGGTCGACCTGCGCCTGCGCCGCCGGCCCGGCGGCGGGGTCTGCCTCCTGGTCAAGGACGACGGCCGCGGCATCGGACGGGCGCCCGACGGCGCGGGCCTCCAGGGGATGAGGGAACGCGCCCTCCTGATCGGCGCGGAACTGACGGTCCGCGACGGCAGGTTCGGCGGTACGGAAGTCCACCTGAGCACACCACCTGATAAGGCGATGTCATGACCGGACCGACCACCCCCAGCCGCACCCCCGCCCCCACGCCCACCCGCGCCCCCACCCGCATCCTGCTCGCGGACGACCACGCGCTGGTACGGGGAGGGGTACGGCTCATCCTCGACGCGGAACCGGACCTGACGGTCGTCGCGGAGGCGGCGGACGGGGCGGAGGCGGTGGCCCTGGCCCGCTCCGAGGAGATCGACCTGGCGGTCCTCGACATCTCGATGCCCCGCAGGACCGGCCTCCAGGCGGCCCGCGAACTGAGCAGGATCAAGCCGGAGCTGAGGATCCTGATCCTCACCATGTACGACAACGAGCAGTACTTCTTCGAGGCGCTGAAGGCGGGCGCGAGCGGCTACGTGCCGAAGTCGGTGGCCGACCGCGACCTGGTCGAGGCGTGCCGGGCGGCCGTCCGCGACGAACCCTTCATCTACCCGGGCGCCGAGACCGCCCTGATCCGCACCTACCTGGACCGCGCGGAACAGGGCCGCCCCCTGCCGGACAAGGCCGTCACGGAACGCGAGGAGGAGATCCTCAAGCTCGTGGCGGAGGGTCACAGTTCCAAGGAGATCGGCGACCTGCTCGTCATCAGTCCGAAGACGGTGGAGCGCCACCGCGCCAACCTGCTCCAGAAACTGGGCATGCGCGACCGCCTGGAACTCACGCGGTACGCGATCCGGGTGGGTCTCATCGAGCCGTAGGGCCCGCGTCCGGGAGGTCCAGGGACACCTGCGTACCACCGTGCGGGCCCGCCCCGACACCGAGTTCGGCGCCGATCAGCAGGGCGCGTTCACGCATGCCGCCGATGCCGGCGCCCTCGGGTGCGTCCCCGAGGCCCTGCCCGTCGTCGCGGACCAGCAGTCCGACGCCGCCCCCGGGGCGGGGCCGGAGATGGATCTCGACGCGGGTGGCACCCGAATGGCGTGCCGCGTTGGTCAGCCCCTCCTGGGCGACGCGGTAGACGACGAGCTCGGCGGCCGGGTCCAGGTGCGGCAGGCCGGGGGTGATGTGGGCGGTGACGCCCAGACGCGGGGTCCCGACCTCGGCGGCGAGGGAGCGCAGGGCACTGTGCAGGCCGAGTTCCTCCAGGACCCCGGGGCGCAGCCGGCGCGCGATGCGGCGGATCTCGTCCAGGCTGGCACGGGTGGTCTCCTGCGCCTGGCGCAGGTCGGTGCGGACCGGTTCGGGGCAGCGGTCGGCGGCGTGCTTGAGCTGCAGGAGGACGGCGGTGAGGGTCTGGCCGATCTCGTCGTGGAGCTCCTGGGCGATGCGCTTGCGTTCGCCCTCCAGGGCGGTGAGCACCCGGCCACTGCTGGTGGCCCGCTCGGCTTCGAGCCGGTCGAGCATGGCGTTGAAGGTCCGGGTGAGGGCGGCGATCTCCCCGTCCCCGGTGACGGCCGGGCGGGCCCCGGGCTTGAGGAGGTCGGCCGTGGTCATCGCCCGGCTCAGCCGGACGAGTGGGGCCAGGCCGATCCTGAGCAGGGCCGCGTTGACCGCCAGCATCGCGGCGAGCCCTCCGAGCAGCACGAGCGCCTCCCCGAACAGGACCGGGGTGGAGACGGTGACCGGGCCGAGGAGCAGGATCACCGACGTGGCCAGAACGCAGGCGTTCAGGAGGAAGATCCGCCAGTACAAAGACACGGCCACACGCCTTTCCAGCCGGTCCCCCAACCTTCCGTCACGGCCCGGTGGCCGTACCGCTCCGTTCTCGGCTACCACCCCTCCGAGCTGCGACGGAGCCCACTCCCCCACCCCATCCTGACCGGGGTGGAAGACCGCTGTCCATCCGTGCCGGCACCCATATTTCGGCCACGCGGAAAGTGACACGATGGGCCCCGCCGAACGGCCGCTCCTGCCCGGAGAAGAGCTGCGCCGCGACGGCGTCACGTACGGAACGAACACTAGGGGGACAGCTGTGCCCGCTCCACGGATGAGCACCACACCACTGCCCGGCATCGGGGTCCAGTACGACCTCACCACGCGCGAACACCGCCATCTGTCGGTGGTCGCGCACCGCGACGGCACGCGAACCGTGAACGTCTACCGCGGTGACGACCCCGACGCGTGCGCGCAGTCGCTGCACCTGACGGGTGCGGAGACGACCGTGCTCATCGACGCGCTGATGCCGGCCCATCACAGCCCCAACGTGCTGCACACCACCGACCTGGGGCTCGTCGCCGAACGGATCGAGCTGTCGGCCCATTCGCACTGGAACGGCCGGGTGCTGGGCGAGACCCGGATGCGCACCGAGACCGGGGTCTCGATCGTGGCCGTGCTGCGACGGGCGGAGGCCCGCCCCTCGCCCGCGCCGGACTTCCGTCTGGCGGGCGGCGACACGCTCATCGTCATCGGCACCCGCGAGGGCGTCGACGCGGCCGCCGCGATACTCGGACAGGAGTGACAGCCTGTGCATTCCGCCCTCTTCCTCATCGAGTTCGGTGCGATCATCCTCGGCCTCGGCCTGCTCGGCCGGGTGGCCGGACGTCTGAAGTTCTCCCCCATCCCCCTCTACCTCCTCGCGGGGCTCGCCTTCGGCACGGGCGGTCTGCTCCCGCTGCCGGCGAGTGAGGAGTTCGTCGCGATCGGCGCCGAGATCGGCGTCAACCTGCTGCTCCTCATGCTCGGCCTGGAGTACACGGCGAGCGACCTGGTCTCCAACCTCAAGACGCAGTATCCCGCCGGGCTCGTCGACTTCGGTCTGAACGCGGTACCGGGTGCGGTCGCGGCCCTGCTGATGGGGTGGGGTCCGGTGGCCGCCGTCGTCCTGGCGGGCGTCACCTGGATCTCCTCGTCGGGGGTCATCGCCAAGGTCATGGGCGACCTGGGCCGCGTCGGCAACCGGGAGACCCCGGTGATCCTCAGCATCCTGGTCCTCGAAGACCTCGCCATGGCCGTCTACCTGCCCATCATCACCGCCCTCCTCGCGGGCGTGAGCCTCGCCGCCGGCAGCGCGACCCTGGCCATCGCCCTCGGTGTCGCCGGAGCGGTGCTCTTCGTCGCGGTCCGCTACGGACGGCTGATCTCCCGCTTCGTCTCCAGCGACGACCCGGAGAAGCTGCTCCTGGTCGTGCTCGGCCTGACCCTGCTCGTCGCCGGTGTGGCCCAGCAGCTCCAGGTCTCCGCGGCCGTCGGCGCGTTCCTCGTCGGCATCGCCCTCTCCGGCGAGGTCGCCGAAGGAACCCACACGCTGCTCAGCCCGCTGCGGGACCTGTTCGCCGCGGTGTTCTTCGTCTTCTTCGGCCTGCACACCGACCCCGCCAGCATTCCGCCGGTCCTGCTGCCCGCGCTCGCGCTCGCCGTGGTCACCGCGGGCACGAAGATCGCCACCGGCTACTGGGCGGCCAAGCGGGCCGGGGTCGGGGTCAAGGGCCGGTGGCGCGCGGGCGGCACGCTCGTCGCGCGCGGCGAGTTCTCCATCGTCATCGCCGGCCTCGCCGTCAGCGCCGGAATCGAACCGGCGATGGGCCCGCTCGCGACCGCGTACGTCCTGATCCTCGTGGTGATCGGCCCGCTCACCGCCCGCTACACCGAACCGGTCGCCACCTGGATCGGCAGCCGCCGCACCCCGTCGGGGCCGGCCCCGACCGCCGTACCCTCCCCGTCGGCGTCCCCGGACGACGCCCGTCCCGCAGCCCAGGACCCGGCGGGCCGCACCTGACGCCGAGGCCCGCGACGTCCGCGCGGGCCGCACGCCGGGGTGCCGGAGGCGGCATCAGAGGTCGTGGCGGCGCCGGCGGGTGGTGTGGAAGCGGTTCATCGCGGGCGCGGCGAGGATCAGGCCGACGGCCAGCAGCACTCCGTTCGGCACCGTCAGTCCGGCGATCACGGCAGCCACGGCCACGGCCAAGGTCATGACCGGCCAGGCCGGCCCGCGCCGGTAC
Source organism: Streptomyces sp. NPDC002057 (assembly GCF_040296665.1). Lineage (NCBI taxonomy): Bacteria > Bacillati > Actinomycetota > Actinomycetes > Kitasatosporales > Streptomycetaceae > Streptomyces > Streptomyces sp. NPDC002057. Next base: position 126,261 of record NZ_JBEOXR010000009.1, read on the forward strand.
TCCCGTGGCCGCCGGGGACGCCCCTTCCCCAGGCCGCGGGCGAAGCGCGGATCGTCACGCCACAGCGCGGCTTCGAGGTCGGCGAGCCTCTCGTCGTCGGATTCGGGCATGGACGCTTCCTCCTTCCGGGGTCTCAGGGGCTCGGGCCCCGGGGTCTCGGGTTACGGGGTCTCGGGTTACGGGGTCTCGGGTTACGGGGCTACGGACCCGTGGCTCGGGTCCCGGCCGCGAGCCCGGACCCGTGGCTCGGTCCCGGCCTCGGGCCCGATGGCCTCGGGGCCGGTTCAGGCCGGCACGAAGTAACGCAGCCAGACATACGCCCCGGCGAGCACGGTGGTGACGGCGGTGACGACCAGGCCGTAGCGGCTGAACTCCCAGAAGGAGATGTGATGTCCGGCCCGGTCGGCGATGCCGACGGTGACGACGTTGGCGGAGGAGGCGATGATCGTGGCGTTGCCGGCGAGGTCGGCGCCGAGGGCGAAGGACCACCACAGCACCTGGGCCTGCTCGCCCCCTCCGGAGGTGGCGACGATCTCGGAGACGATCGGGCTGGTCGAGGCGACGAAGGGGATGTTGTCGATGAACGCGGACGGGACGATCGACCCGAACAGCAGGGCCATGGAGGCGCCGAACAGGTTGCCGTCCAGCGCGCGGGCGGCCGCCTGACCGAGGTCGGTGAGGATCCCCGTCCGCACCATGGCGCCGACCATCACGAACAGGCCGACGAAGAAAGCCAGGGTCTCCCACTCGACGTCGGCCGCGACCTTGCGCGCGTTGAGCCGGGATGCGGCGAGGAGGATCAGACCGCCGGAGATCGCCACCACCGAGGGCTCCAGACGCAGGGTGGTGTGGAGGACGAAGCAGGCCATCACGACCGCGACGACGACGCCGCTGACGGCCAGGAGCCGGGTGTCGGTGAGGGCGTCCCGCTCGCGCATGGCCATGACGTGGGCGGCGCGCTCGGGGTCGTACGAGAAGGCGCCGCGGAACATCCAGCGGGCCATCGACGCGAACACCACGATCAGCACCGTGGTGATGGGCGCCATGTGGAGCAGGAAGTCGTTGAAGGACAGTCCGGCACGGGAGCCGATCATGATGTTGGGCGGGTCGCCGATCAGGGTGGCGGCGCCTCCGATGTTGCAGGCCATCACCTCGGCGATGAGATAGGGCACGACCGGAACGCCGAGCCTGGTGCAGACGGCGATGGTCACGGGGGCGATCAGCATGACGGTGGTGACGTTGTCCAGCCACGCCGACAGGAAGGCGGTGGCGAGGATCAGCAGCACCATCAGCCGGTAGGGACGCCCGCGCGACCGCTTGGCCGCCCAGATGGCGACGAACTCGAAGAGGCCGGTGCGCTTGAGCACGGAGACGATCAGCATCATGCCCAGGAGCAGGAAGATGACGTTCCAGTCGATCCCGGCCGCTTCGGAGAAGAAGGCGTGCTCCGGACTCGTGGCCCCGATCAGCAGCATGACGACGGCACCGCCGAGGGCCGCGGCGACGCGGTGGACCTTCTCCGTGGCGATCAGCACGTAGACGGTGGCGAAGACCACCAGGGCGAGCCACGCGCTGCCACTCACGGCGGGCCGGCCTGGTGAAGTACGGCACGGTCGCGCCCGGTTGGCGTGCCTGGCGAGAGTGGCACGGACAGGGAACCGGCAAGGTGGATCATCGGCACGGGCTCCGTTCAGGCCGGGGCCTCGAACACCCACCCCGCCGGCCACCGAGGCCGTCACCAGGGGTTCCGGGTGCTCCTCCACCCCACCATCACCCGAGGCACCATCGCCCCACATCGGGGCCGACACCCATCTTCAGCACCACAGGCCGACCCGCGGATCAACGGGACAGATCGCCCCGCCCCAGCCAGGCGGGCTTGAGGGGTACGCCGTCCTCATCGTGCTCGACGGTGTCGGGCGTCGGCGAGGGAAGTGCCACGGGCTCGACCGGAGGCGCCGGCCGACCGGCCGAGGGAGGCTGGTCGCTGTCGTGGACGAGCTCGACGACACTGAACCGGACGGCGTGCGACTGCACGGCACCGTCCACGACCAGCAGAAACCCGTCGGCGTGACGGAAGAGCCGGCGCCGCTTGGGACTCCGGGGATGCTCCGGCTCATGGCGCCGGGCCCGCACCTCCAACTCGGCGAGCGCGGCCTCCCGCGTCCCCTCCACCTGCGTCAGCACCTGGGCCTCGGTGTGCTTGCGCTGCCCGATGCCCACGGTGGCCTCAAGAACCAGCCCCCACGTCGTCACGATCCGCCCCCTTGGATCCGCCTCCACAACGGCACCACGAGTGCACCGCCACGGCTGTCGATCTCCCCATGGTACGAACCCCCGAGGCCGAACGACCATGTGTCCAGGACCGAATGCCCTGGGCCAGGTCTCGGGCCCACGGACCTCACCGGAGAGGAGACGCGGGGGGCTCTACCTCACGCGTCCTTCTTGATCGGCTCCAGGATCGCGACGCACTCCACATGGTGCGTCATCAAGAAGCTGTAGAGCCAAGGACAGATAAAGGAAATCAGCAGATCAGAGACGTGTGGGGCGCTAAGCGGACTCAAGATCAACGTGCATTACGTTCCCGCAAGGTCGAGGACCGGGAGGAGCGGCGGCGCTTGCTCGCCGAGACCGCCGCGACCCTTTCACCAGCACTGCGTCAAACACGCCCCCACCATGTACGACGACAGGACACGAGGGCCCGCCAGGCTATGTCGTGGAGTGGTTCGACGCGGGGGCTCCGGCCTCCGGCAGCAACCACGCACGTCACCCTGCCCAGCGCGTCCGCCGCCTCTCCAGCAAACCAAGCGTGGAGTCTCGCCGGAGATCCGGCAATCGGCATAGGCCAGCTCGTGGGACAACAGGCACAGCTCCGCGAGTGGGTCGGCGATCGCTGCACCTACGACTGTCCGGAGCGCGCTGGTGACGGAGCAGCGCCTCGAGGGCGTGCCGCACCCCAGCGAGTAATGGCGACCAGAACCGCACTGCGGAGGTCGGCGCACTTTGCTCGAACAGAGCATCTCCGCCCGAAACCTGCTCATCCGGTCTTCCCCTACCCACCGCCTCTCTGTCAGGCCGCGGCAATCGACCGCCGCGACCCGGACGGTGGCCCGTCCGGCCCGAGCAGGTCTACCGCTCGGAGGGCAGTGGTGTCGGCGTCCGGGGGCAGGAAGCGGCTGGCTTTGCCACTCCATGTGACGACGAGCTCGTCACGGGCGCGGGTGGCCGCGACGAACACAAGGGAACGAGCCCGCTGCTCCTCCAAGCGGTATCGATCAGGGTTCGCGAGCCTGTACTGCTCGATGCGCTGGTGCGGCACCTGCCCCTCACCCACGGACGTCAGGAAGACGCGCTGGAATTCGAGGCCCTTGAAGCGGTGCATGGTGCCGATGCGCACCGCGTCCTCGTCGGAGCGGACTCCTTCCTTGCCCAGCGGTGCAACCGGGATGCGGAACCCGCTGACAAGCCGGGACGCGAACTCCTGAGCAGAACTGCCATCGGGCACGGCCACCGCCATCGCCGAGTAGGGCGTGCCATGGGCGTCGTGACGTTCCTTGATGAGCGTGGCGACCGCCCGCATCTCGGTCACCCTGTCCGGTGCCCGCCAGAACTGCGGAGCAAGGCCGGTCAGCACCGAACGGTAACCGTCGAGTGTGTCGATTCCCGTGTCCAGGTCGTCGAAGGGGGCGCCCTCGATCAAGCGGTTGGCGCTGCCCAGGATCTGACGGGTGGTGCGGTAGTTGAGCATGAGACGGCGTGAGGCGCGTCCCCGGATTTCGATGCCCTGGTGGCCGAGGACGACGCGGCTGCCGTAGATGCGCTGGTGGGCGTCTCCGACGAGGAAGATGTCGTTGGGCCCCTTGCGGACCATGGCGCGGAGCATCCGCCAGTGCGAGGCGGACAGGTCCTGCGCCTCGTCGACCACTACGTGCTGGTACCGGGGCTTGAGCCACTGGCCGCTACCGGCCTCCCGGTGGACGAGGTCCAGGCCGCCCTGCTCGTTCTTGTAACGTACCTGCTCCTCGACGCGGGCCATGCGGTGCTGTTCGAGGCCGGCGGCCCGGTCGGCGAGGATCGCGTACGTCGTCTGCCGTGGCGGCGCTTCCAAAAGGGCCCTGTAGGCCTGGACGAGCTGCCAGATGTCGTGCTTCTGGGCGATGGTGACGCGAGGGCGGCCGGTGCGGCTCACGCGTCGGTAGAGCTCCCACGAACCACACCGGTTGGCAAGGATGACGTGCTTGAACTCGCTGTCGAGGAACTCCGCGTCGTAATCGTGCTGGTTGGTCTCGATGCGCACGGTGTGCCACAGGTTCATCGCCGCTTCGTCGTCCAGGGGCGCGCCGAGCTCCGCGCGGGACTCCTGAAGGACCTCACGCGCGAGCAAGTCCACGGACTTGACGTCCACGCGGCGGAGCAGCTCCTCGCCTCCCAGGTCCCGTAGCCGTTCTCGCAGGTCCAGAGCGAGGTTGGTGGTGTACGTGGTGAGCAGGACCGGGCGGGTGTGGCCAGGGCCCAGCCGGTCGACCAGGTGTCGTACGCGATGCAGAGCGACGACCGTCTTGCCGGTGCCGGGACCGCCGGTGACCTTGGCGGAGCCCTTGAAATCGGCTACGGCGAGACGCCGCTGCTCCGGGTGGAGAAACAGCCGCCAGGCGTCGAACCCGCTGCCCAGCGCGCCCAATACGGCGTCGTCGTCGGTCTCGGCCTGGGAGACGGCGCGCCGGGCCGCACGGGCCCAGTCCCGGACGTCGATGTCCTCCTCATCCTCAGGGCGCCACTTGTCCGTGACGAGACGCTGGACGTCCGCGGGGTCCATGCGGTCGCGCAGGGCGAGCAGGACGTCTCGGGTCAGTTCCGGAAGATTGTGGCTGAGCAGCTTGTCGAACTGCTCGTCGGTGGTGATCTTCCGGATCGTCGGCAGAAGGGACGGCACTACGCCGAGCTCGGTGAGGCGCTGGTCGTCATGGGCGGCGAAGAGCGGAGGGCGCAGATTGCTCGTCGCGGCCGCTTCCCCGGTGGGCACGACAGACGCGTCCGGTTCGGGAGCCGCAGCACCGGTCTCGGCCCGCTCGGACAGGGCGACGACGTTGGCGCCGACCTCGCTCTGGTCGACCACCTCGACCCCGCCCGAAACGGAGTTGATGCCGACGGTGAGCCGGGTGAGCTCGTCGCGGGCGAAGGCTCCGTCGCGTACCGCGAGGAGCTGCATGTCGTCCCCGCTGTCCGTCGAGAGGAGCAGGACCATGCAGCGGGCGTCGACGGTTCCGAGGTACAGGTCTCCGTTGTCGCCGGCGGCGCGCAGGAAGGTCTGCCGCAGCGCCGGGTTGGCGCGGTCCGCTCGCAGGCGGCGGACGAACGTGTTGACCGCGTCCTGCACGGCCCCGCCCCGCCGGGCGATGTCCGCGCTCGCCTGGAGGCTCGCCCGTACTCGTGTCCTGGCCGGGCCCGCCGGTCGCCCTGCCCCGTGGGTCATCGCATGCCCCCCTCTTCGCCCAGCATGCGGGCGAGCTCCTCGACATCCCAGTTCTGCGGTGCGCGCACGTGCCAGCCGGCCGCCGCGCACTGCGTCATGTACTCCGTGTCCTCGGCGTCCTCGGTGAGCACGATGCCGATCCTGTGGTCGGGCCAGGCGAGTTCGACGATGCGTGACACTCCGTCGACATCCCAGCCCACCTGTCCGGCGGGAACATCTCCGCGGGCGGCGAGGTGCCCGGCGAACTCCGCGACATCGGGATCGCCGTACTTCGACAGCTCCCCCAGGAGCAGCTGCCAGGCACTTTCTTCCAACGGGGTCATGCCGGGCGCGGCAACCTCGGCCACCACTCTGCCGTCGGCCTCCACCTCGATCTCCGGCACCGTCGCGGACTCCCCGTCACGGAGCTGGTCGTCGGCCTCGTCCGCAGACGCGTGGAGCCCCGTCCCCGGTGCATCGGCGCGCAGGGCGGTCAGCAGCCCGCCGACCGGACCGGCCGTGGCGGCGAGGAGCGCCGCGTCAAAGGTGTCGAGCGTGGTGCGGGCCAGGGCGAGGCCGTCGGCCCGGCCGGTACCTGTGGGGTCGAGGAACTGGATGATGTTGCCCCAGCACAGCCAGGCCTTCCACCGACGTCGGTGGTCGGTACGGTCGCCGTCGACGGCTTCGGCCCGATCGTCCAGGATGGCAAGGGCGTTCCACCGGAACCCCTTGCCATCAGGACGCCGGGCGCCCGCGAGAACGAGGGGAAGTCCGGAGTCGTCCAGGAATCGCAGGAGCTTGAGGCCCTGTCCCGAGGTATCCGGCAGGGATTCCTCGCGTACGGCCGCCTCGATCCAGCCGGTTGCGGAAGCCGCGTCCGCGTCCACGAGTTCCCGCTGGCGGAGAGAGGCAGGTGCACTGACGGCCAGCATGGCCAGCCGCTCCCACTTGTCGAGCCGGGGGTCCCGCAGGAAGCCGAGCAGGGAGGGGATGGCTCCCTCGTACAACAGGGCGTTCACCTCCGCGGGGTCACGTCGGAGCCCTGCCCACTGCTTGCGCACCGCGGCGCCGGGTCCGGTCGGGCTCGTCACGTCGTACGGCGGCCAGGCCGCGGCGGCCGCGGGTCCGGCGACGACGGCGGCGAGCGGATCGGGGGCGGCGTCGACCTCCGGCGCCGGGTCGCCCTTCAGGGCCTGGTCCCATGCGACGACGTCGTCCCAGGTGATCTGCCAGACGAGTATCCCGTCCGCGCGCAGCCGGGCTCGCTTGGCCGCGTCGGAGGCGATGCGGTTGGTACGGGAGGAGGCGTGCCAGCGGTAGCCGTCGAGGTAGACGGCGATCGGCAGCGGCGGGGCCCCGTCGCCGGTGGTGTCTCCGGCGATCGGGCGGAAGAGGAGGTCGGGGCGGGTGCGGTAGCCGTGGAGGTCCTTCTGGGCCACGACCTCCCAGCGCACGGGCTGCCCGTTCGGCCCGGTCAGCCCGAACTGCTTGCCCTGCCGGCCGGTGGGTGTCTCGACGTGGTCGGCCGCGGCGGAGCTGCCGGGGGCGACGAGCCATCGGTCGAGGCATTCGATGAAGCGGCACTCCAGGTCACTCTCCGCCTGGTCGGCGAAGCGGACTTCGGCGTCGGGGGCCTCCTTGCGGACGTCCCAGCCGCTGATTCCGTCGACGCCGAGGAGGTTGTCCAGCATCCACAGGGCTTCTTGCCGGTCTACGTCCTTGTAGTCCCGCTCGGGCGCGTAGGGCAGCAGGCAATGATGGCATGCCCGGCGGCGGCTGTCCTTGCAGGGGCAGTTCCGCAGCCGCTCCTGGGCCTCGGCGAGGACCGCGCGGAACTCCTCGCCCTCGCGGTCCGCGAGGCGCTGGAGGTAGCCGGTGCCGCCGGGCAGGGCGTCGTAGAGCACCAGGTAGTTGCGGGTGAGGTCGGTCTCGCGGTCGGGTTCGGTGGCGGAGGCGGAGCGGATGTGCGCGGGGTCGCCGCCGTAGCGCAGGGCCAGGCCGAGGTGGAGGGCGGCGGAGAAGGAGGCCAGGCGTTCCGGCACGTTGAGGGTGGCGGCGGGCAGCAGGATGCGAAGGGCTTCCGTGCGGTGCTCGGTCGCGGTGATCACCCGTACGTCCTGGGGCCTGGCCTGCTTGTCGCGGCGGCGGACCGCGCACCAGGGCCGGTGGTGAGCGAGTTCGGCCCGGCCGAGCAGTGACTGGCTGATCGTCTCCTGGGTGGGGCCGTGGCCGGGCTCACGGTCCGTGGCACCGCCGCAGCTCGGGCAGACGGTGAACCCGGTGACGTTGGTCTCCTGGCCCGCGAAGAAGGTGTCGTTGCGCCGGCCGTGCCTGGTCTTGCCGAGGTTGAAGCGGCGGATGACTGCCTCGCGGACGTGGTCCACGCCGAAGGTGGTCTTCTGGTGGCGCCAGGTGTCCTTGATGTCGGCAGGGTCGACGTCGACGGCGGTGACCGTGGTGTACGGCGTCCGGGTGCGGTTGTCGTGGTCGTCGACGATCCGGGCGTCGTCCCGCTTGTCGTGGGCGGTCACCTTGCGGGGCACCACGACCTGGTGGAGGGCGGTGCGTCCGCCGATGCCGGTGCCATCGCAGCGCGGGCAGGCCGAAATGTCCTGTTCGGCGCGCTCACCGGTGCGGACGTGGCCGCACTCCTTGCAGACCCTCCAGATCTGCAGACCCACGGGGAGGCCGTCGGAGGAGTCCTTCCGCTCGGGCCCGAGGTCGAATCCGTCGACGACGTGGCGGTAGCCGCGGACGTAGTAGGCGTTGCCCGGGGCGAGTTCGGTGAGCGCGGCCTCGGAGGGCCGGTCGTAGACGCGGGGTTCGGTCCGCCAGCGTGGCTTGGGGGTGCCCCCGGCGTCGGCGGCGTATGCACCGTCGCCCGTCTTCCGCGCGGGCTCCTTGCGGCTGAGCATGGCCTCCAGGCGTACACCGTCCTCGACGAGGCTGTAGTTGGGCAGCAGCCCGTACTCGACGAGGAAGCCCTGGGCGTCGGCCTGGGCCATCTCCTGGAGACGCGACGAGACGCCGGACGCCTCCCGGACCAGGTTCCGCTTCTCCCGGGCCTCGTCCTCCACTGCCTCCTGGAGGGATTCCACCGTGTCGTTGATCATGTTGCGGCGGCGGGCGAGCTCGGCGCGCTCGGCCTCCCAGGCCGCTTCCGCGTCACGCAGGTCGTCGGCGAGCTTCGTCCGCGCATGTCGCCGCACGGTGGCTCGCGCGTCCCGGGAGACTCCGGAACCCGGGACGCCGTCGATGTCGGGGAACAACCGGAGGAAGTCCTCCACAAGGTCCGCGTGGGCGAGGGCGGCCTTGCCGAACTGCTTGAGCCAGCCGTTGCGGCCCATGAGTTGGGTGACCCGGTCCGGCAGGGGCGGGACACCCTCGAGGGAGCCCCGCGCCGCGCGGTCGATCAGATACGCGGTGTACTGACGGCACAGCAGTTCACCTGCGGACAGGAAACAGCCGGGCGGCAGGATGGGTCCAGCGATCAGGTGACGGGGCTCGGCGAGGTGGTACAGCGCGCGGGGGCTGGTGTCGGCCAGCGAGACCATGAACGCGTTGCCGGTGGAGCGTCCTGCGCGGCCGACCCGCTGCACGTAGCCGGCCGTGGACGGGGGCAGCGAGGCGAGGACGACCGCTTCGAGCTGACCGATGTCGATGCCGAGTTCGAGCGTCGGGGTGCAGGAGAGGACGTTCGGATCGGTGTGCTTCTCGCCGCGTCGGAACCCCTTCTCCACCTCTTCGCGTTCCTTGCGGGTGAGGACGCCGGTGTGTTCGGCGGCGACCACGCTGTACGGGTCGGTCTCCCGGTAGAGACGCCGGTAGTAGTCGGAGCGGTAGTCACGGGCGGCCCGGCCCCCCACCTCGGCCGAGGGCCGGGAAAGGGTCCCGTCACACCGCTTGAGCGGGCAGCGCGTGCCCTGCCACACGGAGGCGCGCTGGGGCGGCACGGTCTGGGTCCAGCCGCACTCGGGGCAGGTGAGGGCGGCGAGTCGGGTCTGCTCGTCCTCCAGAGGCCGGACGCGGACGTGCCCGGGGGTGAGGCCGTACACACCGTGTCCCTGCTGGCTGTCGCCGGGGGTGGTGCGTCGCCGGGCCAGCGCGCCGATCGAGTCGTCGGCGAGCTGCTCGAAGAGTTCCGCCAGGTACTTCCCCGCCGTCTCCCGGTCCAGGCCGAGACAACGCTGGGTGAAGTCGACGTACCAGCTTTCGCGGGTGTCGACCCGTTCGAATTCGCTGCGTCCACTGCGGGCGGTGACCAGGACGAACGCCGGGGCCTCGGAGTGGCGTCCGAATGCGGGCATGCCCTCGGGGCGGCCCGTGGAGAGGAAGTGCCGGCTGCGGCCTTCGTCGTCGATGAAGGCGTCCAGCCAAGTGTGGTGGATGCCGCCGATCTGCCGGACGTGTTCGAGGAGGCCGCGGACGTACCCCTCGAAGTAGCGCAGCCGCTCGGGGCCGTCCTCGGCGGGCGGTCCGGACCTCCGCGCCTTCGCGGTGGCCGACGGCTCTTCGTCCGCCTCCGGCTCCGGTTCCGGTTCCGCGGCCAGGGGCAGGAGCTTCTCCACATGAACGCGGTACAGGGCTTCGGCCGCGTGCGCCGTCTTCTCGGGCTCGGGCAGGTACACCTCGGCCGCGACCGTGCGGGTCAGCTCCAGGGTCCTGCCGAGCCGGGAGTGGAGGCCGAACTCAAGGAGGGTGTTGAAGGCGAGGCGCTCGGCGACCAGCTTCCACGTCGACTTGGGGATGCGCTTCTTGCCCCCGAGAAGGCGTGCCACCCGGTCGATGTCGTGCAGGTCGGGTGGGACGACGGAGGCGAGGAGCCGCTCCTCGGACGCGGCGGCCGTGGTCACCAGGGAGGCGATCAGTTCGTTGAGCGGAACGCCGTCGGCCGCGTACTCGGACTTCGCCCCGATGCCTTCCGCCAGCTGGTCGTGGATGAGGGAACGCAGCGAGAACTTCCAGGAGCGGCTGGCCACGAACCCCGCGCGGTGGGCGGCGTCCTGCACCGAGTCGTTGAAGATGAGCGTCTTGCGGGCGTCCCGATTCCGCTCGTCCTTCTTGCGCAGCTCACCTCCGGTGAAGAGCTGAGTGACGACGACCGAGGCGAGCTGGGCGACGCCCGCACCGAGGAAGCGGATGCCCTGGGCCTGCCCGCAGGCCGGGCAGCGGTCCTGCTTGGCGTAGTCGCTCTTCTCCTGGTTGTCGAACCACACCCATACGTACACGCCGTTCTCGGGTGCCGGGGAGACCGCGCCTCCGTCCCCGTCGGGCAGGACCTCGTCCGGGTCGAGCCTGCGCAGGGCCTTCCCGTTGTCCTCCAGGACAAGGAGGCTCGCGTCGTGGGCGGCGCCCTTGCGGCCCCGATGGGCGGCCCGGCGGGCCAGCACGGCCCGGGCCTGCTCGGCCGCCTCGGTCGGGGTGGCGGCGATCATCGCCCGCACGCGCCCCTTCGCGGCGCCGCCGGCCACGGCGGCACGGTAGATCTCGTCCGGCGCGTGGTTCAGGTCCTGTGGGTTGCGGTCCGGGCAGATCGCCGCCCAGCCGGAGCGTCCGCAGTGCCTGCAGGAGGCGGCGGGCAGCCGTCCGGCCCCCCGCACGTGCAGACGCCGCTCCGCCTGGGCGGCCACGGCCACGGAGCGCCGCTCGGCGTCCGCACGGTCCTGCTCGGCGAGGGCGACCTGGTCGGCGTCCGACCAGGAGAACACCGGCCGGGGTGCGACGAATCGAAGGACCCGGGAAAGGGCTCGCAGCCACAGGTGGTTCTCCACGAGCAGCAGCGGCCGGTCCCGCCCGTCGGGAGCGGGCTTGGGGTCGCGCGCCACCGAAATCAGCGCCACGAACCGCGCGAGCGCGGTGGCGGCGGTCTCGGGGTCCCGCTCGGCCGCGGCCCGCCAGGCCGAGGCGTCCGGGAAGGTCTCCAGGGCCTCCACCGCGGTGAGCGGCGCGTCCTTGGCCCGGAGCAGCTCGTGCGTGAGCGGGTGCGTGAGCAGGCGTCGCCCCAGCTCGCGCGGGTCGGCCGTGTCGCACCCGAGGGTCGCGCGCGCCACGGCGTCCAGGCCGCCGGGGGTCCGCGCAGGGTCCGGCAGAGCGGCCAGCTCGGCAGGCGACGGAAGCGGCAGGGAACGATCGACGGCGAGCAGGAACTCCTCGGCATCCCGCCGGTCCTCCCCGATCACCGCGTCGTCGGGGAACCGCACACCGAACACCTGGGAGGCCACGTCCAGCATGGCCCGCGGACCGCCCACCCCGGCGTCCGCCCCACCGTCCGTTCCACCGGCGGAGCCGAGCGTCGCCGAGGTCGCGACCGGGCAGATCTTCCCCAGCGGTCGCCCGTCCTCACCTGCACCGACGACGGCGGCGAGCCGCCGCAGCAGCATCGCCACGTCGGTGCCCTGCGCCCCGTCGTAGGTGTGGAACTCGTCGATGACGATGTATGTCAGGTCGGCGTCCATCCACAGGGGGGCGTCCTGCTGCCGCTGGAGCAGCAGGTCGAGCATCTTGTAGTTGGTGATCAGGACGTCCGGCGGATTGCGGCGGATCTCCGCCCGGTCCACCATCACCCGCCCGTACGGCGACGTGCCCCCCGAGGACGCCTCTCCGATGTACAGGCCGGCCGTGACGTCCTCCAGGCGCTTGTCCTGGTCGAGGAGCTCCCCGAGCCGGTCCGCCTGATCGCCGGCGAGGGCGTTCATCGGATACAGCAGGACGGCCTTGATCCCCGCCCGTCCGGCCGCCCTCTCCCGTCGGCAGTGATCGAGTACGGGAACGAGGAAGGACTCCGTCTTTCCGGAGCCGGTACCCGTGGTGACCAGGGTCGGCTGAGGCCGGTGCCCGTCCTTGCTGGTCAGCCGGGCGAAGGCTTCGGCCTGATGAGCGTACGGAGCGGGAAGGGTGGTCGGGTGCCAGTCCAGATGACGCTGCCAGTCGTCAGCCGCCGGACGGAAAGGACGCCGGATGCGGAGGTACGGCCCGCGGAAGAGCCCGTCGGCCGGATCCGTGAGGAAGTCCTCCAGGGCGTCCTGGGTGTCGGGCTCGGCCAGCGCGAACGTCGTCGTCAGATACTCGACCGTGGTGTCGCGCAGTGTCTGCGCGGCGAGTGTGGGTCGCATGACGTGCGTGGCCCCCGTCTCCCGTAGTCGTCTCGTAGGTGGTGCACGATCCGGCCGGCCCCCAGCGCCTCACTGGCGGTGACCAGGATCGATCACGTTCCACTCTACGAGGGGAGACCGACAGACCCGTCCCGTTCGCCGGATCCGACCGCATCACTTACCAGGGCGGCGACCCGGGGAGCTCGTACTCCGCCCAGACCGTCCTACCCGGCCCGCGGGGCCGCGTGTGCCAGTTCCAGCGCGCGGCGAGCCCCGCGACGAAGAGCAGCCCCCGGCCGCCGTCCGCGAGCCCGGGTATGGGGAGGGTGCCGGGCCGTGGCGGCACCCGCTCGGCCCGGGTGTCGCTCCCCCTCGACCCGCGCGGTCGGCCGGGGCTCCGCCGTGACACGGAGGCGGAGGTGGAAGTCCCGCCCGGGGACGTGTCCGTGTCGCACGGCGTTCGCCGTCAGCTCGGCCGCGACCACCACGATCGCCTCGTGCGGCCCGGTCACGTTCGGGACTCCCCACTCGTCCAGGCGGAGGGCGACCAGGCGGCGGGCGAGCCGGGCGCCTCTGGGCGTGGAGGTGAACCGCATCGCGAAGACGCGGGCGCCCAAGTACGGCGAGGGAATGCTGGGTTGGGTGGTGCCACCGGGGCTGTCGAGGTTGCTCTCCATGGCCACCACGGTCCTCGTGGTGACGTAGCGTGACCAGTGGTGACGCACTGGCGCGGAGTGCTTGTACGCGCGGTGTCGGCGTCGGTACGAAGGGCACGGTGTGACGGGCGCTCACGGGTGGGCGTTCGTCCGGGGAGGCAGGGTGCGATGACGACGGAGCGGGCGGAGTCCGAGGCCGAGGCAGGCCGCGACGGGGAGGACGCCGAGAGCGGCGGGCGGGCGGCGGACAAGTCCGGTCAGGGCGTGGTCGCGGCGTTCGGGCAGAGCATGAAGACGCTGCGGGTACGCGCGGGGATGGAACGGGAGGAGCTGGGGAAGCGGCTGGGGTACTCGGCATCGAGCATCGCGTCGTTCGAGCAGGGCCGGCGGATTCCGTCACCGAGGGCGATCGACCGGGCGGACGAGGTGGTGGACGCGGGTGGGCTGCTGACGGTGTGGAAGGACCAGGTGGAACGGGCGCAGTACCCGGTGTTCTTCCAGGGGATGGCACAGCTGGAGAAGCAGGCGATGGAGCTGTTGGCTTACGACACCCTGGTGTGCAACGGCCTACTTCAGACAGAGCAGTACATGCGGGCCTTGTTCACCAATCGACGCCCGCTGTTCGACGCGGAGACCATAGAGCAGCGTGTGACCGCTCGTCTGTCCCGTCAGGACATCTTCGACCGTCGACCCGAGCCACTGCTGGGCTTCGTCGTGTGCGAGTGAGTACTACGCAGAGAGTTCGGCGGCCGGGAAGTCTTGCGCGGCCAGGTGGAGCAGCTGCTTCTTGTGGGACAAAGACGGAACGTCGAACTTCAGGTCATGCCGCTGAACACCGTTGACAACTCCGGGGTGGATGGGCCGTTCACCGTCATCACCCGTGAGGACGGCAAGAGATTCGTTTACTCCGAAGCGCAAGGTGCCAGCGCCTTGGAGACTGACCCCAAGCAGGCCGTCCTGGCGGCAGCCCGCTATGGGATCATCCGGTCACAGGCTCACACCCCGCGAGAGTCGCTGGTGTTCATCGAGAAGTTGTTGGGAGAGCTGTGAGCAGCACGGATTCCCTCGCCTGGTTCAAGAGCAGCTACAGCGGCGGAGAAGGCGGCCAGTGCGTTGAGGTCGCGGCGGGCGCGGGAACCGTGCACGTCCGCGACTTCAAGGTCGCTACGGGGTCGGTCCTCCAGGTGTCGCGTGAGGCCTGGACGGAGTTCGTGGGGCTCGCCTCGACGGAGTAGCACATCCGACGGTTGCGCGCGCGAGAGCCCTGCCAGTCCGTGTCGGACGGCAGGGCTCTCGCCTGTACGGGTACGGGGTCAGGCCCCGGACTTCTCAGGGGCCTCCGTGTCACCGGGCTCCCAGCCGGCCTCCCGCATCCGCCGGGTGAACTCAGCGTGCGCGGCCTTCATCTCGTCCTTGCGACTGGCCCGATAGAGGGGCCCGGTGTAGCCGTCGGGAACCTCGTACTCGTTCGGGAACGCCTCGGGCTTGCTCAGCTGCTTCCACGCCTCCTTGGGCTGGCCGTACCCGTGCTGCTGATGTGCCTTGGCGATTCGCCGCCCGTTCGCGTCGAACCACATGTTCTCCTCGTACTGCTGGAGCACGGGGAACCTGGCGTCGTACATGGCGACCAGCTCGTCGGCGCTGATGCCGAGCCAGACGGCGACAAGGGCGTCGATCTCCACGAGGGCGGCGCGGCGCGCGAACTCCACGCGGAGGGGGGTGTCGCGGGTCCAGGTGGGGGCGACGCCGTCGGTGAGCGGGGGTGTGCTCTTGGGCCAGTTGGCGGAGGCGGCCCAGGTTTCCTGCTGCCAGGCCGGGTCGTAAAGCTCTTCCCACAGGGGGGCGTATGCGTTGGTCTGTGCGTTGAGTCGGAGAGTGCGGAGAAGGAGGGCCTGCTCCAGGGGGTGGCCTGGTGTGTGCGCGGGCATGACCTGGGCCTCACCCACCTGGAGGTCACCTCGGCCAGTGGCCCGCAAGAAGTAGTCCAGCGGCAGCGACGCCCAGAAACCGGCCGTCAGTGCAGTATTCCGGGTTGTATCCAGTGCGGCGCTATGCATCATGTGCACATGAGCCGCGCCTGGCGGAATCAAAGCAGCGAAGAGGCTCCGCTCCGTGTTGGACGCGATCTGGCGACGCCATGCCACGCGGAAGAACCGCGAGTACGGGCGCGCGGCCCAACTCCTGAGTGTCGCCTCCCGCTCCGCTTCATCGGCGGTGAGGCTTTGCAGGACATCGAGCACCTGCTCGTCGTTCCGGAGCTCGTTAAGCAGTTCTTGATCGGTCCAGGTACGTCGGGCAAGAGCCTCGAAGTAGTCCGTGACCGAGCATGCGGCGGACCGTCGATAGTTCGTACGTGGTACCGCATCCACCACCAAGTCCGAGTGGCCCCAGGCGTCGTAGTCACGCATGCTCTTCGAGCCGCCTTCTGGCGGCTGCTTGTGAAACGGCGTGGCGATATGGATCAGCGGCCCCTGGAGAATGACGCCCTGCCAGCTGTCCACAGGACCTGGAGTCCAGGCGAAGTACCCCGCCGTACGGTCGTTCTTCTCGTGAAACCCAGGGCTGATGCGCGGACCGAACGCAGCTAGTCGACGCGGCCACTTCGCAAGGGCCGAAATTGCCGCTTCTTCTGACCGCGTCACCGGGTACAAAACCTTGGCCTGCTCGACCGGTGGAAGATCTCTTTCGCCCGCCAGCGCACGCCATTCAGCGAGACGCTTCCTCTCCACCGTGACGATCCGCTCCTGGTGCGGCCTCAGGTCCCACTTACCCCTGTCCTTAACGCCTGGCACAGGGCCCTCGCCACCGTGGCGTACGGACTTGACAAGCACGCTGGGGTGCAAGAGCCAGCTCATGTGCTGGAAGTAGATTTCCTGATCCTTGCCGTACACGTTGACACTGAAGTGACTGCTGTTCCCCACAGGATTGGCGAAGATCAGCAGCTCGTTGGTGAAGTCCGCGTGAAAGCGGAGGTGTCGATACGAAGCTGCGCGTAGCGTCCCCTCCTTCGCCCCCGTCAGATGCGTCGACGGATGGATCAGCCCCGCTGTCCCTCGCTCCCCCACCGCCCGCCACACCAGCAGCATGAACGCCCGATACAGATCCGGCTGTGTCCCCGCCAGCTCCGGATACGTGTCCACCGACCCCAGAAACCCGGACATCGCCGCGTGGTCCGCCAGCTCCCCCATGAAGGCCGACCGGACGCCGGGCCACTCCATCACCTCGGCCTTGCGTTCGTCCCACGCCGCATTGCTCGGCTTCTCAGCCAGCTCGAACCACGGCTCGAACTCCGCGAGGACCCCGCTCTCCTTCCACTCCTGCTTGACCCACGGCGGATTCCCCACCATCAGGTCGAACCCGCCCTCCGCGAACACGTGCGCGAAGTCCAGCTCCCAGTGGAAGAACCCCCGCTCCCGCGCGATCCGCTCAGCCGTCTCGTACCAAGGGAACGTGTCGCCGAGATCCAGCGGCGTGGACCACCCCGTCGCCTCGATCATCATCTGATCGAGCTCCAGCTCCTTCGCGTCCAGCTCCTCCAGGTTCCGGACACCGTCGAAGGACAGGAGCGAGGCCTGCCGTCCCTCCTCCGTGTGCGCGTCCACGCGCCCCACGACCGCCTCGGCGAACTCCAGCCAGTCGTTGAGGTCCGAGAGAGCAACCCTGCGACGGCGACTGTCCTTGGGAAGACTCCGCAGGTCCTCGTCACCCGACCGGTAGTGGAAGTCGTCCGAGCCGTCCAGCAGCCCGACCTCCTCCAGCGGCCAGAACCAGAGCGCGCACCAGGCATCCATCACCTGCTTGAGCCGCCAGTACGGCGTGCCCGTCCGGTGCAGAGCCTTCAGGACCGCGTCGCGGTCCGTCGGCGTACGACCGTCACCCGCCGGAGCCGGCGCGCCCCAGACGTCCACGTGCCGGGAGATCTCCTGTTCGGACAGCGTCAGCCGCATGACGACCAGGTCCCACAGGAACTCGACGCGTCGCGCGAGCCGGATGAGCCGGCCCGTCTGGGTCTTCTCGCCGGGCTCCCCGTCCTCGTCCGTGTCGCGCGCGCTCACGGTCTGGACAGGCGCCGCAAGCACCGGCTGCTCCCAGAGCCCCAGGTCCAGGTCCAGCGCTCCCTGCTCCGGGGCTGCCGCCAGGACCGTCCGCTTCTTCGGCGCGCCCGGCTCCCGCTTCTTCGGGTCGCCCTTCGGGTTGCGCCGCATCGCCGAGCGCCACTTCCGCATCGCCTCGACGAGCTCCGGCTCCAGCCAATCGACCACATCGCCGTCGACAACAGCCTTGACGGTCTCCTCAGGCGTGCCCTTGCTCAGCGTCCGTACAGACACTTTCTCGCCGATGGAGCCCCACCCCATGGCAGGCAGCAGGAACTGGTGCACCTCCCGGGCCTTCAACTTCTCGCCCAGCGGCACGTGCCTCGGCTTCTGCGGGGCCTTCGACGTCAGCCAGCCGCCGTCCCTCAGGCTGTTGCCCGGGTAGACCTTGCGCACCGCGCCGATGAGCGAGTTGCCCCGGTGCAGGTGGAGCCCGTACCAAGGCGCCTTCATTCCCCGGTACATGGTGTTCAGCCACAGCGAGATCTCGGCCAGTTCGACGGCGGTTTCGTTGAGGTCGACGCCGTACGCGTTGTGCAGGGCGATGTACGCCTTGGCCTTCTGCAGTTCGGCCTGGTAATCCTCGGGGTCGATCTCCACGCCCCGCTCCCGCTGCGCGAGCCGCAGGTACAGCTCCGCGAGCTGGTTGACGGCCTCGTTGAGGAACGCGCCGGAGCCGAGGGCCGGTTCGCAGACCCGCCACCGGAGGACGTCGGCGGCGTTGACCCACGCCTTCTCCGGCTCCTTCGGGTCGACCGCGCCCTTCTCGTCGAGGCGGAAGCGCAGGGTCTGCTCGACCGTGGCCTGGGTGAGGGACTCGGGGGTGTAGTAGGAGGCGCTGGTCTGGCGGTCCCGGCCTGCGAGGCGGTAGACGTACGAGCCGACCTTGTGCGGGATAGCCACCCGCTCGTTGGTCTCCGGGTTGACGTCCGTCTTGACGAAGACACTGTCCTCGGGGCCGTCCGGGTAGCGCTTGGAGGCCACCTGGTCCGGGCGGATCAGCCAGGAACCACCGCTGGGGTTGCCGCCCTTGGCGACCTCGTACAGCGGCTTTTCGGCGATGAAGCCGGTGTACGACATCAGGCCCTCGTACACGGCGCCGAGGTGGTTGATGCTGAGGTTGGCGTACGAGATGAAGCCGCCCCGGCCGGTGCGCCCGGTGCCCTCGGCGACGGTCAGGTGGCGCAGCACCTGGTGCAGGACCTTGTTGCGGAGCCGCAGGTCGAGGCGGCGGGCTCCGTCCCGGGCCGTGCCGTCGGGGTCGAGGTCGTCGGGGTGGACGATCACCTGGTCGACGAGCCTTATCGACGTCGGGTCGAAGAGGCGGGAGCGGAGGGCCTCGATGCGGATGCCCTCGTAGCCGTCGTCCTCGGTCAGGTCCGCGACGTCGGCATCGGCCCCGGAGTCGGGGCCGTAGGCCGGCAGGGGGTCGCGCGAGGTGACCGTGTCGGCGACCGGGTGGCCCGTGAAGACCTTCTCGAAGAGCAGGGCCAGGGAGTCGTGGAAGTGGTGGCGGCCGCGGGAGGCGCTGGACAGCTTCTCCTGGACGACGAGCTCGCGGAGGCGGGCCACGCTGTAGCCGGAGGCGTACTCCTCGCTCTTCATCGGGAGGATGTCGAGTTCGGGGCGGGCCTCGGCGTACAGCAGGAAGAGGATGCGGTACAGGTAGCGCAGCGATTCCTTGGTGAGGACGCGCTGGAGCGAACCGGGCTCGGCGAGGGTGTCGGGGAGCCACGCGGGGAGGTCGCCGGGGGTGACGTCCTTCTTGCCGGCGAGTTCCAGGACCTCGTTGGCGATCAGATGGACGGATTCCTTCAGGCCTTCGCGCAGGGCATCGGTCACGCCCACGGAGTGGTCGCGGGACTCCGCGACCAGGCGGGAGATGTCGTCGTCTCCGCCGTCCTCGGCGGGGCGGAACGCCTGGGCGCCGAAGAGGGCGGCGATCACGTCGATCTCGCCGGCCGTCGCGCCCTTCGTCCCCTTGCGGGGCAGTGCCACTTCCAGGCTGACGGCGAGGTACCGGCCGCGCGCGTAGTTTTCGCGGTCGGCGAGGACCATGACCCCGCCGAAGAGGAGCAGCGCGTACCGGGGGGCGTCGTCGGCCGCGAGCAGCCAGGCCGCGAGGTCCGTGACCGTGGTCAGGGTTCGGCCGGAGGCGACACGGACGGGGGCGGACAGCACGTTCGCCGGGCCGTCGCCGCGGGTGGCGGCGATGTCGTCGGCGAAGCCACCGGTCAGGACGGCGATGCCGGGCTCGTGGTGGGCGACGGGCACGGCGATCGGCCCGGCGGCTCCATGGACGGTGAGGTGCCCGGGGGCCGAGGCGAAGCCGAGGGCCTTGAGGACGTGCGTGTGCCAGGTGGCCAGGGCTCCACGCCAGTCACCCTCGGGGCCGTCTCCGTACCCGCGGGGTCCGGGCTCGGGCTGGAAGGCGGGCGGCTCGTCCGTACCGCTGTGCGCCTTCAGTTCCTCGGCGGCCCGCTGCTGGGCCGCCTGGGCCTCCGCATCGGGCAGGACGTTGAACTTCTCCGCCTCGCCGCCCACCGTGAGCCGTACGTCGAAGTAGCGGCCCGTGAGATCGCGGAGACCCTGCCGGGGCGTGGGGCGGCCGTGCCGCTCCTCGGCCGCCCACTCCTTCAGGCGGCCGGTCTTCAGCTGCTTGGGCAGGATCGTGTCCAAGTAGAAGGGCGGAAAGTACTCGCCCTCGTTGATCAGCGCGTCGAACTTCACGCGTGGCGCTCCTGCCGGATGACGTGACGGGTGGGACGGGTGGGACCGAGGTCGTGGGTCGCGCGGGGCGCGGCGGAGGCGGTCACGCGCTCGGCTCCAGGACGGCCAGGATGCGTACCATCGGGTCCTCGCCGGCGGTACGGAGGCGGGTCGAGGCCTTCTCCAGGTTCTCGGCGGCCCGCTCGCGCGCCCCTCGGCCGCCGCTGAAGCCCGGGAGCGGCTCTGCCCGCCAGAGGCCGACGCGTTCCTCGTACTCGCGCAGCGGCTGGTCGACGAGCTCCTCCGCCCTGCCCCGCCGGTCCGCCATCGCGCTGCGGGTCGCGGCGACGGCCTCTGCCACGTGCTGCTGGAGCGCGGCCGGGTCGCCCTGGGCGAAGTGGTCGGGCATGTCCGGGCGCAGCCCGAGCTCGGCGAGGAGCTCACGGGTCAACTCCCGTACCCGAGGGCCCTCGCCCGTCCGGCCGAGCCGGTCGACGGCGAGGTACGCCACCACGGTCGGGCGGCCGTCCTGGTTCGACCAGACTCCCTGGGTGAGGAACACCGGTTCCGGCACGCGGGTGCGGTCCACCTGGAGCACCGGCGCCTGCTGGCGGCCGAGCTGGACGAGGACCTTGTCGGTGATCCATTCCAGGACAGGGTGGAGCTCGCCGACGTAGTGGGCGTCCGGCCACAGGGAGGGCGAGTCGGCGTCCTCGCGGGCCCGCTTCAGCGAGTCGGCAGCGTCCTCCCGGCTGAAGGTGAGCTTCATCCGGCGGGTGATGCCGTGGTCACGCAGATATCCCGGGGGCAGGACGTCGAGCCGGTCGCCGAGGTCCTCGGGGGTGTCGAAGCTGAGGTCGGTGCCGTCCACGGTGGTGTCCAGACGGAACGACTCCAGGTCGGCCAGTTCCTCCAGGCCGGTCAGGACGTAGTCGCGACGGTCGGTGAAGAGGCGGAGCTCTTCGACGAAGCGAAGGGGGGTGGCAGCGCCCTTGGCACTCGCGCTGCCGCCGTCCGGGGTCGCTTCCTCGGCCGCCGGCTCCTGGCCGGACAGATCGTCGGAGGCGTCGGTGTCGAAGTCGAAGCCGACCTCTTCGGTGAAGTCCGTGTCGAAGTCGAAGCCGAAACCGGAGTCGCCGAATCCGAAGTCGCCGTACGGGTCTCCGCTCGCGCCGAACTCCGCGTTCAGCCGCTGGGCGAGCGGCAGGTCCGCCGGGGCCGTCTCCGCGTCCTCGGACAGGGGTACGGCCTCCAGGTCGGCCACGGCCTGCTGCGGTGCCGCCCCCTTGAACAGCGCCTCCATGACGCGCCGCTCCTCCAGCGTGCCGTCGTTCTCCTTGGTCGCCGCCTCCACCGCACCGAGGATCGCGTGCACCTTCTCCTCGCGGGCGAGGACCTTCTCGGCGATGTCCGTGTCGTCGAGGGCCCCCTCGACGGCCGATTCGAGGATCATCGCGCGGAACTCGGGCCGCTCGGCCTGCCCGTACCGGTCGATGCGGCCGTTGCGTTGCTCGACCCTGATCAGGCTCCACGGCAGGTCCCAGTGGATCAGGTGGTGGCACTGGCGGTGCAGGTTGACACCCTCGGACGCGCCGTCGCCGGAGAGCAGCAGGCGCACGTCTCCGCCGGCGCGGGCGAACTCGTCCACGTACTCCATCTGTACGCGGTCCGAGACGCCAGTGCTGTGCAGGACCTTGACCGCTGCCCTGGCATCGTCCAGGTCCGTCCACCCGAGCAGCGGCGGGAGGACCTTGCCGAGCCAGTCGAGGGTCTCGCGGCGCTCGGAGAAGACGACCGCACGGGTGGGGCTGCCCGCCTTGACGCCGATGTCGAGCAGCTCGTCGACGAGGGCCGCCAGCTTGGAGGCGGCACCCGGCTCGCGGCCGTCGGCGGTCGTCCGCTCGATCGCACGCGCGAACTCCAAGAGGCGCAACAGCGAGGCTCCCTCGGGCGTCCGCGCCTCGACGCCGGACGGCGACTCGTCGATGATCCGGTGCTTGTCGGGGAGTGCGTGCCCGGTCTTGGTGAGGCGTTCGCGAGCCGTGGCGAACAGGGCCCGGTGGGAGGAGAGGAACGACTTCAGGAGGACGTAGGGGAAGAGGTGGTCCTCGGTGCCCCCGGAGGCCCCTGCCTTGCCCAGGCCGCCCGCCGGCGTCGCACCGCCGGTCGGCCGCTTCAGCCAGTGGTCGGCGAGCTCCTGGAAGACCTTCTCCTCCAGTCTGCTCGCCTGGCGGCGGACCGGCCGGGAGTCTCCGCGCGGCGCCCAGTCCTTCAGCTGGCCGGCGACCTCGTCGCTGACCTTGGTACGGCGCACCATCAGGTGCTCCAGCTCCGCGGCCTTCGGGTCGCGCGGGTCCTTGACCGCCATGGGATCGAGGAGACGGATCAGTCCGGTGAAGGCCGGCATGTCGCCGTTGTGCGGGGTGGCGCTGGCCAGGATCAGGGCGTCGGTGCGCTCGGCAAGCAGATCGGCGAGGGCACGGCGGTCGCTGCCCTGGTTGATGAGGTTGTGGGACTCGTCGATGACGACCGCGTCCCAGTGGATGTGCTCCAGCCAGGGACGGTAGCGACGGGGGTTCTTCAGTGTGTCCATCGAGATGATCACGCGCTTGTAGTAGGTGAACGGATTGCGCCCCGCCGGGATCCTCCGCTCGATCCGGGCGATGCCCGCGCTGTCCAGACGTACCAGCGGCAGGGAGAAGCGCGTCCACATCTCGTGCTGGAACTGCTCCAGGACCGGCGCGGGAGTGACGACGAGAATGCGCTCGCCGCGGCCACGCCGGATCAGCTCGCCAAGCAGGACCCCGATCTCCAGGGTCTTGCCCAGACCCACCACGTCACCGATCAGCAGCCGCGGCCGCAGCGGATTGGCGAGCGCCTTCGCGGCGGGCCGCAGCTGGTAGTCCATGCGGTCCAGGAGGAAGCCGTCGCTCAGGGACAGGCGGCGCTCCGTCTGGGGCAGCGGGGTCTTGCGCAGCACCGCTTCCAGGAAGAGGCGGCTGCGCCGGAAGTGCGGCGACCCGTCGGCGACGAGCTTCGTGTCCTCCGGGCGCAGCACCCGGGGGCGGTCCATCGTGGGCGCGAGGAACCGGGCCTCGTGCCCACGGACCAGATCCGAGGCGCCGACCGCCTCGATCAGGTACTCCCCCATCCGCACCTGACGGCTGCTGCGGACCATCCACTCCTCGTCCCGCACCTCGATGACCGTGCCCGCGGGAGGAGGCCCCTCGGGTGCCGGCGTGACCTGGGCGTCGGTGCGGGCCTCGGGGGTGCCGGGCACTGCGTCGGGCATCAGGGGTGGTCCTGCCTCTCGGATCGGGGTCTCTGCAAGGGTAGGCGCCCCGCCGGGGCCCGGGAGCAGGTCCGTCATACCGGTCAGGCCGGCGCGGACGCCCGACCCTCGTGAGGTACGGGCGGATCTACAGGGTTCCGCGGCGCGCGTACGCCTCGCGCAGCTCTGCTGCGACCGCCGAGGCCGCGCGGGGCAGGGCCCGCGAAGTGGACGGCGGGTGTTCCCCCGCCGGGCGCGGGGACGGAAGGGGATGACCGGTGGGAAGCGGTGCCGTCCCAGGGGTCTGCCCATGCGGCGGCGCAACGCCTGCGGGCGGCTCACCGGGGGCCGGTGCGGGATCGATGAGCGTGGGTGTGTAGCCCTCGGGCACGACAGCCTGTTCCTCTTGGTCCGCGGCGTCGGCCTCGGCTGCCCACTCGATCTCGTCGGTGTCGACGAGCCCGTAGAACCCCGGGTCGACGTCGGGCAGATCCACCAGCCCGTCTCCCGCCCACGGAGCGTCCGGGGCCGCGCCGGCGTCGACCGCCTTCTGGGCGAGGTCCTGGACCATCGGATCGGCGTGATCGGCAAGTGCCTCGGGAGGTAGCTCCGGGGTGAGTCCCGCGGCCTCGACGAGGGTGCCGAGCTGCTTCGCGGCGTGCTCCGGAGTGAGCCCGAGCTGAACAAGGACGGCCCGCAGCCCCATGTCCACGCTGTCGAGGTCGGGCCGATGTCCCGCGCCCGGAACGAGGATCTGGCCGAGCAGAGGGAGGAAGGCGGCATCGACGCCGTTCCAGTCGGGCGGCGTGAGCATCGGTTGGGCAAGGTAGGGCGGCCGCCCCGTCAGCGCGAAGAACAGCACGGCGCCGAGTGCGTACACATCCGCAGGCTCCTTGACGCTCTGGAAATCGTGAAGCTGCTCGTACGAGGCGTATGGCCATGACCCCCAAGCCTCGCCCGGTTTGGTGAGGGCCTGGCTGGTCCGGCGTTCGGCGAGGACCGCTAGCCCGAAGTCCAGGACCACCGGACCATCCGGGCCCAGGACCACGTTCTCCGGCTTGAGGTCCCGGTGGAGCAGTTTCACCCCGTGGATCGCACGCAGGGCGTCCACCAGAGCGAGTCCGAGCGCGGCGCAGGGGCCGACGGCGAGGGGACCGGCCCTCGTCACCAGGGTGTGCAGGTTGGGCCCGGCGATGTAGTCCATGGCGAACCACGGCTGGAGAGACTGGGGCGGAGCCGCCGCGATCAGTGCCGGAACCCTGTCGCTGACGACGGCGCGTACGGCGTCGATCTCGCGGTCGAAGCGATCCAGCGCCTGCGGCTGGCCGTTCAGCAGCCCGGGCTGGATCATCTTGACGACCACGAGCCGGTCCTCGGCCGAGTCCACGCTCCCGTCGGACTCGGTCATGCGGTATATCGCGGCCAGCTCGTCGCCGAGGCCCTCCAGGGGGAGTGCCCGTGCCAGGTAGGCGACGCCCATGCCGCCCTCCCCGAGCCGTGCGAGCAGCTCGAAGGGCCCCACCACACGCTGCTCAGCATCGATGTCCAAGGGTTTCATCGGCGCTCTCGTACCCCCACGCGATCGTCGCGGCCCCAGCCCCGGCCGCACGGCTGTCGATCAGTCTAGGGGCGGCCGCCTCAGCGCACTCCGCGGATGCCCGCAGACGCCGCTCCGCCGCCGGGCAAGGTGACGGAAAAGCGCTCCCGGCCGCCGTCGACGGGCCGAACCTGTCCTAAAGTCGCGGCACGCGATCACGGCGATCGTCTGTCACTCGGAGAGGGGCCGCATGCGGGCCTGGGTCGTACGCGCGGGGGAGAACGGCGAGCGGGAGCAGGCCGCCCTGGAAGAGGGGATCCTGATCGCCGGATGGTGGGAGCTGGGGGACTTGACCGGCACCACCGCACGGGACGACATCAAGGCGGCCGTGGCCGCCGCCTACCCCGACGAGGGCCCCTACACGGTCGGGAACTGGACCGGACAGCTGTTCCGTTTCGTCCACGAGATACAGCCCGGAGACCTCGTCGTCCTCCCCCTCAAGTCGCTGCTCGTGGCAGTCGGCCGGGTATCGGGGGGATACGAGCACCGCCCCCACGCCGTCGACGGAATCCGTCATGTCCGGCGGGTCGAATGGGTCCTCAAGGACATCGATCGGCAGGTGATCCAGTCCGACCTCCTGGACAGCATGGGGTCCTTGCTCACGGTCTTCGAACTCAGCAGGTTCGGGGCGGCCGAACGCATCGCCGCCCTCGCCGAGGGTAAAGCGGACCCCGGCCGTCCTGACGCCGACGAGTTCGCCGCCACCCTCACCGAGCCGGCGAAGCTCTTCGAGGAGGTGCGTCGACGGAGCGCCGCCGAGCCGCTCACCCTGTCGATCCGGGACTTCCTCGCCGTCTGGGGAGTGCAGCGCCGCTACCCGGCGGTGGTCGAGCAGGTCCAGAGCGACCTGGACGCCCGCGGGCTCGTCACCGTTCCACCCTTTACGGAAGGCAGCCTCGAGAGCCAGATCGCGGTTCTGGCGGGCGGCGCCGAGCCGGACGAGGCAGGGACGAGTGCCGTCACCCGACTTACCGGCACGACCAGCCTTTCGGCCGTGGTCCAGAGTGCGGCGGACGCCGCCGGGCACCTGTCTGACGAGGATGCCCGGGCGCGGACCGTCGCGTACCGGGTGAGCAACCTCGATTCGGCCAATCGCATGCCCGAGTCCGTACGAGTCGGGGACAGCCTCGGTACCGCGATGACGCTCATGGTGCTCCGCGACTACAGTCAGCTGCCCGTACTCGACGTGGACGGACGGCTGCGCGGAGTGGTCAGCTGGGAGTCCATCGGGCGCGCCCGCATGGCTGATCCCCGGGCCGATCTCGCGGCCGCGACGGTCCGGGCTCAGGAAGCCGACCGGTCCGATGACCTGCTCGACTGGATCGTGACCATCCAGAAGTCCGGCTACGTCCTCGTACGCGATCACGACCACAAGGTGTGCGGTCTGATCACCGACTCCGACCTGACGGTCCAGTTCGGCATCCGCGTGCGCCCCTTCGTCCTCGTGGAGGAGATCGAGCAGCGCCTGCGCCGAATCGTCGACCGCAGCATTCCGATCGACCGCATTCGGGCCGCCGTGCCCAGGCACCGCGCCTCCCGCGTGAACTCCGCCGCCAACCTGACGTTCGGTGCGTACGGACACCTGTTCAAGGTGGCCGAAAACTGGTCCGCGCTGGGTTGGGGCATCGACCAGCAGCATTTCCTCTCCGCTCTGGAGGAGTGCCGGAACTTCCGCAACAGCCTGATGCACTTCAGCCCTGACCCTGTCACGGATGACCAACTGCGCCCGGCTCAGGGTCTTCTTGAGCTGCTGCGCTCCATGGATCCGCAGGGCTGACGGCGAAGACGGCGCGGGCTCAGCGACCGGTGTAAAGGAAGTGCAGATAGCGCCGGTACGACAGCCCGCGTCGCCGGAGCTTGGCCTCCCCCACCGCGGCGCTCAATGTTCCGTGGAGATCGCTGTTCTGCTGGACGGCGACTGTACGGCGACTGAACTCCTGCCGCTGTTGCCGGGCCCGGTCGCCTGCCGCGGTGTTCTCCCTTGCCAGCCGCGCCTGGCTGTTCTCCAGCCGCTTCCGTGCCTGTTCGCGCATGGCATCTGCTTCTGACTCCACGGCCTTGCGCTGAACGGTGAGCTGCTCCCGACGACGGGCATTGCCCTGCTCGATCGACCTTCTCTCCCCGGCGTCGAGGGCGGCGGGCTGTCTGGCGACGGCCGACGCGAGCACGTGCTTCCGCCATTCGTCGAGGGTCCTGGCCTTGGCTTCACCGATACCCGGGACATGGATCAAGCGGCCGCCACTCAGCACAATGACGGCGCTCGTGTTGTTGTAGGCGCTGTTCTGCACGGCACGGTATCCCGTGAAGTCGGCTGCGGTCGTGACGCCCATCGCGGCAAGACGGGCGACGAGCTTCGGCCCGATGCCGTGCGGTGGGGATTTCGCGATCAACCGGCGGCCGAGCTGGTCCCGGACGAACGCGGACTGCTTGTCGGCGAGCGCCTTGGTCAAGGCGGTCCGGAGTTCTTCCGCGAGTCCGTCGATCTTCTTGTCGATGTCGCGCTGTTTGCGGATATTGCGTTTCTCGGCCTCCTTGAGCTCGCCGTGGTATTGAGCAGTGAGCTTGTCCTGAGCCCGTGGATAGGCGGCATTCCGGTCGGCCTGCGCCGCGTCGAACTTCGCCTGGTCCTTGCGCAGCTTCTCTGCTGCCTTCACTGGGTTCTCGAGTCGGTTCAACTCGTTCGTCAGGGTGGCCAGGGCCTCCCGTGACTGTGCCCGCTCCACACGACGGCTCCGGGCGAATGCGGTGGCGACAGCGGCGAGGACGAGGGGAGCAGCAGCAACGATGGCGGGTGCCACGCCCGCGATAAGTGGCGTCGGGAATCCTAGGACGACCAGTAGCACGGCCGCAGCCAGCGCCAGCGGCCAGAGCACGGCCGCGACGACATCGAGCAACGTCCCGGAACGGAAACGGTCCGGAGACGTGATGGGCGCAACCAGCGGTGGCGTGGCCTGCCGGGAGACGTGTCCCGCCATCCAACCAGGGAGTCCGCTCGCACCGGGAGCGGCCGTGGGGGTGGGCGACGCCGGAGTCATTGACGCAGGGGAGACCCGCTGCTTGGGGAGGACTGCCTGCGCCAGCGGCGGCAACAGGTCCAGCGGCTGGAAGGCCAGGGATCTCACCTGGTCTGCGAGACCACTCACCGTCCGGTCCTGATGGGCGAGGAGTGTCCGCAGCCCCGTGGAGCCTGCCGGACTCTTGAAGTCGTCCTCGGTGAGAAGAAGAGACTCGCCCTGCGGTTCATGGAGCCGGTTCCACAATGCGGGATCGGCGGCGACCGCCTTGAGCGACAGGAAGATGACCCACGTCGAGAACCGGTCCAGCATCGCCCCGAAGTCGTCGTTCCCGCGCATCGGCGACTGGTAGTTGCGGTGGCCGCGCTCGGTTCCCCCCAAGCCGGCCAGCCCCGGCACGTACATGCCGTCATAGTCGACCAGGCGGAACGTGTCGTCGCTCGCGACAAGCAGATTGCCGTGCTGGAGATCACCGTGGGCGATCTCGTGGGCCGACAGGTCGCGGGTCAATGCCTCAAACCGGTCGGCCAGACGAGTGACGGCGAAGCTGTCCATGTAGTTGTCGTCGAGCCAGGAAGACAGGGTGACGGCGTCTATCCACTCCATCTTCAGGACCGGATAACGATCCTGGCCGACGCTGATCGCATCGGGCAGGTACTCGAATCCGAGTTTCCACGGTTGGGAGAGTTCGGCCGGGTCCAGCTGCGCGAGTCGAGCGCTGATGGCCTGGTAGCGACGCTCCTGGTCGGGAACATGGCGAGTGAAGCACTTGACCGCGTACCGCTGCCCGGAAGTGGCAGAGGTCAGCGAGAAAACGCTGGCGAAGGCTCCCGAGATGGCGCGAGGCAGACCTAGCTTGGTCAGCTCGGGTCTGGCACCCTTGAGTTCTGGATGCCGGAAACAGAGATGCGTGTGCTGCAGCGCCTCTGCATAGGCGGCACCGCTGGGAAACTGCGGAACAGTGTTCGAGCTCACGTTCACCGCCCTTCGAAGTCGACCCGCACGATCGCCACATCGTCGTTGCGCAACTGCCGCGACTCCCGAAGACCGTCCAGCCACTCCGCAAACGCGCTCAGGTCGTCGGGTCCGGAGAATTCCAACAACTGACGTACGGCTATGTCACGGTCGGACGTCGCCAGGAACCACGCAGCCAACGCGTCCGTCATCAGGAACAGCCGGTCACCGGGCCGGGACCAGCCTTCGGTGAACCGAGTACGGCGCGCCAGCAGCCCCACATCACGGTTACGGCTGCCGAAGAGGTCAGGGACCGTGCCGAACTCCTCGGCGGCCGTCACCGGGAACGCCTCCACGAGCCGGTCGTCACGCAAGTGGAACAGACAGCTGTCCCCCAGAGCGGCGGCACGCCACTGCCATGCCGGCTCGGCCACCTCGATGTCAGTACCTGCTTCACTACTGGGGACCGGGTCGATTCGCAGAGTGAGCAGTGTCGCGTAGGCGCCTTCGGCAAGCTTGGTGTTCTCATACCACTTCAATGGGCGCCCTTCCGCAACTCGCGCCTGCGTGTACTGCGCGAGCCAGGGGTCCCACTGAGCCACGGCCGACGAAGCGAATTCCTCGAAGGCGGCCCCGCCGGCCAGCACGTCCGGCTGCTCCATGGCACGTTCGACTGCCACGCGCGAAAGCAGCCGAGCCCAGTCCTTGGCCAGAGCGCTCTCCGTCGCCCCGTCACAGATTGCCGCGGTAAGCGGTTCCCGCAGCATGTCGTCGTGTGACCGGCTCGGCAGCACGGCGACGGCGTCCTCGCATTCCGCCGCCGTGCTGCCGGCTTTGGAGACTACGAGATGTGTGACGTACACGCAGGAGGGTGGACGCGTCACCGAAGTTCGGTGGCGCGGGTGCCGATGTCGAGGAACTGGACGACCGTGGTGATGTCCGCGTTGTAGACGAAGCCGCGGGTGGTCTCGCTGACCCTTTGCCCCTGAGAGGCGGCGTACGAACGCATGTGGCTGGGCAGGGGGCTCGACATGGAGAAGAGGGTGCGGGCGTAACTGTCGGGAAGACCATCGGCGGTGTCAGGGAATGCAGTCGGTGATCCGCCCGAGGCGGAGACGTGCAGATTGAACAGGAGCGCCGCACCATCCGCCGTGGCATGGGAAGTGATGGCGTCGGCGGCTGCTGTGGGGTCGCCGTCGGTCGACTCACCGTCCGTCAGATTGATAACGATCGGAGGGAAGCCGGCCGGATAGCGCTCGGTCCAGCCGGAGACGAGGCTCTCCGCGTACTGCAGAGCGCGGTTCATCGGGGTTCCGCCGTGGGCGACCGGGTCCATCCACAGGGGGAAGTTGACGGTGGTCTCCACCAGACCTCCGGCTCCGTCGGGCACCTTCTTGCTGCGCTCGTCAACGCGGGCGGGATGGTCCGCCACCTCACTGAGGGGAACGATGTCCCGGCCGGCGAGCGAGCCTGCGAACGCCGAGCCGACGGTGGCCCCGTAGCCGATGACAGCGACATGGAAGTAGTCACGCACCCCCTCCTCCTTCGCGCACTTGACCGAGAGCTCAGTGAGGAGTCGGTTGATGGCGTCGGCGACGACGTCAGCCTTCTGCTGCGGGACTTCACCGCCGATCGGATCGCTCATGGAAGTCGACTGATCGACGAGGAAGATGATGCTCGTCGGGTTGCTGCGGCTGATCTCGGCCGTGTACGGCACGTTGCGCTCCTGGCGAACTGCGAAAGAGGTCGGTCGTCAGAGGAGCTCACACGACATGCTGGCGTTCCGGACGCCGGCGCGCACATCAGGACCCCGAGTCCCCCCGCCTCCATCGTAGTTCGAGCCGTTCGGCGTGTGGGCGCACATGGCGAAAGTGGCCTCTCCGAGGCCTTCGCACTGCGTCGCCCCGGAGTCAGCCCGGCGCCAATTCCTCACACGGCGCACCCGCTCGTTCGTGGGGGCATCACCGAGGTGGAGTGGTTCATGCATCCAGGTGCTTACGCAGCCTTTTCGTCAGGTGATCAGATTTGTCCAGGAGTTCAATCAGCTCCTTGGTCAGCACGTCCAGGCGATCGTCGGGCTGGCCCCAGCCTCGCTCCCGATCGACATCCGCTGCGCCGACGTACCGTCCGGGTGCGAGGATGTGCTGGTTCTCCCGGATTTCCTCGAGCGTTGCGGTCTGACAGAAGCCCGGCACATCCTTGTACTCCTGCTCACGGCGACCGGTACCGCGCCAGGCGCGGTAGGCACCGGCAATCTCGGACAACTCCCCAGCCGTCAGCAGACGATGTGACCGCCCGGTCAACTCACCCATGGCACGTGCATCGATGAACAGCGTCTGGCCCCGTCGATCAGTCAGCCCACGCGAGCCCTGCGACGACTTGTCCTTTGTCAGAAACCAAACGCAGGCCGGGATCGAGGTGGAGTTGAACAGCTGGGCAGGTAGCGCCACGATGCACGCGATCAAATCG
Organism: Streptomyces sp. NPDC002057; assembly: GCF_040296665.1. Lineage (NCBI taxonomy): Bacteria > Bacillati > Actinomycetota > Actinomycetes > Kitasatosporales > Streptomycetaceae > Streptomyces > Streptomyces sp. NPDC002057. Next base: position 157,565 of record NZ_JBEOXR010000009.1, read on the forward strand.
TCCTCCACCATCGCCGTGCGGATCTCGCCCTCGCCCCTCTGCTTCGACGACACCGAACCGTTCGCCAGCACGACGCCTGCACTGCCACGATCGCTCAGCTTGTCGACTGTGTGTTGCAACCAGGCGAAGTTCGCGTTGGCGGACGGTGGAGTGCCGTACCGCCATCGCGGATCCGAGGTCCGGTTCGCCCAATCCGACATGTTGAAAGGCGGGTTGGCCAGCACGATGTCCGCCTTGAGCGACGGCCACAGGTCCCGGGCGAGCGTGTCGGCGCAGCCCAGCTCCACCGGGAGCTGTCCTTGTATGTCGACGTTCATCCGCCCGAGCCGCCAGCTCTGGACGTTGATCTCCTGCCCGTAGCAGGCCAGATCAGCAGCCGGGTCTCCCCCACGCTCCGCCGCGAACCTTGCCGCCTGCACCAACATCCCGCCAGAACCACAGCATGGGTCGTACACCCGCCCTTGCTGTGGCTGCAACGCCTCGACGAGGAGTCGCGCTACGCTCCTCGGAGTGTGGAAATCTCCGCCCTTCCTCCCTTCAAAGCGGGCGAACTCAGCGAGAAGGTCCTCGTACACTGCGGCGCCCCGGCTGTCTGCGAGGATCGTGAAGAGTTCCGTGATGCGTCGGCGCTCCAGACCCCTGAGGAGTGCACTGGCAGATGGAAACACCTCGGCGAAATCGCGACGGGTGCGCCTTACGGCGTCGATCATCTCATCGAGCACTGCCACAGGATCCTGATCAGGATTCCGGACGCGCTCAGAAGGGGGGTCCCACTGCTTGAATTCCGAGGACACCACATGGAGGTACAGCAACGTCAGAACGATGCTCTTGTATCCCGCCTCGTCCACAGTGCCGCGCAGGATGTCCACGGCCTTCCGCAACAGGTCGATGGCTGCCATCGGCTGCTCGCCGGTTGCCGGGGCGCCCGTCATCTCTCACCATCCGGACGCATGGTCATCTCCGACACGACCAGTTCCTGGAGCGCTCGGCTTTCCCTGAGCGCGGCAAGGATCCGATCGTGGAGTGGGGCTGCGATACGGGCGAATCGCTCCCGTACCTCCGCGGCCGGCCAGAACAAGGGAAACGCCGCGAATTTCTTCCGGCTCATCGCCCGCGCCTGCTCTCCTTGCACTGCGGTGACCAGGTCCCCGCTCCTGGAGCGCAGCTCGTGCAAGAGCCACATCCGGTCCGCCTCATCGTGGGTGCGAATCGCCAGCATGCCACGCCCCGGGACGACGGGGATCGCGGCTGCCACCGTCCTCACTTCACCCGGCCTGGGCGCAACCAGCAGTGTCCCGGGAACGCAAGCGGCCTCCATAGGGGCCCATGTGATCTCCGTTGTTCGCTCCAGGTGAGCTGTCGCGCTGTTCAGTACCTCCCTCGGCGATGCCCATGCGAGGGCTGCCGCGCCCTCGACCGGGTCGGACCGGGGAGCCCCGCCGATCACCCGAGCCACATCGGCGACCACCACACCTGGCCGCCGGGCGCGGCCGCGCTCCTGCGTAAGGCGGCTGAAGTGCGCATCCGCGAGTTCTGTCGCGCAGTCCACGATCCGGCTGTTGAGGGCAAGCTTCCGTTGCGCGAGGTCCATCGTGCGCAGGATCCGCGTACGAAGGAGGCGCGGCGGCAACGAGACAGGAAGCTGCTTGAGATCGCCGAGAGGAAGTGTCGCGTGCTCTGCACCGGCGGAGCCCGCTCGGAGCAAAGCACGAGTTTCCGGTGCGCCGAGCCACCAGCGAATCCACGTGTTGATGCCGTGGTCCAGTCCCGCGGAGGTGAACCGGATGACTGCGACGGATCGGGCTACGTTCCAGCCCTCGTGCCGCGGGGCTACAACTGCCGTATCCCCAATTCTTCCGACCAGCACGACCAGGAGATCGTCCATCCGCAACGCCGTCCGACGGTTCTGCGCATCCACGGTGGGGGAGATCCTTGCGAGATCGCTGTCGTCGACTGCCCCCTCCACAACGTCGCGGGCACGGACCATGGGAACTCCCGCCGGATCATGTCTGCCGGGACTCACAACGCCATAGGTCACCGACTCCACTCCAGGCATGCCAGCCAGCTCTCTGGTGATCCACCTGGCCGACTCGAAGTCTCCCGGTTCTTCCCTCCAGTTCATCGCCTCACCATGACCCATCCTCCGTCCCCAACACGTGTCGAAGCCGTTGGCTGATGCGCGCGGTGTGATCGAAGTGCTCGTACAGAGTGTCCCTCGCGAACCGGTGCTGGCCCTCGGCCCCTGCTGGGCCGAGGGCTGCAATCGGTGTCTGCACGTAGCTACCCGGGCCCAGGTCGTATCCGCGTCGCGCGATGTCGTCCTGGCGCACCGAGCGACACCAGTTCACCTCTCGGGGCTCACTGCAGTCCTCGTCGGAGGAAATTCCGCGCCAGCTGGCGAAGAGGGAACAGATCAGGTCGATGTTCTCGTCCGTGAGCCGACGCGCCGACCGTCCACTACGCGCACCCAGTTGCCGCCCGTCCACAAAGAGAGTCTCTCCCACCCTGGATCTGCGGCCCCACCGGCCACTCGCCCTCTTGTCCTTGCTGAACAGCCACAGGGTCGTGCCGGTTCGTGTGTGGGGGAACAGGCGCGCCGGCAGGGCCACCACTCCGGCCAGCAAATCTCTCTCCACCAAACGTCGACGGATACGTGTCTCCGCCGTACTGAGGCTCCTCGTGGCGCTGTCCGGAAGCAGTACGACCGCCTGTCCCTCGGACGAAAGCCTGTTCAGAACGTGTTGCACCCAGACGAAGTTGGCATTGCCTTTGGGCGGAGTACCCAGCCTCCAGCGCGGATCTTCGGTCAACTCCCCGCCTTGCCAGTCCTTCACGTTCAGGGGCGGGTTGACAAGGACGATATCGGTGAGCAGGTCGGCCGGGGTGGTGCGCAGGCTATCGATCGCGCCTTCTCCAAGATCGTGGTGCAGCCCGTGGAGCATGAGGTTCATTGCCGCGACCCGACGGGCCTCGGGTCTGATGTCCCTGCCGTGAAGGGACAGCACACCAGTGCCGTGATCCTGCTTGCGCGCCCACTGCTCCGCAGCAATCAGGAGCCTGCCGCTTCCGCAGGCCGGGTCCAGTACACGGTCCCCGGCCCGTGGTGCGGCCAGGCCGACCATGAGCCTGGCCAGCGAGCGTGGTGTGTAGTAGTCCCCACCAGTACCGAATCGGGACGAATACCGGTCAAGGCACGCATCGAAGAGACCCGATGTCTCCTCCAGCCGTTCCACCTCGGCAATCAGGGCGGCCAGTGCGCGATCGGCCTTCGGGTGCAACCGGCGGGCCTGCGCCCCTCCCGTCGCTCCCGGGCCGACCGGCCGATGGAGGCCCAGGCGAGCCCACACGCTGCTCAGGGCCGGTTCGGCAGGCCCTGAGATCCGGGCAAGGCCGACCCCGAACGGTGTCGGCCAACACCGCAGGAAGATCACCTGGAAGGCGAGCTGGTGACCTACTTCAGGCGCGACGCCGGCGCAAAGTGCATCCAGCGCGCGCCATACGCCCTTCCACTCCAGCGAGCCGTAACTTGATGGTGCTGTCACGACTGCTTCAGCCACGTGATCGCGGAGATCCCCAGCCCCATGGCGCCTCCGAAACCCAACCCTCCATACTTGATCGCCCCCACCAGCTGCCCCTCATCGGCAAACTGGATGATGCCAGCCAACAGGCCGATGATCATGGATGTCTGAACGATCGTCATGAACAGCAGCGTTCTGTGCTGCACGCTACGCCTCCTCGATCCATCTGAGCGGCAGAACTTCTGACGGGATGAACGTAGCCGTGCAGGCGCGCGCATCTACTGCAGCATGCAATTTTTGTTTTGGGCAAAGGTCAGCGTCACGCCGGTCAGATGGGATGCAGGCGTGTTCTGATCGTGGCTGGAGACGCGGGGGCTCACAGGTATCCCAGTGGATACTGCCAACCGTCTCCAGGGCCGCGACTTCCACGTCACGTTGGTCTGGCACCCGCTCCCCGGCCGCCTGTGCGTCCTGCTCCCCCACCACCGTTTCGCCTCCATAGTCGTGGCCCTCCCCGACAGCACCAACCTCCTGGACCGGCACCCCCGCAACAGCCCGGCCGCTCTCGACGTACCACGGAACCCCGACGGGCGGCGGGCGCACCAAGTGATCATGGACTACCTGGAGAACGAGCTCGTCCATGCCGGTAGGCAGATACTCAGCTCGCCCTCTACGTAGAGCGCGGCGCGCGCCCGACGCGCGGTTGTGGGCAGGGCTGGCCCAATGAGATGCGGCGCGCTGCGGTCACCCGCCGACAGTGTCAGCACAAGTCGCCTCCGGCAGAGGCAGAACGGCCTCCATTGCACCCGCTGGCCACCTCCACGTCGCACAGGCGACAGTCCCCCTGATTGGCCGCCGGTCAGTGGTCGAATGCGTCGAGGTGCCGGCGCAGCAGGTCACCGATGTCTTCTCGGCCCCCTTCGACTGGCAGCGGCGAGGGGGTGTCCTCCCCGTTCGCCATGGCTAGGCTGCTGGCGAAGCACACGAGGTTGGGTGCTGGAGCGAAGGAGTCACGCAGCCAGACGGCGAACGCGCCGGCTTCGTGCGCGGTCACGTCGGTGAGGGTGATGTAGGCGTAGTCGGGCTCGGTGATGGCCGCGGTGCCGTCCAGCCACACGTCCGGCGACAGCTCGATCTCGAAGTCCAACACCGTCATCTCGTGGACGCCGGACCGCCGGTGCCCGATGGTGGCGTCGGGGAATGCCTCTCGCAGCGCCCGCTCCAGGGAGTCCAGCGTGGCGTGCCAGGCTCCACCGTCCCCCTCGGGGGGATAGAAGGCGAAGTTCGTCCGGATGTTTCGTTCCGTGACCATGGTCTTCCTTGTTCTCAGGGGACGTAGCGCGTCGAGCCGGGCGTGCCCGTCATCGCCATCATGGACTGCCAGTAGACGGCGTTTTCCCTGCCGTTCGTCACGATCTCCAGGCCCCTGATCTCGCTGTTGGCGGGGTTGGCCATGGCCTGCTTGTAGCGGACGAGTTCCTTCTCGTCACCCGCGTACATGGAGTCGACGACGGGGTCCCATGAGATCTTCCCCTGATTGTTGATCTTGACGGGCTTCGTCAACGTCTCTTCGACTCGGTCGAGTGTGCGGAAGCTCTTCTTCGTGCAGTCCGGGTCCCGTACGTGCTTCGCCTCGACGAGGTGGCCGTCGAGGGGGCGGATGCCGTCCACCATGAGCCCGCGCTTGCTCCCGAGCAGCGGCACTTCCCGCTCGGGGTAGCCGGCCACGCGGAGCTGGTAGGCGTTGTCCGGGGCCGCCGGGCCACCGCCACCGGCCAAGCCGCCGGGCCGGAGGGTATTCGCCCAGGTGCGGAACTGCTGCTGCTCTGCCGCGGTGAGTAGACGGGTGGTCCCTGGGACCGGTGGAATCGGGTCGGCGAAGGAGATACCCGGGTCGACAGGGTTGATCATCGGAGCCAGCGCCGGGACCTGCCCGGTGTACGAGGCGAGGACGATCGGGACGGGTACGGGAATCGGCGCGGGGATGAGGGGCGGCAGGAGCGGGAGTCCGGGGATGGCGGGCGCTGTCGGCGGATCGGCGGTGGGGAGCTTGATGCGGGCGGCGGACGAGTCCAGTGCGTGGCTCACGGAGCCGAGGTCCCGGATCCAGGAGTCTCCTAGTACGGCGTCGAGCAGTCCGCCGTCGTATCCGTTGCCGCCGAACATCGGCTGTTCCCAGGGCATGTCGACCGCGAAGAAGTCCAGCTTGCGCTCGGCGATCTTCCCCTTGGCGGCCTCCACGTGCTCGGCGTACCGGTCACATGCCTTGGCTATCTGCGTGCAGGCAGCGACGAGGTTCGTCACCAGCGGCTCGCCTTCCTCCGCCTTCGCCGGCGGGCAGGTGAGGCCGACGCTGTGCTTGACGTACGTCTGGAAGGCGTCGGCGGCCTCGCCGGAGTGTGCCTTGCTCGCGGTGAGGGCGTACGCCTGCGCGTCCTCCAGGAAGCGCTGCATGAGTACCCCGGCGTGCCGCCAGGAGCCGGCGACGCCCCGGATCTTCTCCGGCGAGCCACGGAAGCGGTCGCTGCCGCCGCCGGGGGCGTACTGCTCGTACCAGGCGGTCTCCCCTACGACTTCGGGGAGTTCCTGGCCCAGCCCGAGGTAGTTCTCGGTGCAGTCGGCGCCGGGGTCGCCCATCCCTGCGGTGAGGTCGGCCTGCCGTCCCAGGAAGGCAGAGACCTGTCGGCTCTCCTCGGCCATGAACTCGCGGGCGTTACGCATCAGCCCCTTGCTCGTCTCGCCAAGGACGTAGGAGCTGAAGCCCATCTTGTCGAGCGTCGCGGCGGCTGCCGAGACGTACACCTTGGCGAAGGCTCGCCCCGCCTCGTCGTCCCCTGCCATCCCCTGTTGTCGAGCCAGTTCGTGGCCGACGGCAATGGCCGCGTCACGTGCTCCCCGCATCGTGTCGAGAAGCCCCATGGACCCGCGGATCATTCCCTCCGCGATGAACTTGACGTCCGGAGCAAGACCGGCCACCGTCGCACCCCCTTGCAGACGTGAATCGTCAACCTATCTCAGGCGTGTGGCATCGTCTGGGCGGTGTCAGCTGCTCGGCTCATTGCTGTCGGCGAACAGGCGGAAACCGAGCAGTGGCACCGCATCCGGGTCGACGTCGTCGGGGGCGGGTCGGCCTTCCAGAAGGAAGCCGAAGAAGGCGCGCAGGGCTTCGTTGCCCAGTTCCAGAGGGTGGAAGGGCAGCGCGTACGGCTCCTCGTCCCACTCCGGGTCGAGCTCCACGGGCCGGTCACCCGCCCAGTACGGCGTCTCGAAGGGGAAAGGGTCGCCGGTATTCTCCACGATGCCGCCGCCCGGGGAGAGGCTCAGCGAGCGGACCAGACGGCCGTCTTCCCAGACCGCGAAGGCGAGCCAGTCCGAGACGCTGTGCATCGCGTGCAGGATCACGCGGCGTCCTGCTGCCGGTTCAAGAAGGTGCGCCGGCAGCTCCGATGGGCGGTCGAACGTCAGGCGCCGGTCGCAGACCAGGTCCACGCCGGGGAAGCTCGCCGCGTACGTGAGGCCGTCCAGCGGGTACGTCGCCTCCCCCAGGACCTCACCCTCCGTCGACTCCGCACGACAGCCCGGGAAGACCCGGGCGATCAGCGCCGCCGTGTCCTCGACTGTCGGCTCACCCGCCGCCGCCTTCAGCACCGAGGCCACATCTCCGTCCGCGTACGCCAGCAGCGCCGTCTTCGCTCCCATGCGCCGCACGCTATCCGGAGCCACCGACAGTCCAGCCGTCCCGAAAACGCCCGAAGTTTTCGGCGGCGCCCGGCTACCGGCCGCACCCGCTGAGGTCAAAGCCGCCCCTCGCCCCCCACCCACGCGAGTATCTTCTAAGCACTTGGCGGCGGAGCGCGCGGCACTCCAATCAGCATGAGGTCCACAGTTGGAACCGCGCCGAACTCCGACGCGAGCCTGGACGGAACTCGCAGGTCCGGGCAGGCCCAAGGCCCGTGCTCAGCATCTGGCAGCAGTGCCGCAGGCGTCTCAGGCTCGGCTGACCACCACCCAGCGCAACGATGCCGGCCTGAGACGAATCAGCTCGTGCAGCTGCCGGCCGTGCCCCAGCGAAGGAACTCCGTGCCTCCAGCGCCGTCAAGTACTGCCACCGCGTACTGGGCGTAGCCCCATGCCTGCCCCGCGCGAGATTCCGCGAGAACTGTCCGGCAGGCAACGCCGGCGGCGGCCTCTGCCCACTCCGCTCGCGTGCTCTGGTCCCACTCGGGCTTCGTGGCCCACACGTACATCACACCTTCGTGCGGAGCGAAGCCGATACTGGTGTTCTCGTCGCTGATGTAGCGGGGGTCTTCGAACAGCCGGGAGTTGGCGTTCCAGTCGGCAAAGAGCTGGTGGACCGCCTCGGTTGCCACTCTGATTTCGCGCTGGTCGACGCTGGGGATCTGGGCCGCGGCCAGTCCTTCGTCGGTGGGGTGCCAGCTCGGCTCCTGCCCGGGGTCGGCGGCGGTGCGGTCGATGGTCTGCGTGATGCAGCCGGTGTTGGCGCGGAAGTCGTCCTCCCACACGATCGCCGGCGCCGTGGACGTGGTGGTGTCGACCAGGACGTACTCGTCGTACGGAAGGGACTTGTAGATGTCCGCCATCATGCGCAAGGTGAGACAGGCATTCTTGGCCACTCCCTGCACGACGCGTGACTCCAAGGCCGGGCCACTGATGGCTATGTAGAGCTCTCTCCGGGACGGGGCGTAGCCCACGTCGTACTGACCGCTGTAGTCGTAGTCCTCGCCCATGCCGTAACTGAGGGCATGCCCGAGTGCGGCCTCGGTCTCGATCTCCGCTTCTCCTTTGGCACGACGAGCCGCACGCCACGTGGCGATCGTCGCCTCGTCCGCGTTCGCAGGAGTAGGGGATGACGCGGCGTCCACCGCGGCCTGGGAGCTTGCTGCGGGTGAAGCGGAAGCCGGCATGGTGGCGGTCATGCCGGGGGATGCGCTGGCGGGGGGACGGGAACTCGTCGAAGTCGTCTCCGTCTTGTCGGGCTGCAGGGCCAGCACTCCACCCGCCAGGCCACCTATGACAGTGCCCACCGCCGCCGCGATGCCGACGAGTCGTCTGCTGGAAAGGGCAGGACGTCTCCAGTTCGGGTCGTCCAGAGTGGAGACGGCCCACTGGGCAGCAACGGGATCGCCCACCAGTGTCGGCTCCGCACCCGTCGGCGCGACCTGTGTGGCCTGTGCTGCGAGGAGGACGGCACACGTCTCGGCGGCGTCCCACGCGGTGGCTCGGTCCCCCGGCTCCTTGGCAAGAGCACTGCTCACGATGGCGTGGAGTTCGCCAGGAAGGCCACGCAGATCAGGCTCCCCGGACATGACCCGGTAGGCGACCGCGTCAGGGGCTCCCCCACCGAAGGGCGCGCGCCCCGTGGCCGCGAAGGCTACGAGGGCGCCCCAGACGAACATGTCGCCCTCGGGACCCGTTGTACCGGTGCGGTAATGCTCAGGGCTGATCCAGCCAGGAGTGCCGGTCAGAATGCCGGTGCGCGTCACGGATGTGCCGTCGGCGGCATGGGCGATGCCGAAGTCCAGGACTCGGGGACCGACCGGGGTCAGGATGACGTTCTGCGGCTTGACGTCCCTGTGGACGACACCTGCGGCGTGAATGGCCGCGAGGGCCTGGGCTGTGCCCGTAGCAAAGGCGTAGAGGGTTCCACCGGCCAGCGGCCCGTACGCGGCGATGTACCGATCGAGGGTGAGCCCTGGGGCATAGGCAGTGGCCAGCCACGGTGACGGTGCTTCGGCGTCAGCCGCGATCAGGGGTATGAGGCAGGGGCCCTGGACACGGGCGGAGAGCTGGACTTCTCGGCGGAAGCGCGCCCGGAACTCCGCGTCGTCCGCCTGGGCAGGGTGGACGACCTTGACCGCGACCCGCAGACCGGCGGCGTCGAGGCCGGCGAACACCGTGCCCATGCCCCCTGAGCCGAGGCGTCCGATGATCCGGTAGGGGCCGACGCGCTTGGGGTCACCGGGGTGGGCAGCCAGCACCCGCCCACCAGAACGAGCACCGCTCACCGGGCTTCCGATCTCCTTCAGACGTGCAGCAGCCAAAGGCCGGACGCATGCCGGTACCTGAAAGCTGGATATTAGCCGCGCGTCGAGGCGATAGGCACCGCCTTCTCAGGCAATGGTCGGCAACACTTCCTCATCGAGCGCACAAGAGCGAAACGGAGCCGACGAGCCTCGCTCGCCGTGCTCCGTCTCTTTCGCCGCAGCGCGTCTGTTCATCGGTGCGCGCCGCGGCCCGACCCTCCCCGACAATCGACTGCCGACCCATCAGAACGAGCGTCACTTCAGCGTCAAGATATCGCCCGTAACGCCCACACGGCACCTACCGCGCACCGGCAAAACCCCAGGTCAGGCGTCCTTCTTAACCGGCTCCAGGATCGCGACGCACTCCACATGATGCGTCATCGGGAACAGGTCGAACGCGCGCAGTGTCCGGACCTTGTAGCCGCGTTCCGCGAAGTAGGCGAGGTCGCGGGCGAGGGCTGCCGGGTCGCAGGCGACGTAGGCGATGCGGCGGGCGCCGAGGCTTGCGAGGTGGTGGACGGTCTGCTTGCCGGCGCCGGCGCGCGGGGGGTCCAGGACGATGAGGTCGACCTCGGTGATGCCCGTGCGCGGGAGGACCGACTCGACCTTGCCCTGTTCGATGCGGACGCGCGGGAAGGCGGCCAGGTTGTGGCGGGCGTCCTCCACCGCGCGCTTGCCGGACTCGATGCCGAGGACCGCGCCCTGGTCGCCGACGCGGTCGGCGAGGGCGCCCGCGAAGAGGCCGACGCCGCAGTAGAGGTCGAGGGCCGTCTCGCCCTTGCGGGGGGTGAGGCCCTGCATGACGGCGAGCATGAGGGTCTGGGCGGCCTTCGGGTGGATCTGCCAGAAGCCGCCGCTGCCGACGCGGTAGGTGCGCTCGTCGGCGCGCTCGCGGACGAAGGCGCGGCCGTGGACGCGGTGGACGCCGCCGTCCTTCTCGTCGACGCGCAGGACGGAGACCGGCTTGTCCAGTTCCACCAGGGGGAGGCGGCCGCCGGGCTTCGGGGTCAGGATGACCTGGCGGTCGTTCGAGCCGGAGGCGGCGATGGCCTCGACGGAGGCCATGCCCGCCCAGTCGCGCTTCTCGATGCCGAGCTCCGAGACGCCCTGCGCCGCGATCATGCAGTGGTCGATGACCTCGACGTCGTGCGAGCGGTGCTTGCGCAGGCCCGCGTTGCCGTCGGCGTCGACCGTGTACTGGACGCGGGTGCGCCACTGCGGGACCTCGCCCGGCGGGAGCTTGTCGCCCTCGGCGGGCATGACGGTGCCGTCCCAGCCGGCCTCCTCCGGGGTGAGCCCGGCCAGGCGCTGGAGCTGTTCCGCGATGACCTCGCCCTTGAGGCGGCGCTGGGCGCCGGGCTTGGCGTGCTGCCAGTCGCAGCCGCCGCACTTGCCCGGGCCCGCGAACGGGCACGGGGCCTCGACGCGGTCCTTGGACGGGTCGAGGATCGTGATCGCGTCGGCGCGCAGGAAGCGGGAGGTCTCCTCGCCCTCGGTGACGCGGGCGACGATCCTCTCGCCGGGCAGCGCGTGGCGGACGAAGAGGACGCGGCCCTCCTCGGTGCGGGCGATGCAGTGGCCGCCGTGGGCCACCGGACCGACCTCGACCTCGTACTCTTCCCCGACCAACGACGAAACAGGGGCGTTCTGCATGGTGGGGGGACTCCAAGGGGAAGTGGCGGTGGGCTGCCGTACGGACGGCAGCCCACCAGTCTAGTTGTTCTTGTCCGGTTGTTCTCCGCGAGCGGCTTCTCAGCCGCTCTTCACCGTCGGCTCCTTGTGGCCCTTCTCGACCGGGCCGCGGCGGACCGAGCCCGGCGCGGTCCACTCCTGGCGCTTCCTGGCCCGCTTCTTCGCGGCCTCGGAGGACTGGAGCTGGTACGGGACCGAGGTCACCATGACGCCCGGGGTGAAGAGCAGCCGGCCCTTGAGGCGCAGGGCGCTCTGGTTGTGCAGCAGGTGCTCGTACCAGTGGCCGACGACGTACTCGGGGATGTAGACGGAGACGGCGTCGCGCGGGCTCTCGCGGCGGATGTTCTTGACGTACTCGATCACCGGGCGGGTGATCTCGCGGTACGGCGAGTCGAGGATCTTGAGCGGGACGTTGATGCCGCGCCGCTCCCACTCCTCCCGGAGCGCCTTCGTCTCGACGGGGTCGACGTTGACGGTCAGCGCCTCCAGCTCGTTCGCGTGCATGAGCTTGGCGTAGGCCAGGGCGCGGAGCGTGGGCTTGTGGAGCTTGGAGACGAGGACGATGGAGCGGACCCGGGAGGGGCGTACGTACTCGTCGGGCCGTTCCTCCGCGGCGGCGATCTCGGCGGAGACGGAGTCGTAGTGCCTGCGGATCGCGGACATCGTCCCGTAGAAGATCACCATGCCGAGCAGGGCGACCCAGGCGCCGTGGGTGAACTTGGTGGCGAGGACGACGACGAGGACGAGGCCGGTGAAGAAGGCGCCGAAGGCGTTGATCGCGCGGGAGCGGATCATGTGGCGGCGCTTGGCCGGGTCCTTCTCGGTCTTCAGGTGCCGGTTCCAGTGCCGGACCATGCCGGTCTGGCTGAGGGTGAAGGAGACGAAGACGCCGACGATGTACAGCTGGATCAGCTTCGTCGAGTCGGCTCCGTAGGCCCAGACGAGGAGGGCGGCGGCGCCGGCGAGGAGCACGATGCCGTTGGAGAAGGTGAGGCGGTCGCCGCGGGTGTGCAGCTGGCGCGGCAGGTAGCGGTCCTGGGCGAGGATCGAGCCGAGGAGCGGGAAGCCGTTGTACGCGGTGTTCGCGGCCAGGAAGAGGACCAGCGCGGTGGCGGCGGCGAGGACGACGAACAAGAACGTCCCGTCGCCGAAGACGGCGGCGGCGACCTGGGAGATGACCGGGTCCTGGACGTATCCGTCGCCGACCGGCACACCGTTCAGGAGCAGGTCCTGGGCGGGCTTCTCCGCCATCCGTACGTCGGTGGCGAGGGCCAGGAAGATGATGCCGCAGAACATGGTGACGGCCAGCGCGCCCATGAGCGCGAGCGTGGTGGCCGCGTTCTTGGACTTGGGCTTGCGAAAGGCCGGGACCCCGTTGGAGATCGCCTCGACGCCGGTGAGGGCGGCGCAGCCGGAGGAGAAGGCGCGCAGCAGCAGGAAGAAGAGCGCGAAGCCGGCCAGGCCCTGGTGCTCGGGCTTGATCTCGAAGTCGGCGGTGGGGGCCTGCATGGTCTCGTCGAGGACGATCCCCCGGTACGCGCCCCAGGCGATCATCAGGAAGACGCCGGCGACGAAGACGTACGTCGGGATGGCGAAGAGGCTGCCCGACTCCTTCACCCCGCGCAGGTTCATCACCGTGAGCAGCACGATGACGCCGACCGCGCAGAGGACCTTGTGCTCGACGACGAACGGGACGGCCGAGCCGAGGTTCTCGATCCCGGAGGAGATCGACACGGCGACGGTCAGGACGTAGTCGACGAGCAGGGCGCTGGCGACGGTGAGTCCGGCCTTGGGGCCGAGGTTGGTGTTGGCGACCTCGTAGTCGCCGCCGCCGCTCGGGTAGGCGTGGACGTTCTGCCGGTAGGAGGCGACGACCGTGAACATCAGGACGACGACGGCCAGCGCGATCCACGGGCTGAAGTGGTACGCCGACAGACCCGCGATCGACAGGACGAGCAGCACCTCCCCGGGTGCGTACGCCACCGAGGACAGCGGGTCGGAGGCGAAGACGGGGAGGGCGATCCGCTTCGAGAGAAGGGTCTCTCCGAGCTTGTCGCTGCGCAGGGCCCGCCCGATCAGGATCCGTTTGGGCACGTCGGTCAGTTTGGACACGGAGAGGATCGTAAGCGTTCGAAAAGAGCCACGCGCACCGGCACCCCCGATCGGCACCGAATCTCCCTCAGTACCACCTCGGATGCGGTCTCGGCCAGCGTTGCCGCTTAAGCTCGGACCGGGTGACCCGGCAGGGTGTTGCCCGCCGCGACCCGGGCGCATCGGGTGAGGAAAGTTGTGAGCAGGGTGTTTTCGCAGGTCAGCAAGGCGATCAGGAGTGCGGGGTAAGGGGACGTGCACATCGTCATCATGGGCTGCGGGCGAGTGGGAGCCGCTCTCGCGCAGACCTTGGAGCAGCAGGGGCACACCGTCGCCGTGGTTGACCAGGACCCGACGGCTTTCCGTCGTCTGGGGTCGGGTTTCGGCGGTCGGCGCGTCACGGGCGTGGGCTTCGACCAGGACACGCTGCGTGAGGCCGGCATCGAGGACGCGGGGGCCTTCGCCGCGGTGAGCAGCGGCGACAACTCGAACATCATCGCGGCGCGGGTCGCGCGCGAGATGTTCGGCATCGAGAACGTGGCGGCGCGGATCTACGACCCGCGTCGCGCCGAGGTCTACCAGCGTCTCGGCATCCCGACCGTCGCGACGGTCCGCTGGACCGCCGACCAGATGCTGCGGCGGCTGCTGCCCTCCGGCGCGGAGCCGCTGTGGCGGGACCCGAGCGGTGGTGTGCAGCTCGCGGAGGTCCACACGACCCCGGCCTGGATCGGCCACAAGGTGAGCCGGCTCCAGGAGGAGACCGGTGTGCGTGTCGCGTTCCTCACCCGGCTGGGCGAAGCGATTCTGCCCACCTCGCAGACGGTGCTCCAGGAGGGTGATCTGGTGCACGTGATGATGCGTACGGACGAGATCGCGAAGGTCGAGGAGGCCTTCGCCGAGGGTCCCGAGGAGGGCGGTCACTGATGCGTGTCGCTATTGCGGGCGCGGGTGCGGTGGGCCGTTCCATCGCGGGCGAGCTCCTGGAGAACGGGCACGAGGTCCTGCTCATCGACAAGGCGCCGACCGCCATCTCGGTGGAGCGGGTGCCGCAGGCGGAGTGGCTGCTCGCCGACGCCTGTGAGATCACCTCGCTCGACGAGGCGGCGCTCCAGCGCTGCAACGTGGTGATCGCGGCGACCGGTGACGACAAGGTGAACCTCGTCGTCTCGCTGCTCGCCAAGACCGAGTACGGCGTGCCGCGGGTCGTCGCCCGGGTGAACAACCCGAAGAACGAGTGGCTGTTCAACGAGGCCTGGGGTGTGGACGTGGCCGTCTCGACGCCGCGCCTCATGTCGGCCCTGGTCGAGGAGGCGGTGAGCGTCGGCGACCTGGTCCGGCTGCTGCGCTTCAGCCACGGCGACGCGAACCTGGTCGAGCTGACGCTCCCGCCGGAGTCGGCGGTCGCCGGCACCTCCGTCGGGGACGTTCCCTGGCCGCAGGACACCTCGCTGGTGACGATCATCCGCGGTTCGCGGGTGCTGACGCCGAGCCCCGAGGAGACGCTGGAGGCCGGTGACGAGCTGCTGTTCGTGGCCGCGCAGGCCCGCGAGGAGCAGCTGGAGGACCTGCTGCAGGTCCGCCGCGAGGCCGACTCCGAGGCCTGAGCACAGCGCGGGAGACACGCGGGAGGGCCCGGACCTGACGAACAGGTCCGGGCCCTCCCGCGTGCTGCCCCGGTACGGGGTTCAGGCCTCCGGGTGGCTCCGCGCCGCGGCGGCTGCCTTGCGCTCCTTCTCGGCGCGCTCCTCGGCCTCCATCTCGGCGAAGACGTCGATCGGCGGCGGCGCCTTCGCGAGGAAGACCCAGGTGAGGTAGACCGCGAGCAGGAACGGCGGGATCTTGAGTGCGATGAGGACCCAGCCGAACTTGGTCGTGTCGGCCCACCAGTACATCGGGAAGAGGATCGCGCACTTGCCGAGCAGGATCAGGCCCCAGGCCCAGCTCGCCTTCGTGTACGCCTTCTTCCGGCCCGGGTTGCGGGTGCGCCAGGAGAGGTTCTCCTTGAAGACCGGGCCGAGGATCAGGCCGATCAGGGGCACTCCGGCGAGCGCGGTGACGATGTACGCGAGGGCGAGGCCCAGGGTGTACAGCATGCCCGGCAGGTAGAAGTCCTTGGCGTTCCCCGTCATCATCGCGAAGACGACACCGAAGGCGACGCCGAAGACACCGCTGAAGGCGTGCTTGACGGTGTCCCGGCGGATCAGCCGGACGGCGACCAGGACCAGCGAGACCGCGAGCGCGGCGATCGCCGAGACGTGCAGGTTCTTGTTGATCGTGAAGATCGTGACGAACAGCAGGCCGGGCACGACCGTCTCGACCATGCCCCGCACGCCGCCGAAGGCCTCGAACAGCGCGGCCTCGGTGACCTCCTTCGAGGCCTGGGCGTCCTGGTCCGTGGTGGTCGGCTTGTCGAGGGACGTCACCGGCTACTCCTGTCCGAGCGGTCGGAGCTCGTATTTGGGGTTGAAGAGGACCCGCCGGCCGTGGCTCATGGAGATCCGGCCGGAGGCGATCAGCTTGCGGCCCGGTTCGATGCCCACGATGGAGCGCCGGCCGAGCCATACGACGTCGAGCGGTGCCGTGCCGTCGAAGAGTTCGGCCTCCAGCGCGGGCACGCCGGCCCGAGGACGCAACGTGACCGTGCGCAAGGTACCAGTCACCTTGACTATCTGGCGGTCGGAGCAGTCGCTGATTCGCGTGCACCCCGACGCTTCGGCGTCCTCCTGGAGCTCCTCCGACTCCAGGTCCTCCGGGGAGGAGGAGAGCCGGTCGAGCATCCGGCGGAACCGACCGGCCGGCTTCTCTGTACGTGGTGCAGCGCTCATACAGAAAGCGTACCGGCCACCGCTGTCACCGGGACCGGCCCGGGAGGCGCCGTCCGTTCACCGTTCGAAGCGGTAGCCCATGCCCGGTTCGGTGACGAAATGGCGCGGGTGGGAGGGGTCGGTCTCCAGCTTGCGCCGGAGCTGCGCCATGTACACCCGGAGGTAGTTGGTCTCCGTGCCGTACGAGGGTCCCCAGACCTCCTGGAGCAGCTGCTTCTGGCTGACCAGGCGGCCGCTGTTGCGGACGAGGACTTCGAGGAGGTGCCACTCGGTGGGGGTGAGCCGGACGTCCCGGCCCTCGCGGTGGACCTTCTTCGCCGCCAGGTCGACGGTGAAGCCCGCGGTCTCGACGACCACGACCCCGTCCTCGGCGCCGCCGACCGGCTCGGCCCGCCGGACGGCCGCGCGCAGCCGGGCGAGCAGCTCGTCCATGCCGAAGGGCTTGGTGACGTAGTCGTCGGCGCCCGCGTCGAGCGCCTCGACCTTCTCGTCGGAGGTCTGCCGGGCCGAGAGGACCAGGATCGGCACCCGCGTCCAGCCGCGCAGGCCCTTGATGACCTCGACGCCGTCCATGTCGGGCAGGCCGAGGTCGAGGACGACGACGTCGGGGTGGCGTTCGGCGGCGAGCCGGAGGGCGGTGGCGCCGTCGGGCGCGGCATCGACCTCGTACTTCCGCGCCTTGAGGTTGATCACCAGCGCGCGGACGATCTGCGGCTCGTCGTCGACCACGAGGACCCGGGTCATGGAGGGGGCCTTCCTTCTTCGGTCGCCCGTGCGGGCGGGAGCAAGAGGGTACGGGAGGGGGAGCGGGCGGTACGGGAAGCGGGACCGCGTCCGTACCGGGGGCGGTCCCGGAGGGGGGCCTCCGGCGGACCTGCGGCGGACCGGACCTCGCCGAACCGACGGCGACGGCCCGGAGGGGGCGGCGGCCACCGGAGCGGGGAGCCCGTCCGGGACCTGCGGGGAAGGGGCCGTACGACCACGGCCCCCGGTCAGGTCACGGCGTGGGCCGGGAGGTCGGCGGCGGGCGGCGGGGTCCCGCGCGGGGCGGCCCGCAGGGTGAGCACCATCGTCAGGCCGCCGCCCGGGGTGTCCTCGGCGCCGAGCGTCCCGCCCATGGCCTCGACGAAGCCGCGGGCCACCGCGAGGCCGAGGCCGACGCCGGAGCCGCGAGGGGCGTCGCCGAAGCGCTGGAAGGGCTCGAAGATGCCGTCCTTGGCCTCGTCGGGCACGCCGGGACCGCGGTCCACGACCCTCAGTTCGACCCGGTCCCCCAGGGTGCTGGCGGCGACGGCGACGGGAACGTCCTCGGGGCTGTACTTGACGGCGTTCTCGACGATGTTGGCGACGGCCCGCTCCAGGAGGCCCTTGTCGACCTCGACCATCGGCAGCGTCTCGGGGATGTCGAGCTCCGCGCTGCCGTCCGGCACTCCCCCGAGGGCCATGGGGACGACCTCGTCGAGGTCGACGGTACGGATCAGCGGGGTGACGGTGCCGGTCTGGAGGCGGGACATGTCGAGGAGGTTGCCGACGAGGTGGTCGAGGCGGTCGGCGCCGGCCTCGATGCCTTCGAGGAGTTCGGCGCGGTCCTGCTCGGACCATTCGACGTCGTCGGAGCGGAGGGAGGAGACGGAGGCCTTGATGCTCGCGAGCGGGGTCCGCAGGTCGTGGCTGACGGCGGCGAGCAGGGAGGTGCGGATCTTGTTGCCCTCGGCGAGCTTGCGGGCCACCTCCGCCTCGCCGACGAGCCGCTGCCGGTCGAGGACGACGGCGGCCTGGGCGGCGAAGGCGCCGAGGACGCGCCGGTCCTCCGCGGGCAGCACCCGGCCGGAGAGGGCGAGGGCCAGGCGGTCGCCGACCGGCATGTCCACGTCCGCCTCCTCGGGCCGGGCCGCGGGGTGGGGTCCCACGCTCGCCGCCCGGGTCCACGGCTCGACCTCGTTCTCCCGTTCGAGGAGGGCGACGGACTCCATGGAGAAGGTCTCGCGGACCCGTTCGAGCAGGGCGTCGAGGCTGGTCTCGCCGCGCAGCACGCTGCCGGCGAGGTAGGAGAGCACCTCGGACTCGGCGCGCAGCCGGGCGGCCTGGTGGGTGCGCCGGGCGGCCAGGTCGACCACCGAGGCGACCGACATGGCGACGCCGAGGAAGACCGCTATGGCGACGATGTTCTTGGGGTCGGCGATGGTGAGGCGGTGGACGGGCGGGGTGAAGAACCAGTTGAGGAGGAGGGAGCCGGCCGCCGCGGAGGCGAGCGCCGGCAGGAACCCGCCGAGCAGGGCCGCGGCGACGGTCAGGGCGAGGAAGAGCAGCATGTCGTTGGCGAGACCGAGGTCGGCGTCGACATGGGTGAGGAGCAGGGCGAGGAGGATGGGACCGGCGACGCCGACCATCCAGCCGCTGATGATCCGGGAGCGGCCGAGGCGGGCGCCGCGGGCGACCGGCAGTCCGCGTCCCTTGGCGACCTCGCCGTGGGTGACGATGTGGACGTCGAGGTCGGTCCCGGAGTCCCGGGCCACGGTCTGGCCGACGCCGGGGCCCAGCACGTACTGCCAGGTGCGGCGGCGGCTGGAGCCGAGGACGATCTGGGTGGCGTTGACCCCGCGGGCGAACTCCAGGAGCGCGGAGGGTATGTCGTCGCCGATGACGTGGTGGAACGTTCCGCCGAGGTCCTCGACGAGGGTCCGCTGGACCGCCAGCTCCTTCGGCGAGGCCGCGGTGAGACCGTCGCTGCGGGCGATGTAGACGGCGAGGACCTCGCCCCCGGCGCCCTTCTCCGCGAGACGGGTGGCGCGCCGTATGAGCGTGCGGCCCTCCGGGCCTCCGGTCAGCCCGACGACGATGCGCTCGCGGGCCTGCCAGGTGGAGCGGATGTTGTGCTCGCCCCGGTACTGCTGGAGGTACTCGTCGACCCGGTCGGCGGTCCAGAGCAGGGCCAGCTCGCGCAGGGCGGTGAGGTTGCCGGGGCGGAAGTAGTTGGAGAGGGCCGCGTCGACCTTGTCCGAGGTGTAGACGTTGCCGTGGGCCATCCGGCGCCGCAGCGCCTCGGGCGACATGTCGACCAGCTCGATCTGGTCCGCCCGGCGCACGACCTCGTCGGGGACGGTCTCCCGCTGCCGTACGCCCGTGATCGCCTCGACGACGTCGCCGAGCGATTCCAGGTGCTGGATGTTGACGGTCGAGACGACGTCGATGCCGGCCGCGAGCAGCTCGGCGACGTCCTGCCACCGCTTGGGGTTGCGGGAGCCGGGGACGTTCGTGTGGGCGAGTTCGTCGACGAGGGCGACGGCGGGACGACGGGCCAGGACCGCGTCGATGTCCATCTCCGTGAAGGTGGTCCCCCGGTACTCCAGGGTGCGGCGCGGCACCTGCTCCAGGCCGTGCAGCATCACCTCCGTGCGCGGCCGCCCGTGGTGCTCCACGAACGCCACGACGCAGTCCGTGCCGCGCTCGACCCGGCGGTGCCCCTCCGAGAGCATCGCGTAGGTCTTGCCGACGCCCGGCGCAGCGCCGAGGTAGATCCGAAGCTTGCCGCGTCCCATGGGACGACCATACGTCCAGTCAATCGGACATTCCGCACGTCGGGAGGGGGGTGGGGCGGTCTTGACGTGATTCTGATGTGCCGCCGCCCCCTGTCCGACCGGGGGATGTGCTCAGTGCTCGATGATCTCGCCGTCGCTCAGCTCCAGGACCCGGTCGGCCAGCCCCAGGAGCTGCGGGTCGTGGGTGGCGACCAGGGCCGTGCAGCCCTCGCTGCGCACCACCGCGCGCAGCAGCTGCATCACGGCGAGCCCGGTCTCCGCGTCCAGCTGGCCGGTGGGCTCGTCGGCTATCAGCAGGGCCGGCTTGTTGGCGAGGGCGCGGGCGATGGCGACGCGCTGCTGCTGACCGCCGGAGAGCTCGCCGGGCCGCTGGGCCGCCTGGTCCGCGAGGCCCACCAGGCCGAGGAGGAGGGCCACCCGCTCCTCGCGCTCCTTGGGGTCGGCCTTGCGCAGCCGCATCGGTACGCCCACGTTCTCGGCGGCGGAGAGGATCGGGAGCAGTCCGAAGGACTGGAAGATGAAGCCGATCCGGTCGCGGCGCAGTTCCAGGAGACCGTTCTCACCGAGGGTGGAGAGGTCGACGCCGTCGATGACGATCGTGCCCCCGTCGGCGGTGTCGAGACCGCCCACGAGGTTGAGCAGCGTGGTCTTGCCGGAGCCCGAGCGGCCCTTGAGCGCGACGAGCTCGCCGCGCGGGACGTCGAAGGAGACCCCGCGCAGGGCGTGGACGGCGGCTTCGCCCGTGCCGTACGAACGGCGCAGGTCCGTCACGCGGACCATCGGCCGGCCGGCCGGGTCCTCGGCCACGGCCGTCGCGGACCCCGTGCTGCTCTCACTCACGCTGCGCTCCCCCTCCTCGAACATGTGCCCGCCAGTATGGTCCGCGGCCGGGCCGGAGGACCAGGGCCGGTGGGCGGAACCTGTGGACAACGGCCGATGGGCCGCGTTCCCGTACGAGAGGTACGGGAACGCGGCCCATCGACAGGGACGACCGGCTGGGGCGATCAGCGGATCTCGGAGATCTCCGGGCCGCGCTGGAGCTGGCCCATGCCGCCGGAGAAGCGGGAGTTCTCCTGCTCCTCCTGCTGCACGCCGTCCGGCACCATCTGCGCGTCGTTCGGCAGCTTGAGGACGATCGGGTCGCGCGGGGCCATCGGGCCCTCGCCGCGGACGACCACGGTGTCCCGGACGATCTGCTCCAGGAGACCGGCGGCCTCGGGCTGGACCGCGCCCTGTCCGGAGATCACTCCGCGCAGGAACCAGCGGGGACCGTCGACGCCCACGAAGCGGACCAGCTGCACACCGCGGTTGCCGTCCGGCAGCTGCACGGGGACCTGGGCGCGCAGCTCCCAGCCCAGCGGGCCCTCGACCTCGTCGATGACACCGCCCTGCTGGACGATGCCCGTGGCGATCTCGTCGCGGACCTCGCCCCAGATGCCCTCGTTCTTCGGGGCGGCGAAGGCCTGCAGCTGTACGGCGCTGTCGCGCAGGACGACGGTGGCCGCGACGATCGCGTCGCCCGCCACCTCCACCCGCAGCTCCATGCCCTCGACTCCGGGCACGAAGACGCCGCCCAGGTCCACCCGGCCCTCGTCGGGCTTGGTGACCTCGGAGATGTCCCAGGGTCCGTCGGGCCGGGGCGCCGGCGGAAGGTTCACACGGCGCGGGGCCGCGTCGTCCGCGTCCTCGCCGTCCACCGCGTCGACGACCTGCTCGGCCTCGCCCGCCGCGTCCTCTGCGGCACCGCTCTTCTTGCGACGTCCGAACACGTCACTGTCCTTCCCGGTCGGATACGACCGAAGCGTATCGATTCCCACCCGTTGTGCCGTCCACGGCGGCGTGACCGCCGGTGGACCCGAAGCCCCCCTCGGCCCGCGCCGAGCCGGGAAGTTCCGCGACCTCGTGGAAGCGCACCTTCTCGACCTGTTGGACGACAAGTTGGGCAATCCGATCGAATCGTTCGAACCGCACGGTCTCGCGCGGGTCGAGATTGACCACGATCACCTTGATCTCTCCACGGTACCCGGCATCCACCGTCCCCGGGGCATTCACGAGCGCCACTCCGCAGCGGGCGGCGAGTCCGGAGCGGGGGTGCACGAAGGCGGCGTACCCGTCCGGGAGGGCGATGGAGACCCCGGTGGGCAGCACGGCGCGCTCCCCGGGGGCCAGCTCGGCGGCCTCGGTGGTCACGAGGTCCGCGCCGGCGTCGCCGGGGTGCCCGTAGGCCGGGATCGGCACGTCCGGGTCCACGCGGCGGATCAGTACGTCGACAGGGTTGCGCATCAGGGGTTCACCTCGAAGGCGCGGGTGCGCCGGACCTGGTCGGGGTCGGACATGGCGGCCCGGATCTCCTCCGGACGGCCGTTGTCGATGAAGTGGTCGACCTTGACCTCGACGAAGAGGGCGTCGGCGCGGACGGCGACGGGGCCCTCGGGCCCGCCGATCCGGCCGACGGCGGTCGAGAAGATCTTGCGGCCGTGGACGGCGGTGACCTCGGCCTCCAGGTGGAGCACGGTGCCCACCGGGACGGGCCGGACGAAGTCGGTCTCCAGGCGTCCGGTCACGGCGATGACCCGCAGCAGCCAGTTCAGGGAGCCGAGGGTCTCGTCGAGCGCGGTGGCGAGGACGCCGCCGTGCGCGAGGCCGGGGGCGCCCTGGTGGTCGGTGGTCACCGTGAACTCGGCGGTGACGGTCACGCCGTCGCCCGCGCGCGCCTCCAGGTGGAGGCCGTGGGGCTGCCCGCCGCCGCACCCGAAACACTGCTCGTAGTGCGAACCGAGCAGCTCGCCGGGGGCCGGCGCGTCGGGGTGGCGTACCGGCGGTATGGCGTCGGCCGGCGGGGTCAGGGCGGCAGATGTTGCAGTCACAGGCGCAGACCTTACCCGCGCGGCAGTGCCCTGGTCGCGCCGTGCCAAGCTTGGACGCATGCAGCCTTCCGCATCGTCTTCCGCCCCCTCCCCCGCGCCCTCCGCCGCGCCGCGCTTCGACGAGCGGCTGACGGCTCCCCGATCGTGGTGGGTCATCGCGGGCCTGCTCGGTCTGTCGGGCGGCCTGATCCTGTTTCCGCTGGGTACGGTCCCGATGCTGGGCGGTCTGATCGTGGCGGCGGTGCTCGCGGGGGCGGCGGTCTCCTCGTACGGCTCCGCGCGGGTCAGGGTGGTGGCGGGTTCGCTCGTGGCGGGCGACGCGCGGATTCCGGTAGCGGCCCTCGGGGCGGCCGAGGCGCTCGACGCGGAGGAGGCGCGCGCCTGGCGCACGCACAAGGCCGATCCGCGCGCCTTCATGCTGATGCGCAGCTACGTGCCGCGGGCGGTGCGGGTCGAGGTGACGGACCCGGCGGACCCGACGCCGTACGTGTACCTCTCCAGCCGTGAGCCGGAGGCCCTCGTGGCGGCGCTGGAAGCGGTCCGCGCGGAATCCGGGGACGAACGCTGACGGACGCGCTGACGGGACCCAGGACCGATGGCTCCCGGGCCGGCGCTCCGGGACCGGTAGGTCCGGGACCGGTGGGTCCGGGACCGGTGGGTCCGGGACCGGTGGGTCCGGGGTGTGCCTCGGGCCGGGTGATCCGGGGCCTTCGCCCCGTTACCCGGCCCGGTCGTGGATGCCGCCCCCGGGGTGCGGACGCCCGGTTCAGCCGGTCCTCAGAAGCCCAGTTCCTTGGGGTTCTCGGGCTGTTCCAGCGGCGGCAGCTCCCGGAGGGCGTCCCAGGGGACCTGGCGGGCGCGCAGGTCCTTGCGGATGTGTCCGGCGAGCTTCTTGGTGTCGCGGCGGTTCATGACCGCGCCGACCGCCGCGCCCACCATGAAAGGCATGAGGTTCGGCAGGTTGCGCACCATGCGCTTCATGATCTGCTGGCGCAGCTCGCGCTTGAGCTGTCCGCCGAGCGCCGCGTTGACCGTGGTGGGCCTGGTGGGGTCGACGCCCCGCTCCTCGGCCCAGGAGGTCAGATAGGCCATCGAACGCTGGGTGAGCCGGCCGGGCGGCCGCAGCCCGTAGACCTCGTGCAGTTCGGCGATGAGTTTGAGTTCCACGGCGGCGACGCCGGTGATCTCCGCGGCGAGCTCCGCGGGCATGGCCGGGGGTACCGGGAGCATGGCGGCGGCGCCGATGCTCGCGCCCACGGTCGAGCTCGCGTTCGCCGCGCCGGCGACGAGCTTGTCGGCGAGTTCCTCGGGTCCGAGCCCCGGGAACTGTTTGCGAAGGGTCGCCAGATCGCGGACGGGGATCCGCGGGGCGAGGTCGATCAACCGGTCGGCCAGATGGCCGAGGCCGGCCTTGGCGCTGTCGCCGCCGCGCTTCACGCCCTGGCGGACGCCCTGCGCGACGCCGCGCCGGACGGCGTCGATCCGGTCGGAGTCGATCCTGATCCTGTCGAGTCGCGCCCGCGCCGGATTGGCGAGGCGCTTGACGGCGCCGAAGCGGCCGTCCTGCGGTGCCTCGGGCACGTCGCTCCCTCCCGCTCCCCGCTCCACCGGCAGGTGTGCCGGGTCCGGCTCGGTGACCGCATCGAGCGAGGCCGGGTGGCCCCGCTCGTCGTCACGTTCGCCGAGGGAGGGCGGGGAGGCGGTGGGCTCGGCTTCAGAGGCCTCGTGGGCGCCCTCTGCCGGGCCTGTGCCGCCCTTGTACGTCCGAGGGCTCCCGGGGAGCCGTAGACGCCGCTTCCGGGACGGTGTGTCGCCTGCCACGGTCAGCGATCTCAGTCGCAGTCGCGGCAGATGGGCTGGCCGTTCTTCTCCCTGGCCAGCTGGCTGCGGTGGTGCACGAGGAAGCAGCTCATGCAGGTGAACTCATCGGCCTGCTTGGGCAGGACCCGGACGGCCAGCTCCTCGTTCGAGAGGTCGGCGCCGGGAAGCTCCAGGCCTTCGGCGGCCTCGAACTCGTCGACGTCGACGGTCGAGGTCGACTTGTCGTTCCGGCGGGCCTTCAGTTCCTCAAGGCTGTCCGAATCGACGTCGTCGTCGGTCTTGCGTGGGGTGTCGTAATCCGTTGCCATGTCGCTCTCCCCCTCTGGGTGGTTGCGGTGTCTCCAGCGCACGTAACGCGTGAGAGGTCGGACTTGTGCCCGACCTGAGGCGGAGATTTTGCCTCACATCAAGGTCTGTTACTCAATCGACACCCGTCCCGTCCTCTCACGAGTGATCGGCTTCGGGTGGCGAACCGGACCGTACACGGTCCTCCGGGCGCCCTTCACAGGCGCCACCCCGTGTACTTCCCGTCATTCCGGGCCCCGGAAACCCGGACTTTTCCTGGTTTTCCGGGGGATTCCCCGGTCACGGAGAGTGGAGGTCCGGACACCTGTCCTGTGATCGATCACACATGAGCGTCTCAGGGATCAGGGCCCCGGAATTCCGCGCAAAGCGAACGGAACCGGGTCGGCTCGTGCAGTCTGTCAGATCGGCAGAGTGACGCGCATCACGAGACCGCCTCCCTCGCGGGGCTCCGCGATGATACGGCCGCCGTGGGCCCGCGCCACGGACCGGGCGATCGACAGGCCGAGACCGACTCCCTTGTCGCTGCCGGTCCGCTCCTGGCGGAGCCGCCGGAACGGTTCGAAGAGGTTGTCGATCTCGTACGCGGGAACCACCGGCCCCGTGTTCGAGACGAGCAGGACCGCCTGCCCGTCCTGGGTCTCGGTGGTGACCTCCACCCAGCCGCCCTCCGGCACGTTGTACCGGACGGCGTTCTGGAGCAGGTTCAGCGCGATCCGTTCGAGCAGCACGCCGTTGCCCTGGACGACCGCCGGCTCGCGCTCGCCGCGGATCTCGACGCCCTTGGCCGCCGCCTCGGCGTGCACCTGGTCGACGCCCCGCTCGGCGACCTCGGCGAGGTCGACGGGCTTGCGCTCGATGATCTGGTTGTCGCTCCGGGCGAGCAGCAGCAGGCCCTCGACGAGCTGTTCGCTGCGCTCGTTGGTGGCGAGCAGGGTCTTGCCGAGCTGCTGGAGCTCCACCGGCGCCCCGGGGTCCGAGAGGTGGACCTCCAGGAGGGTGCGGTTGATCGCGAGCGGGGTCCGCAGCTCGTGCGAGGCGTTCGCGACGAACCGCTGCTGCGCGGTGAAGGCCCGCTCCAGGCGGTCCAGCATCTCGTCGAAGGTGTCGGCGAGCTCCTTGAGCTCGTCGTCGGGGCCGTCCAGCTCGATCCGCCGGGAGAGGTCGGAGCCGGCCACCTGGCGGGCGGTACGGGTGATCCGGCCGAGCGGGGAGAGCACCCGTCCCGCCATGGCGTAGCCGAAGGCGAAGGCGATGATGCTCAGGCCGAGCAGGGCGAAGAGCGAGCGGCGCAGGAGGTCGTCCAGGGCCAGGTCGCTCTGGTGCCGCAGACAGACGGACACGGCGTCGTTGAACTGCTCGCCGGTGCCCGTGTTGGGCAGGACGCACCACGAGGTGGTGGGCTGGACCTCACCCTTGACGATCTTGAAGGGCAGCTGGGCCGCGCTGTCGCTGAGCGCCTGCGCGGTGAAGAGGTAGATGATCGAGAGCAGCAGGATGCCCGCGATCAGGAACATCCCGCCGTACAGCAGGGTCAGTCGTATCCGGATGGTCGGGCGCAGCAGGGGCCGGACCGGGTCCCTGGGGTCCCAGGTCGGTTTCGGGGGCGCCTGGGGGTGGGGCGCGGGCGTCGTGGCCATCAGGTCAGATCCGGTACCCGGAGCCGGGGACCGTGACGATGACCGGCGGCTCGCCGAGCTTGCGGCGGAGGGTCATGACGGTCACGCGTACGACGTTGGTGAAGGGGTCGGTGTTCTCGTCCCAGGCCTTCTCCAGGAGCTGCTCGGCCGAGACGACGGCGCCCTCGCTGCGCATGAGGACCTCCAGGACGGCGAACTCCTTCGGCGCGAGCTGGACCTCCTTGCCCTCGCGGAAGACCTCGCGGCGGTTCGGGTCGAGCTTGATGCCCGCGCGCTCCAGGACGGGCGGCAGGGGCACGCTGGTGCGGCGCCCGAGGGCGCGCACGCGGGCGGTGAGCTCGGTGAAGGCGAAGGGCTTGGGAAGGTAGTCGTCCGCGCCGAGCTCCAGTCCCTCCACCCGGTCGCTGACGTCGCCGGACGCGGTGAGCATCAGGACGCGGGTGGGCATGCCCAGCTCCACGATCTTGCGGCAGACGTCGTCACCGTGGACGAGGGGCAGGTCACGGTCGAGGACGACGACGTCGTAGTCGTTGACTCCGACGCGCTCCAGGGCCGCGGCGCCGTCGTACACGACGTCGACGGCCATGGCCTCCCGGCGCAGTCCGGTGGCCACCGCATCGGCGAGCAGCTGCTCGTCCTCGACGACGAGTACGCGCACGTCGTACTTCCTTCCCGTTGAGCCGCCGTCCCGGGGGGACCGGCTGAAAACCTGAGCACTGACTGTGCGTGTCCATCCTGCCCCGTACGCGCGTAAACCGGCTGTAAGGCGGCGGTGCGGGGCTCTCGGCGGGCGCGGGTCGTGCGGCGGGGGCCCGGCCGGAACCGAAGAATTCACCGGATTCGCGGGCCAGTTGAGGTTTCTCTGAGGAAAGGGCTGGGGAGGACGACTGCACACCCCGTGATCACGCCCTGTATGTGGCGCGCCACCTACCGCTCTCTGTCGCCCAGAGGCAGCGGAGCGTGATCCACCACCCTCGGCACACCCCCGTGCCACCGGACCCATGACGAGGGGGCGCACGATGGACGCTTTCACCGCAGGCCTGCTGCACCGCATCAGGACCACGCAGACGGACCTCACGCGAGCTCGTGAGACGGGCGACGACTACCTGGTGGAGGTCGAGCAGGCGGAGCTCGAGGACCTGCACCGGCTGGCCGCCGAGCACGGCGTGGAGGTTGCCGCGCAAGGCGTCTGACCCTGCCGTCGGACCCGCCAGACCCGTCCGACCCGTATGACCCGCACCACGTGCGAGGGCCCCGGCGCCGTTCCCGGCACCGGGGCCCTCGCACGTCCGTCGCCGGGGTGCTCAGTCGTGCCAGGCCCCGAGCCCCTCCAGGAGCTCCTGGAGGGGCTCGAAGAGGCCCGGGGAGGCCGCCAGGGTCAGTTCGCCGGACTCCGGCTCCCCCGGGCGGCCACCGGTCAGCGCGCCCGCCTCGCGGGCGATCAGGGCGCCGGCGGCGAGGTCCCAGGGGTTGAGGCCGCGCTCGTAGTAGGCGTCGAGGCGGCCGGCGGCGACGTCGCAGAGGTCGATGGCGGCCGAGCCGCCCCGCCGGATGTCGCGGACGCGCGGGATCACCTGGGCGGCGACCTCCGCCTGGTGGGCGCGCCGGGACTGCACGTACCCGAAGCCCGTGCCGAGGAGGGCCTGGTCGAGGGGCGGCGAGGGGCGGACGGCGAGGCGCCGCTCCGCCGCGTACGCGCCGCCGCCGAGGACCGCCCGGTACGTCTCGCCGCGCATCGGGGCCTCGACCACGCCGACCACGGTCTCGCCGTCCCGTTCGGCGGCGATCGAGACCGCCCAGGTGGGCAGACCGTAGAGGTAGTTCACGGTGCCGTCGAGCGGGTCGATCACCCAGCGGACCCCGCTGGTGCCGGGGCTGGACGCGCCCTCCTCGCCGAGGAATCCGTCCTGCGGGCGGTGCTCGGCGAGGAAGCCGGTGATCAGCTTCTCGGCGGCGATGTCCATCTCGGTGACCACGTCGATGGGGCTCGACTTGGTCTTCGCCACGGCCAGGTCGTCCGGCCTGCCGTCGCGCAGCAGCGCGCCGGCCCGCCGGGCGGCCTCCAGGGCGAGGTCGAGCAGTTCGGGGAGGAGCGGGTCGGTCACGGGGTCTCCTTGTGGTCGGGCGGGCCCTCAGGCGTACGGGCTGTCGGCGCCGGCCGCGGCGGGGCGCTCCGCCCTGGCCGGGCAGCAGCCGATGGGGCAGAGGTCGTGCGAGGGCCCGAGCGCGCCCAGGGCGCACCGCTCGGCGCGGGTGCCCCGCTCGGCGGTGGCCCGCTCCAGGACGAGTTCGCGGACGGCGGCGGCGAAGCGGGGGTCGGATCCGACGGTCGCGGAGCGGCCGACGGGCAGGCCGAGTTCGGCGGCCTTGGCGGTGGCCTCGGTGTCGAGGTCGTAGAGGACCTCCATGTGGTCGGAGACGAAGCCGATCGGGACCATGACGACGGCGGGCGCTCCGGCGCCGTGGAGGGTCTCCAGGTGGTCGCAGATGTCGGGCTCGAGCCACGGGATGTGGGGGGCGCCGCTGCGGGACTGGTAGACGAGCCGCCAGGGGTGGTCGGTGCCGGTGGCCTCGCGGACCGCGTCGGCGATCACCCGGGCCACGTCGAGGTGCTGGCGGACGTAGGCGCCGCCGTCGCCGTGCTCGGTGACCGGTCCGGAGGAGTCGGCGGCGGAGTCGGGGATGGAGTGGGTGGTGAAGGCGAGGTGGGCGCCGTCGCGGACGGCCGGGTCGAGCGCGGCGAGGGAGGCCAGGACGCCCTCGACCATCGGTTCGACGAAGCCGGGGTGGTTGAAGTAGTGCCGGAGCTTGTCGACCCGGGGCAGCGGGAGGCCCTCCGCCTCCAGGGTGGCGAGCGCGTCGGCGAGGTTCTCGCGGTACTGGCGGCAGCCGGAGTAGGAGGCGTACGCGCTGGTGGTCAGGACGGCGATGTGGCGGCGGCCGTCGGTGATCATCTCGCGGAGGGTGTCGGTGAGGTACGGGGCCCAGTTCCGGTTTCCCCAGTACACGGGCAGTGCCAGGCCGGCCCCGGCGAAGTCCGTCCGCAGCGCTTCGAGGAGCGCGCGGTTCTGGTCGTTGATCGGGGAGACGCCACCGAAGAGGAAGTAGTGCTGCCCCACTTCCCTGAGCCGTTCCTTGGGGATGCCGCGGCCGCGCGTCACGTTCTCCAGGAACGGGACCACGTCGTCCGGGCCCTCGGGGCCGCCGAACGAGAGCAGCAGCAGGGCGTCGTACGGGGCGGGATCGTGCTGATCGGACATGGCACCGATCTTCCCACCCGCCCCTGACGGCGAGCGGCGCGGCCCGTCCGACGGCACGCGTCCGAAAAAGGGGGATGACCCATCGACTTCAACACCGTAGGCTTTAGCTATTAATTACACGTGTTGAGTCCTCGCGCGGAGCCAGCTCCGAAGCACTCAGATCCGGAGAGCCTCTTGCCCAGTCCCTACCGCGCGATCTTCAAGGCGCCCGGCACCGCCTCGTTCTCCGTCGCGGGCTTCTTCGGCCGGATGCCGCTGTCCATGATGGGCATCGGCATCGTGACCATGATCTCGCAGGTCACCGGCCGGTACGGGCTCGCCGGCGCGCTCTCGGCGACGCTCGCGATGTCCGCCGCGGTCCTCGGCCCCCTGGTCTCCCGCCTGGTCGACCGGCACGGTCAGCGCCGGGTGCTCCGCCCGGTGACGCTGGTCTCGCTCGTCGCGGCCGCCGGACTCCTCCTCTGCGTGCAGCAGGAGGCCCCGGACTGGACGCTCTTCGTCTTCACGGCCGTGATCGGCTGCGTGCCGAGCGTCGGCGCCATGACACGGGCCCGCTGGGCGGAGATCTACCGGGGCGAGGAGCGGCGCCTGCACACGGCGTACTCCTGGGAGTCGATCGTCGACGAGGTGTGCTTCATCTTCGGCCCGATCATCTCGATCGGTCTGTCGACGGCCTGGTTCCCCGAGGCCGGTCCGCTGTTCGCCGCGGTCTTCCTGGCCGTCGGCGTCTTCTGGCTGACCTCGCAGCGCGCCACCGAGCCCGTGCCCCACCCCCAGCAGGGTGTCCGCGGCGTCTCCGCGCTCCGCTCCCCCGGTCTGCAGGTCCTGGCCCTCGCCTTCGTCGCCACCGGCGCCATCTTCGGCTCGGTGGACGTGGTGACCGTGGCCTTCGCCGAGGAGCAGGGCCACAAGGCCGCCGCCAGTCTCGTTCTGGCCGTCTACGCGCTCGGCTCCTGTCTGGCCGGCGCCGTCTTCGGGCTGCTCCACCTCAAGGGCGACCCGTCCCGCCGCTGGCTCCTGGGCATCTGCGCGATGGCCGTGAGTATGATCCCCCTCCTACTGGCCGGGAACTTGCCGTTGCTGGCCGTGGCGCTCTTTGTCGCGGGCCTGTCCATCGCACCGACGATGGTGACCACGATGGCCCTCGTCGAAGCGCACGTACCGCGCACCAAGCTGACCGAGGGCATGACCTGGACGGGTACCGGGCTCGCGGTCGGCGTGGCGCTCGGCTCCTCGGCCGCCGGCTGGGTGGTCGACGCGTCGGGGGCCGAGGCGGGGTACGTGGTGCCCGTCGTCTCGGGTGCGCTCGCGGTCGCGGTGGGTCTCCTCGGACACCGCCGGCTGCGCAGGCCGGTGCCGAACCGGGAGGGGCAGCGTGAGCGGGACGACAACAGCGGGGTCGGGGAGCACCAGGACGGCGAACAGCCCGTGGCGTAACTGGGCGGGGAACGTCACCTCCCGCCCCGTGCGGGAGGTGAGCCCGGCCTCGGCCGAGGAGCTCGCCGAGGCGGTGCGCCGGGCGGCCGCGGACGGGCTGCGGGTGAAGACGGTCGGCACCGGCCACTCCTTCACCTCGATCGCGGCCACCGACGGGGTCCTGATCCGGCCGGGGCTGCTGACCGGGATCCGGCGGATCGACCGCGAGGCGATGACCGTCACGGTCGAGTCGGGCACCCCGCTCAAGCGGCTCAACGTGGCGCTGGCCCGGGAGGGCCTGTCGCTCACGAACATGGGCGACATCATGGAGCAGACCGTCGCCGGGGCCACCTCCACGGGGACGCACGGCACGGGCCGCGACTCCGCCTCGATAGCGGCGCAGATCCGCGAGCTGGAGCTGGTGACGGCCTCGGGCGACCTGCTCACCTGTTCGGAGAAGGGAAACGCCGAGGAGCGCGCGGTCTTCGCCGCCGCCCGCGTCGGGCTCGGCGCGCTCGGCGTGGTCACGGCGATCACCTTCGCCGTGGAGCCGGTCTTCCTGCTCACCGCGCGCGAGGAGCCGATGACCTTCGACCGGGTCACCTCGGAGTTCGACGCGCTGCACGCGGAGAACGAGCACTTCGAGTTCTACTGGTTCCCCCACACGGACAACTGCAACACCAAGCGCAACAACCGCAGCGCGGGTCCCGCCGCTCCGCCCGGCCGCGTCAGCGGCTGGATCGACGACGAGCTCCTCTCCAACGGTCTCTTCCAGGTGGCCTGCTCGCTGGGCCGCGCGGTGCCGCCGGTCATCCCCTCGATCGCCAAGCTCTCCAGCCGGGCCCTGTCGGCCCGTACGTACACGGACATCCCGTACAAGGTCTTCACCTCGCCGCGCCGGGTGCGCTTCCTGGAGATGGAGTACGCGCTTCCGCGTGAGGCGGCGGTCGCCGCGCTGCGCGAGCTCAAGGCGATGGTGGAGCGCTCGCCGCTCAAGGTGAGCTTCCCGGTGGAGGTGCGGACGGCGCCGGCCGACGACATCGCGCTGTCCACGGCCTCGGGGCGGGAGACCGCGTACATCGCCGTCCACCTCTACAAGGGAACGCCCCACCGCGGGTACTTCACCGCGGTGGAGCGCATCATGACGGCGCACGGGGGCCGCCCCCACTGGGGCAAGGTCCACACCCGCGAGGCCGGATACCTCTCCGGGGTCTATCCGCGCTTCGCCGAGTTCACGGCGCTGCGCGACCGGCTCGACCCGGACCGGCTGTTCGCCAACGACTACCTGCGCCGGGTCCTGGGCGACTGACGGTCACTCGGCTCCCTCGGCTCCCTCGGCTCCCGCGTCGGCTCCGGCCGCCGCGCCGGCCGGGGGCGGGGCCGAGGGGGTCTCGGGCCCGCCGGTCCCCGGGGTCGGCTCCTGGGTCGGCGTCGTCGGCTCGGTGGTGGGGCCGGTCGGCGTCGGGGTGGGGGTCGGCTCACCGCCGGTGGAGCCGGAGGGCGTCGGCTCCGGCGAGGGGGTCGCGATGCCGCTCCGCCCGTCGCCCCGGTCGTCCGGGGACGGGGTGTCCCCCTGGGAGGGGGTGCCGGCGCCGTCCCCCGGCCGCCCGGTGCCGTCCGTGGACCCGGACGGCGTGGGCGTGGGGTCCTCGTTCCCGGCCGGCTTCTCCTGGCCCTCGCTCGCGCCGCCGCGGACGACGGAGCCGAAGGTGGTGGTCCCCTGCTTGCCGCTGAAGTCCTGGCCGGAGACCAGCTCGTAGGTGGTGATGCCGCCCATGGTGACGCCGAAGACGAGGGCGGCGGCGATCGCCGGGCGCTTCCAGCCCCGGACGCGGGTGCCGTGGGTGGTCGCCGCGCCGAACTCCTCGTCGGCCTCCCCGGCGTGCGGGAGGGTGGCCCGGACCGTGCCGAGCATCAGGGTGCGGTCGTCCCGGGGGCCGCCCTGGAGCGGTGTCCGACGCGCCTTCGGCTTGGCCGCGGCGGTCGCGTCGCGCACCTGTTCACCGGTGCGCCGGAAGAGGTGCTGGAAGAGCGGGCCGCCGCAGGTGGCGATGACACTGATCACACCGGCGCCCACGATCGTGCCGTACACGCCGAGGGTGGAGGCGAGTTTGGCGGCGATGACCGCGGCGAGGGCGCTGCCCGAGACCTGGGCGACGCTCAGGTCGATCCGTCGCCTCCCGCCCTCCTTCTCCTCCGGCTCGCCCGTGTCGGTATCCGGCCTGTGACGCATCTCCAACCCCTGATCCAGCCCCTCGTGGCTCATCCGTTCGCCTTGCACCCAGAAGGGACAAATGGGCGAAGCGAATAGTTCCGTTTCCACTCTTTCTGTGAAGAGCGACACGTACGGGGGAAGATCGCGGACACTCAACTCCCGTACCGCCCGCAAAGTTGGGCGGCGCGCCGGTCCACCCAGGTGGCCCGAATGGAGTACATTGACGAACCCTGGGTCCGGACGCCTTCACGGGTGCCCTGGATCATGGAGAGGGGGCCGGACACGGCACTCGAACCAGCGGCGCCAAGGCATCGCACGGGGATCGACTGCACAGAGTGACCGCCCGTCACTCCGGGTAGTCAACAGGTAACCGTGTCATAACGGCGTTCCAGGGTCCACGCCCGACACGCCGGGCAACTCGGCAAGGTAGTGGCAGGCTGCACCCGGGCAGGCCACACTCGACTAGCGGAAGCAGCGACGCACGTGACGTCGGCAGGCACCACCCGGGAGGTCCCCATGCCCGAACTGCGTGTCGTGGCCGTCTCCAACGACGGCACACGACTGGTGCTGAAGGCTGCTGACAGCACGGAGTACACACTTCCGATCGACGAGCGGCTCCGCGCCGCCGTGCGGAACGACCGCGCGCGCCTCGGCCAGATCGAGATCGAGGTGGAGAGCCACCTCCGCCCCCGCGACATCCAGGCACGGATACGAGCCGGTGCCTCCGCCGAGGAGGTCGCACAGCTCGCCGGCATCCCCGTCGACCGCGTACGCCGCTTCGAGGGCCCCGTGCTCGCCGAGCGCGCCTTCATGGCGGAGCGGGCCCGCAAGACCCCGGTCCGCAGGCCCGGTGAGAACAGCGGACCCCAGCTCGGCGAGGCCGTGCAGGAGCGGCTGCTGCTGCGCGGCGCCGAGAAGGACACCGTCCAGTGGGACTCCTGGCGGCGCGACGACGGCACCTGGGAGGTGCTGCTCGTCTACCGGGTCGCCGGTGAGGTCCACACGGCCAGCTGGACCTACGACCCGCCCCGGCGGCTCGTCCAGGCCGTGGACGACGAGGCCCGTGCCCTGATCGGCGAGACGGACGACACGATCGCCGCCGCGCCGGAGCCGAGCTTTCCGTTCGTGCCGCGCATCGCCCGGCTGCCCCGGGACAGGCCGCTCGACCGCGCCCTGGACCGTCAGCTCGACCACCGCCAGCTGGAGCGGGCCTCCGCGCCCGCCGAGCCGGAGGAGGAGCGGGACTCCCTGACGAGCCTCCTGGAGGCCGTGCCGAGTTTCCGCGGCGACATGATCGTGCCCGAGCAGCCGGACTCGGAGCCCTCGGAAGAGGCCGAGGCGGAGGAGCCGCCGGCTCCGGCCGCGTCGGCGGGTGCCGGCTCCGCGTACGCCGACGTCCTGATGCCGCGCGCGGTGTCGGGCCACCGGGACCGCCTCACCGGCACCACGGACCGCCAGGCCGAGGCGGACGGCGTCCGCCCGGGCCGCCGCGCGGCGGTGCCGAGCTGGGACGAGATCGTCTTCGGCACCCGCAGGAAGAAGCAGGACTGACGCCGTACCCGTACGGGACGCGTGCGCGTACGGAAAGGGCCCGCGACCGTCACGGTCGCGGGCCCTTCTCGTACGGACTACCGCGGGTCCGGGCCCGTGGCCACCGGGCGGGAGGGGTCCGACGACCACTCCGACCACGAGCCCGCGTAGAGGGCGGCGGGCAGACCCGCGATCTCCAGGGCCAGGACCTCGTGGGCGCCGGAGACGCCCGAGCCGCAGTAGACCGCGACCGGGGTCCCCCCGGCCGCGCCGAGGGCGGCGAAACGGTCCCGCAGCGCGTCGGCGTCCAGGAAGCGCCCCTCCGCGTCGACGTTCTCGGTCGTCGGGGCCGAGACCGCGCCCGGGATGTGCCCGCCGATCCGGTCGATCGGCTCCACGTCCCCGCGGTAGCGCTCGGCCGCCCGCGCGTCCAGGAGCAGCCCGGAACGGGCGAGCGCCGCCGCCCCGTCCGCGTCGAGCAGACCGAGCCCGCCCGGCTCCGGCCGGAAGTCGCCCTGCTCCGGCGCGGGCACCTTCTCCGTGAGCTCACCCGTCCAGGCCGCGAGGCCACCGTCCAGGACGCGTACGTCCGGGTGGCCCGCCCAGCGGAGCAGCCACCAGGCGCGGGCCGCGCCCCAGCCGAGGCCGCCGTCGTAGACCACGACCGGGGTGTCCGCCGAGACACCCGCACGGCGCATCGTGGCGCCGAAGGCCTCCGGGTCGGGCAGCGGGTGGCGACCGCCGCCGCCGGCCGGTCCCGCCAGTTCCGCGTCCAGGTCGACGTAGACCGCGCCGGGCAGGTGTCCGGCCTCGTACGCGGGCCGTCCGGGCGGCCCGCCCAGTGTCCAGCGGACGTCCAGGAGGACCGGCGGCCGGGCCCCGGCCGACTCGCTCAGCAGTTCGCTTGCGGAGATGATGGGCTTCATGGGTGCCATCCTCGCGCAGCCGCACGGGCGCGGGGACGTCACCAGGCGTCCTCCCGCGTCAGCGCGGCGGGATCGCGCCACTCTTTGGTGCGACCGGGGCGCGCCGCGCCCCCTTCGGTGACACCATCGGAGCCGGGGCACGGCCACGACGATGGTCCGAGGAGAGAGTCACGATGACCGAGGCGACTCGGCACACACCCGGCGCACCCTGTTGGGTGAGCCTGATGGTGCACGGGCTTGACGCCACGCAGGAGTTCTACAACGCGCTCTTCGAGTGGGAGTTCGTGCCGGGACCGCAGCAGCTCGGGCCGTACGTGCGCGCGCTGCTCGACGGCAGGGAGGTGGCGGGCATCGGCCAGCTGCCGCCCGACCAGCACCTGCCCATCGCCTGGACGCCGTACCTGGCCACCGTCGACGCCGACGAGACGGCCGAGGGCATCCGCGGCTGCGGCGGCACCGTGGCGGTGGGACCGCTGGACGCGGGCGAGGCCGGCCGGCTCGCGATCTGTTCCGACCCGGTGGGCGCGGTCTTCGGCGTCTGGGAGGCCGCGGCGCACCACGGGACGGCGACGGCCGGACCGCCCGGGACCTCGGTGTGGAACGAGCTCATCACGTACGAGACGTCCTCGGTCGGCAAGTTCTACCGGTCGGTCTTCGGGTACGAGGTGGAGCCGGTCGTGTCCGCCGACCACGACTACGCGACGCTCCTGGTGGACGGGCGGCCGGTGGCGTCCCTGCACGGCGTCGGCAACGCGCTGCCCCGGGACCGGGGCCCGCACTGGATGACGTACTTCGAGGTCGCCGACACCGACGCGGCCGCCCGGCTCGTCCTGCAGCTCGGCGGTCAGGTGCTGCAACCGCCGCGCGACGCCACGGCGGGGCGGCTCGCCCTGGTGGCGGACCCGGAGGGCGCGGTCTTCACCCTGGTCAGGTCCGCCCCGTCCTGATCCGCGTCCTGATCCACCCGGCGCCGCCGCTCCTGCCGGAGGTCGCGGTGCCGCCCGGCAGGCCGAGCTGGGTCAGCCGTTCGGCGGAGAAGTGGTGCGCGACGTCCGGGTC
Organism: Streptomyces sp. NPDC002057; assembly: GCF_040296665.1. Taxonomy (NCBI): domain Bacteria; kingdom Bacillati; phylum Actinomycetota; class Actinomycetes; order Kitasatosporales; family Streptomycetaceae; genus Streptomyces; species Streptomyces sp. NPDC002057. Next base: position 194,311 of record NZ_JBEOXR010000009.1, read on the forward strand.
GGCGTGGTGCGCGGCGAGGAAGCGCGTGGTCTCCTCGCGCATCCCCGGGTGGCTCTTGTGCCGCATGCAGTAGCCGACGGCGCGGACGAGCGGGGTGAGCGACTCCGGTGCCGGTCCGGGGACCGCGGGCTCCTCGCCGCCTTCCAGGTCCGCGACCAGGTGGTCGACGACGGTGAGCGGGACGCGGTTGCTGTTCTCGAAGGGGGTGAGCCGTTCGAGGACCTCGGCCGTGCCCACCCGTGCGACCGGGATGCCGTAGTAGACGGCGGCGGTGAGCATCGCCGTGGAGAAGCAGCCGACGACGAGCCGGGGCGCGCACCGTTCGTAGAAGGTCTCGGCGAGCAGGGGTCCGTCGAGGACGGTGAGCCGTACGCCGGACCGTTCCGCCTCCTCCTGGAGGGCCAGGGAGTAGCTGGGGGGCGCGGTCGGGTGCGGCTTGAAGACGATCGAGCGGTGGCCGGCCGCCGCCGCTCCGCGCAGCATCCGTACGTGCAGTTCCTCCTCCTCCTCGGCGGTGAGGAGGGAGAGGGCGGCGAGGTACTGGCCGAGCAGGAGGGCCGTGGGCCCGGCGGCGGCCGCGCGCGCGACGGCCGGGTCGGCGGCCGCCTCCTCGGCGATCTCGGCGAGGACCGCGCGGAAGGCGCCGTCGGGGACGAGTTCGGGCTCGACCCCGTACTCGCTCAGGAGGAGTGGCCGCAGGCCCGGCACCAGGTCGAGGTGGAGGACGCGCCGGATGCGGCAGGCGAGGGACTGCGCGAGGTCGTTGCGGGTCGGGCCGTAGCTCATGAGGCCGTCCGCGTAGACGTGGACGGCGCTCTCGGGGAAGGCGCCGGCGAGTGCCTTGGCGGGGTTGACCTGGATGGATTCGACGATCAGCTCGACCGGGGCGGTGCCGAGGTCCCAGGCGGTGCGCAGCACGCGCTGCCAGAGGGGTGCCTCTTCGGGGCGGGGGGCCCAGGTGGCGGGGTGGTACGGGTGGATCGTCTCGTTCCAGTCGAGGGTGGCGTCGAAGCGGGCGGCGATCCGCCCGTAGCCGGTCATGGTCTCCAGGCGCAGCGCGGTCTCCGGGATCTCGGCGTTGTGCGAGATCAGCAGGAGTCTGCGGGCGTCCTCGCGGCGGCCGAACTGTCCGGCGTCCAGGGAGGCCGCGAGGGTGGCCGCGCCGTACAGGGTGGACACCTGGAAGATCTGGACCGGGCGGCCGTCGGTGGCCGGGTCGTACGCCGGTGCCCGCTCGGCGGGGGCGGGGGCCGGGGCCTTGTCGGGGGCGGGGGCCATGGGTCAGGCGGTCCTTACGGTGTCGCGCAGGCTCCGGAGGAGGGTGCTGCGGGGGGTGTCCATGGTGGCGAGGGTCTCGTCGAGGACCTGCTGCGGCATCCGGTGCAGGGCGTCGGCGACGTCGGCGCGGAGTCGTCCGGCGACGGCGGGCTCGTACGTGTCGACCTTGCCCATGTGGAAGGCGATCATCGCGCAGTAGGTGCGGACCGCCTTCGGGAGGAAGCGGTCCGCCTCCGGGTCCCGGGAGATGTCGTCCAGCAGCAGGTCGTACGACGGGATGAAGTCCAGCTGGCGGTTGTCGGTGATCTGGGTGAGCGAGGTGGTGACGCCCCGCCGGTAGAAGACCCCGTGCAGGGAAAGCGCGGCGAAGGTGCGGGCCTTGAGGTGGAGCCGCCAGATCCAGAGCCGGTCCTCGGCCGTTCTCAGCGAGGTCTCGAAACGCGAGGCGCCGTTCTCGAAGAGACCGGCTCCGTAAATGCCGAAGGGGACGAACGGATAGTCCACCATCGTCACCATGCTGGCGGGCGAGATTCCGTCGCGGGGGTCCATCACCGTGTCGCGGCGTTTGGCGGGGGCGTATCGGATCTGCCGCTTCCGGCCCTCCGAGAGGACGTGGTCGGTGCGGGCGAAATCGCAGCCCAGCCGTTCGATTCCGGCCACGGTGGCGCTCAGGTGGCCGGGCGCGTACCAGTCGTCCCCGTCGAGGAAGGTGAGGTAGTCGCCGCGTGCCGCGTCGATTCCCGTGTTGCGCGCCTGGGCGACGCCGCGGTTCGTCTCGTGCCGGATGACGGTGGCGTTCGGCAGACGGTCCCGCCAGCGGTCGAGGATTTCCGGGGTGTCGTCGGTCGAGCAGTCGTCGATCAGCAGGAACTCGAATTCCGGATCCGCGTTGTTCGCGAGACTGCGCAGGGTGTCGGGCGCGTATGCCCCGACATTGTGGAACGGTACGACGACGGACAGTTTCGGCACGCGGAATCCCCACACTGAATCGAACAATTAAACGCCGCTACGGCGGGTACGTTAACCCTCCGCTTTTCCGGGTGAACGATCCGCGCGTGCACTCCGGGTGAACTCTTGTCGTCTCCCGTGGAAAGTCGCCGTCGCGATCAGGGCGAGGAGCGCGGCCAGGCCGACCGCGCCGCCGAGCTTGAGGCCCGGGGGGCGGAAGGAGCACGTGACGGTCTGCGCCCGGCCGTCGAGCGGAACGGCGACGAGGCCGTGATGGGCGCGCGCGGGGCGGAGTTCCGCGTCACCCGCGGCGCAGCGCCAGCCGGAGATGCGGGGCGCGGCGAGCACGGCGGTCCCCGTGCTGCCCGGGGGGAGTTCGGCCGTGACGGTGTGTCCGGTGGCGCGCACCTCGGTGGCACCGGTGGCGGTCAGCTGCCGGACGGCGGAGTCGAGCCGGGCGGGCAGCAGGCAGCCGAGCGGCTGGGCGGGCAGCCTGAGCTTTCCCCCGGGGGTCAGCTCGATCCGTACGTCCCCGGCGGCGGGCGCGGTGCCGAGGCTCCGCATGGGGGCGCGGACGGCGGGCGGTCTGCCCTCGAAGTCCACCGGCCGCTCCCCCGCGAGGGCGGCCGCGCCCCGGTACTCGGGGGCCCAGAACCAAACCTGGGAGCCCGCCGGGCAGCGGGCGGTGAGGGTCCGTCCGGTACGGGAGACGGCCGGCAGCTCGTACACGTCGGCGCCGAGCAGCCGTTCCTGGAGGGCGAAGGCGGAGTCCCCGGGGTGGGTGGCCGGCCGCCGCGCCGGACGGACGGTGACCAGGGGCGGTACGGGGGTCGTGGTGACGGAGACCGTGGCCCGGGGCAGGGCGTCCTGGCGTACCGGCTCCGTGGGCCGCGAGCGGATGCGGGTGCCGATGGAGAAGAGGGCGTCGGTCACCGGGTTGTCGAGGGTGACCGGGTGCCGGCCCTTAGCGTAGTGGCCGAAGCCCAGGGAGGACAGGGTGCCGGAGGTGACCTCGGCGGTGAGGCTGCTGTAGTAGTCGGCGCCCTGTCCGCCCACGATCAGGACGTCGTTGCCGCCGGGGACCTCTCCGGGGTCCGTACGGTGGCGGGGCCAGGCGTCCGCGCGGGCCGCCTCGTCGGCCACGGAGGTGTGCCAGGGGCCGATCCGGGGGGACCAGGAGACCTTGGCGCGCTGCTGCTCCTCGATCCGCTTCCCCGTGACGACCGCCTCGCCCGCCTGCGCGGCGACGAGGAGGACCACGGCCAGGACGGGCAGGACGCGCGCGGTGCGGACGGAGAGCGCGCGCGAGGTGGGCCGTACGCCCGGGAGGGAGGGCGCACCCGAAGGGGAGGTTCCGAGGGGCGTAGCCGCGGGGGACGCTCCGCGCGTGAGGGGCCGCGTACCCGAAGGGGACGTTCCGCGTGCGGTGTTCCGGCGGTCGTTCAGCAGGGCGAGGAGGACGGCGGCGAGCCCGAGGGCCGCGGCCACGCCGAAGGCCGGATAGGTCCATCCGTCGATGTCCACGCTCCCCGAAGCCCCCCACGCCAGGACCGCGAGCAGCGCGCCGCCCGCGAGCAGCGCGGCCGGTCGCGGCACGCCCCCGGCCGCCGAGAACCAGGCGGCGACGAGCAGCAGCCCGCACAGGACGAAGGTCTGACGGTACGGAGCGCCGTTCGGCGAGGCTCCGGCGTGCCAGAGCAGATGGGTCGGCTCCCACTGGAGGGAGAGGGTCACCAGGACGATCGCGGCCGACAGGCCGGCCCGGACGCGCGGGGCGACGGCCCGGTTGAACGGCAGGGTGAGGGCCAGGGCGAGCGCGGGCGTGCCGACGAAGAGGGCGGGGCTGGCCACGCTCGCGGTGGCGGGCAGGAACCGGGCGAGGACGTCGGCCCAGGCCGCGGGCGCGAAGGTGGTCTCGGGGGTGGGGTCGGCGACCTTGGTGGCCAGGAAGACCACCACGACGAGCGGTGCGGCGAGACCGATGCCGATGAGGACGCCCCGCGCGGCGCGCAGCGCCCCGGCGAGGCGCTGCCGGGCGGTGGCCGTCTCCTCCGCGGTGAGGAGCCGGACGAGGAGGACGACGGCGGCGCCGAGGGTGGCCATGTACGCCGTGTAGAAGTTGGCGATCCAGGCCAGGGCGACGACCAGGGGGCCGAGGACGGGGCGGCGCCCGGTGCGGGCCCACTCCCCGACGAGGCAGAGCAGCGGGAAGGCGACGAGCCCGTCGAGCCACATGGGGACGGTGGCGCCGAAGTTGAAGGTCCAGCCGGAGAGGGCGTACGCGGTGCCGAGCACGGCGGCGACCGGCCAGGGGCCGGGGCGCAGCCGCAGGAGCAGGAGCGCCATCGCGGCTCCGGCCGCGCTGATCTTGACGGCGGTGACGACGTACAGGGCGAGTTCGACGCGGTCGGCCGGGAAGGCCACGACGAGCAGGTCGAAGGGGCTGCTCAGATAGGTGCCGATGTCGCCGAGGAAGTTGGAGCCGAAGCCGGAGTTCCAGTTGAGGAAGGCGTCGCCGTGCGTCTCGCCGAGGAGGAACGAGCGCCAGTAGGCGTGGAACGGCAGGTACTGCTGGCCCAGGTCGACGATGTTCCTGGTCACCGGCCCGAAGGGGTAGCTGCGGGAGAGCCGGGTGGCGAGGGCGAGCAGCGTGGCGGTGAGCAGGGCGGCGGCGAGCGGACCGGCGACGGCCGGGGAGCGCGGGCCGCGCCGCGGTGTGCCGGGACGGAGCGGGGCGCCACCCGCCCCGTCCTCGCCGTCGACCTCGGCCGGCAGGGTCTCGGCGGCGGGTGGCACACGTCCTCCAGGGGCGTACGGAACGGGGAAGCCCGGGTGAGGCGTCACGGGCCGACCGCCATTACCGCCGAGTCGGACGACCCGTAACCCATCATCAGGCGGTGTTCCGGCACACCTCGGGTGAACTCCCGGGGTCGGCGGGGCGGGTGGCCGGCCGCCGCCCGCGGGTCAGCCCGCCGGTGTCGGGGCGACGAGCTCGTCGACCGTACGGGCCACCGTGCCGAACAGGTCCGTGACCGTCGTCAGGCTCGCCGTCTGCAGGGCGTCCGACGGCAGGACGGCGCCGTCCGGGCCCTCCAGGGGACGGGTCGCGGTGGCCTCGGCGACCACGGTGGGTCGGTAGCCGCGGTTGAAGGCGCCCTGCGCGGTGAAGAGGACGCACATGTGCGTCATGAACCCGGCGATGACCAGGTCGCCGGAGACCCCGAGGTCCTTCAGGGTCTCCTCCAGGTCCGTGCCGTGGAAGGCGTCGGGGACCTGCTTGACGACGACCTTCTCGCCCTCGACCGGGGCGACCTCGGCACTGATCGCGCCGATCTCGGCCCGGATGTCGTACGGGGTGCCCTCGCCGCCGTCGTTGACGACGTGGACGACGGGGGCACCCGCGGCGCGGGCGGCGGCGAGCAGACGCGCCCCGGCGGCGACGGCCCGCTCCGCGCCGTCGAGCCGCATGACACCGGTGCGGTAGGTGTTCTGGAAGTCGATCATGATCAGGGCCGACTCGCCCAGCCGCGGCAGCTCCTGGGGAAGGCCGATCACATCACGGAGGGTGGTGGAGGCGGTCATGGCGGATCCTTTCGAGGACGGGGAAGAGGACGGGGAAGGGGAAGTACTGACGGGCGGGGCTCTCGCGGAAGGGGCCCCTACGAGAGGTTCTTCGGGGTGCCGTCCGGCGCGAGGTCGACGAGCTTGGACTCGATGCCCTGGTCGCGGAAGGCCTGCACGAGGGAGCCCATGTCCTCGGAGTAGATGTTCCAGCTGTCGGTGTGGACCGGGACGACCTTGCGCGGGTCGAGGCGCTTCGCCACGAGCGCCGCGTTCTTCGAGGTCAGGGTCAGCGGCGCGTTGTCGAGGATCGCGGGGGTGCGGGCGGCGCCGGCGAAGAGGACGGCCGTGTCGACGGGACCGATCTCCTTCCTGATCCGGTCGCCGACCTGCCCGGCGACCGTGACGGAGGCGTTGTCACCGGAGATGTACGTGGTGGGGACGCCCTTGCCGCTCAGGACGAAGCCGGTGACCTCGCCGTCCGCGCCGCGGTCCACTCCGTCGGGGCCGTGCAGGGCGGGTACGGCGGTGACCCTGACGGTGCCGCCGGCGGTCCTCAGCTCCTGGGAGTCCCAGCTCCTCAGGGCGGTGACGTGGTCCCCGAGGCGTTTGCGCGCGCCGGGCGTGGAGAGCACGACGGGCACCTCGTCGAGCAGCGCGCGGCCCGCGTCGTCGAGGTTGTCGTCGTGCTGGTCGTGCGAGAGCAGGACGGCGTCGATCCTGCCCAGCCCGTCGGTGCCGAAGGCGGGTGCCTGGATCTTCTCCAGGCCGCTCCTGTACTTCCTCGGCGCGTCGAACGTGGGGTCGAGCAGGACGCGCAGGCCGCCGACCTCCAGGATCGTGGTCGGCCCGCCGACGTGGGTGGCGGTGAACGCGGCGGGTTCCGCGGCGGGGTCGGGGCTCTCGTCCCGGCCCGTGGCCTCGCCGGCGCAGCCGGCGAGGAGGGTCACGCCCACGGCGGCCGCGACGACGCCTGGGGCCGCGCGACGGAACGTCGGACGGTTCATGGGGGAACACCAGCTCTCTCGTTGCGAAGGGTCGGACAGCGGCTCGGGAGCGGCCGTCCCCCAAGACGTTTGCAACGCTAACACAGTTCGTAAGCATCGCTTACAAAGTCATGGGATTCCCCAGGTCCGGGGTGTTAGCGCTGTTATCGTGGGAGCCATGTCGACGGCACGAGAGCGCATCCTGGAAGCCACCGAGGAACTTCTCGCCACCAAGGACGCGCTGGCGATCTCGACCCGCGCCATCTGCGACCGCGCCAAGGTCGGCATGCCCGAGATCTACCGCCAGTTCGGCGACAAGCAGGGTCTGCTCACGGCGGTCGCCGACCTCGGCTTCGCCCGCTTCCTCGCCGAGAAGCGGCGCAACCCGCTCACCGACGACCCAGTGGCGGACCTGCGGACCGCGTGGGACAGCCACGTCGCGTTCGCGCTCCGCAACCCGTACCTCTACCGCCTGATGTTCACGCCGACCGGCGACGCCAGGCCGGGGGCCATCAAGGAGGCGCAGGCGATCCTCCTGAAGGCCGTCGAGCGCTGCCGTGACGCCGGACGCCTCCGGATGGCTCCGGAGCTCGCGGGGCAGTCGATCCTCTCCGCGAACGTGGGCGTCTGCATGACGGCGCTGTCGTTCCCCGACCTGTTCGGCGGCTCCGACATCTCACCGGCCGTGCGGGACGCGGTGATCGGGAAGGTCACCGGGGACGAACGGGAGGATGCCCGGATCGGTACGGCGACCGTCCTCGCGCAGGCCCTCGTCGGCACCCTCACGGGGACGGCGCCCGTCGACGCCGCCGGCCTCGGCCGGCTGGCCGAGGCGCTGCTCCCGACGGCCCCGCCCTCGGAGCCCTGACCCGAACCGGCCGTCCGAGAGGCGGAATCCCGCCAGGAAACCGCCGGTCGGCTGCCGCCGCCACCTGCCGTTCACGGCTCTCCACGCGCCTACGCTCGCAGCTCCCATCACCAGGAGACAGAGGAGTACGCCATGGAGAACCCGACCCGTAAGGTGGCCGCGGCCGGTGCCGCGGCGCTGCTGGCCGCCGGGCTCGTCGTCACCGGCGCCGGTACGGCCAGCGCGTCGGCGGCCGAGAAGAACGAGCGCATCACCTCGGTCGCGCAGCTCAAGGACGGCATCAGGCTCGCCGCCGCCCAGGAGGAGCCGACCGGGGCCGACGCGCTGAGCCAGAGCGTCGGCGGTCGGATCACGGGCCTCGCCGGCTCCCGCTCGGTCGACTGCTGAGGCCGGGGTGACCACCGTGGGCGAGGCGACCTCCTCGCAGACCTGGTGCCCCAGCGGAGACGCGCACGCGCCCGAGTCCGTCGTCCTGGGCGTACGGTCCGGGCAGGACGGGCGCGTGGTCTACCTGGCCGATCCCGTGCCGGCGGCCGAGGTGCTCGGAGAGGTGCCGGAGGGCATCGAACCGCGGCGCCTCCTGCGCTTCGCCTCGCACTGTGTGAGCGACTGTCTCAACCGCAGGGGCGACGACTGCACGCTCGTCGAGCGGGTGCTGTCCCGGCCCGCCGCGCAGGAGGACGGCAACGTCCCACGGTGTCACCTCAGGGCGCGGTGCCAGTGGTGGAAGCAGACCGGGGTCGCCGCGTGCGTGCGCTGCCCCGCGGTCTCGACCCTCCACCGCGCCGACGACGAGCTGGCCGAACTCGTGGCCGACCCGGCCACCACGCAGGAACAGCTCGACGAGTGGATCGCGGTGGCGGGCTGAGTCCCCGGTCCCGATACGCGGAAGGTCCCCGGACGAACCGTCCGGGGACCTTCCGCGTACATCCGGCCCGTCTCCCTGTGCGCCGGGACGGTCTCCCTCACCCGCGCCGGGGCGGGTCTCCGCGCATCACTCGCGCCGGGGCGGGTCTCCCCGTCTCACTCGCGCCGGGGCGGGTCTCCCCGGATGTCCCGCTCCGACATCCGGTTCACCCGGGGCGAGGGCGTCGTGAGCTCGCCCCGGACGGCCACCGCCGCCGCGTAGCCGCGGTCGACGGGGATGTCGAGCAGGGTCCAGCCCTCGGGTGGCTCCGCTCCGTCGGGGCTGCCCGAGCCCACGTAGTCGGCCGCCGGGTCACGGCCGAGACCGGTCCCGAGACCCTTGAGGTAGGCCTCCTTGCGGGTCCACAGCCGGGCCAGCGCCCTGGGGCGGCGCGGGGGCGGCAGCGCCGCGATCTCGCGCTGCTCGGCGGGGTGCAGCATGGTGGCGAGCTCCGCGGCGCCCCCCGGATCGGCGACCAGGTCGACGTCGACGCCGATGGGCACCACCGCCGTCCCCACGAGGACGAGGTCGCCGCGGTGGGAGAGCGAGAAGTGCAGTCCCCGCCGGGCGCCCAGGACGGTCGGCCGCCCGTGCGGGCCGCCGCAGCACGGGCAGGTCTCCCGGCCGTAGCGGATGTCCTGCGGCAGCATGTCGAGGTACGCGCCGAGCAGTCGGCGCAGCGCCAGATGGGCGGCGGTGAAGCGGACCCGGTCCTCCGCGTACGCCATTCCCGCGGCGCGCTCCCGTTCCGAGGCGTCCAGGACTCCCGTGTCGAGCCCGGTGCCCCGGGCGTCGGAGACCCTGAGCAGCCACAGGTCGAGGGAGCCCGGCCGCGGCAGGGCGCGCGGCGGCGGCCCGGGGGCAAGCAGCGGCAGGGCGCCGGGGGGTGGCGCGGGCGGCGGACCGCCCGGTGGGTGCGCGGGCAGCAGCAGGCCGCTCGCGGAACTCCGGTAGCCGCTTCTGGGATCACTCACGGGGCCCCTCCTGTTCGATGACGTCCTGTTCGATGACGGATGCGCGGGCGCGGGTGGCCGTCGGGACGGATCAGCCCCGTTCGGGAACGGTGTGCCGAGCGGCCCGCCGCTCGGACGCGGCGGGCTCCTCGGAGGGCACGGGTGGCTGCGGTGGCTCGGGGGCCGGCGGGGCCGGCTCGGTGGAGGCTTCGGCCGTCCCGGTGGGCGGTTCGGTCGGCTCGGTGGGCGGTTCGGTCGGCTCGGCGGGAGGTTCGGTCGGCAGGTCGCGGCGGGCGCGCAGGGGGCCCGCGAGCAGCAGTGCGGAGCTGACCGCGAGGCCGCCGGTGAGCAGCCAGAGCGCGGGCCGCAGTCCGAGCACGCCGCCGAGCACACCGCCGAGGAGCGAACCGATCGGAATGGCGCCGAAGTTGGCGACCGACACGGTAGCGGTGATCCGGCCGAGCAGGTGCGGCGGGCAGTACTGCTGGCGGAACGTGCCCTGGATGACGTTGGCGGAGACCACGCCGAGGGCGAGGACGGCTCCGCCGACGGGCAGCAGCACGACCCGCCAGCCCGGTTCGGCGAGCGGGATGAGCAGTCCGAAGGGGGCGGTGGCGAACTTGCAGAGCAGCATCCCGCGCGCGGTGCCGAAGCGTCGGGCCACGGGGGTGGCGACGACGGCGCCGAGCAGTCCGCCCACGCTGCTGCCCGCGAGCAGCCACCCCACCGCGACCTCGCCGACGTGGAGTTCGCGCACGAGGAACACGGTCAGGATGGCCTGGTAGCCGGTGAGCAGCAGGTTGGTGACGGTGCCGTAGGTGGTCAGGACGCGCAGGTAGGGGTCGCGCACGGTGTGCCGCAGGCCCACCGCCACGTCCTTGCGGAGCGTCGTGGGCCGCTCGGGTCGCTTCGGCGGCGGCTCCTTCGCGCGGATGCCGAGCAGGCACAGCGTGGAGACCAGGAAGGTCGCGGCGTCGGCGAGGAGGCCGTTGACCGCTCCGAACGCGCCGGCCAGGACGCCGCCGCCGCCGAGCCCGGCGAGCTGCGCCGCCGATTCGCTGCCCTGGAGCTTGGCGTTCGCCTCGGTGAGGTGTTTCCGGGGGACGACGAACGGCACGTAGACCCGGTAGGCGATGGAGAAGAAGACGTTGGCGAGCCCGGTCAGCAGGGACACCACGACCAGTTGGGTCATGGTCAGCACGTCCAGCCAGGCGGCGGCCGGCACGCTGAGCAGGAGCAGCAGCGAGCCGAGGTTGCAGGCCACCATGAGCGGCTTGCGCGCAAGGCGGTCCACCCAGGCGCCGGCCGGCAGCCCGAGGAGGAGCCAGGGGAGCCAGGCGGCGGCGGCCAGGGCGCTCACCCAGAAGGTGCTCGCGTCCAGGGTGACCACCGCGACGAGGGGCATGGCGACGCCCGTGATGTTGCTGCCGAAGCGGCTGGTGGTCTCCCCCGCCCACAGCAGCCGGAAGTCGCGCTGCCTCAGCAGCCCGTCCCCGCGCCGCGTGTTCATCCGGCCGCCACCACCTTGGCGGCCTCGGCGGACAGCCGCTCGGCGGCCTCGGACCAGCGGGCCCGCCGGGCGGCCGACTCGGCGGTGAGCAGGGCGAGTTCGGCGCGGGCCCGGGCGAGGGCCCCGGCCGTCGCGGTGCCGCCGGGGCCACCGCCGTGGGCGCACGCGGCGGCCACGGTCTCCGGGTCAAGCCAGTCGGCCGGGTATCCGGCGGCGGCCGCTGCCACGTCGGGCTGGGAACGGGCCGCCTCGGACAGGGGTGTGCCGCCGTCCAGGGCGGTGAGGACGGTCTCGCCGACGAGGTGGTGGGCGGTGCGGAAGGGCATGCCGTCGACGACGAGGCGTTCGGCGAGGTAGGTCGCCGAGGTGAAGCCCTCCCGGGCGCGGTCGCGCATCCGGTCGCGTTCGGGTTCCGCCCCGTCGACGACGAGCCGGAGCAGGGTCACCGCCCGGGTGGTGTCGGCCAGGCCGGGCCAGAGGTGGCGGGCGGCCTCGGTGCCGACGGCGATGGCGTTGGTGTAGCCGGCGGTGGACATGGCGGCGGCGGCGCCGGTGAAGCCGGCGAGGGCGGCCGTCGAGCGGCCCTGGATGTGCTCCAGGAGGAAGGGGTTGCGCTTCTGCGGCATCATCGAGCTGGAGCCGACCAGGTCGTCGGCCATCCGCAGGAGCCCGAACTCCTCCGTGGTCCACCAGGTCAGGTCGCGGGCCACCCGGGCCATGAGGACGCCGAGGACGGCGGCTGCGGACAGCATGCGCAGCACGAAGTCGCGGGAGGCGACGGCGTCGACCGAGTTGGGCACGGCGGCGGTGAAGCCGAGGAGGTCGGCGGTACGGGCCGGGTCGACGGGCACGGAGGTGCCGCCGACGGCTCCCGCGCCGAGCGGGTTGACGTCGATCTCCCGACCGGCGTCGAGCAGTCCCTCCAGCGACCGCAGCACGGCGCCGGCGATCCCGGTCAGGTAGTGGCCGTAGCTGATGGGCACGGCGGGCTGGCCGTGGGTGTAGGCGGGCATGACGACGTCCTGGTACGCCTCCGCCCGGTCCAGGAGCACCCGTGCCAGCTCGGCCACCTCGTCGAGGAGCTCGCCGTAGGGGCCGCGCACCCTCAGTCGTACAGTGGTGGCGTTGAGGTCGTTGCGGGAGCGCCCGGTGTGCAGCACGCCGCCGGTCTCCTGGCCGAGCCGGTCGACCAGCCAGCCCTCGTAGGCCAGGTAGAGGCCGCGGGGCATGGGGCGGGAGCGGACGGGGGCGAAGTCCTCGGCGCGCAGGGCGTCGACGGTCTCCAGGAGGGCCCCGGCGCGGGACGCGTCGACGATGCCGCGCTCGGCGAGCATCACCAGGTGGGCCCGGTCCACCTCGCTGATCAGCCGCAGTTCGTCGCCGATGGGGTCGCCGTCGTCCGTCCGGTACTGGTCGTAGACGATGCGGTGGGCCCGCGGGTCGAGCCCGGTGCGCAGACGCCCGGTGTGGACGCCGGCGGGGGCTTCGGCGGAGGGCTCGGCGGGTAGCCCGGCCGATGCCCCGGCGGAGGCCCCGGCCGGGATCTCGTGCGACGTCCCGGCGGGGGCTTCGGGCCGGGACTCCGTCTGCTGCGGGCCGCTCATGCCGGCACCGCCGCCCGCGCGGCCGCGGGCACCAGGGCGGTGGCCAGTCCGAGCGTGAGGGCGGTTCCGGCCACCTCGGCCGTCTCCCCCGGATCGGTGCCGGCCGCGATCACGTGCCCCACCCGTCCCCGGAAGTCCTCGGCCGGGGCGACCGGGGTTCCGGCCGGGCGGTAGAAGGACGCGTCGACGACGCCGGGCACCGCGCGGGCCGCGGACTCGGCGGTGACCACGTGCGTGAGGACGCTGTCGTCGCCGGCGGTGAGGAAGCGGATCGAGGCCGCGCCGACGGCGTCCGGTGTCCCGGTGAGGTCGACGGGCGCGCCGAGCGCGGCCCGAACCTGGGCGCCGACCAGGTCGACGCCGAGGGCCCGGCGGACGAGCTCCGGGATCATGCCGCCCGCGAGCCGCGGGTTGACCTCGATGACGCGGGCGACGTCGCCGTCGAGCCGCAGCTCGACGTGGGCGGCGCCCCAGCCGAGGCCGAGGGCCTTGACCGCGTGCACGGCGCTGTCGACGAGGGAGGCGGACCGCTCGGCGGGCAGGACGGCGGGCACGTCGTGTCCGGTCTCGACGAAGACCGGCGGCGCGCCGACGTGCTTGGCGACCGTGGTGACGACGTCCTCGCCGAAGACCTCCACGGAGAACTCCCGCCCGGTCAGGTACTGCTCGACGAGCACCACGCCGGGCGTGGTCAGCCCGCGTTCGTTGACGGTGGCGGCCAGCAGGCTCCCGGCGTGCTCGGCGACCTCATCCCGGTCGCGGCAGAGGCGTACGCCCAGACTCCCCGACCCCTGGACGGGCTTGACGACGACCGGGCCGCCGAGCCACTGGGCCGCGGCGATCGCCTCGGCGACGGAGCCGGCCACCGAGAAGCGGGGCACGGGCACTCCCGCCTCGGTCAGGGTGCGGCGCTGCAGGGCCTTGTCGCGGCAGGCGCGGACGGCGTCGGCGGACGGCCCCGGCAGTCCGAGGCGCCGGGCGAGGCCGGCTGCCGTGGCGACGTAGTACTCGGAGCTGGAGAGCACTCCGGCGACCGGCGCACCGGCCGCCAGGGTGGTGACGGCGGCCCGGAGCGCCTCGTCGTCGGCGGTGTCCACGACGACGGTGCGCAGCCCGTCCTCGGCGGCGTACGGATAGCGGGCGGGGTCCGCGCTCAGCAGGACGGGTTCGGTCCCGAGCCCGCGGGCCCGCTGGGCGAACTGGCGTCCCGTGCCGGTGGTGTTGGACTCGACGAGCAGCAGCAGGGGGGTGCTCATGACTGGGCCTCCGGCGTCGTCACGCCGTCGAGGGCGTGGACCTCGGGCGTCATCACGTCGTCGAAGCCGCGGCGGGCCCACACCAGGCGGGTCCACGTGGACGGGGCGTCCAGCGGGTGGTCGACGGTGACCGGGCCGCCGACGGTGGGGGCCGGCTCGATGCCCTGCTCGCGCAGCCACTCGGCGTGGTAGACGGTGGACTGGTAGCGGTAGCCCTCGTCGGGCAGCACCATGACGACCTTGCTGTCGGGGTTGCGCGCGGCCCACCAGGAGGCGACCTGGAAGGAGGCGCCGCTGGTGGGGCCCATGAACAGGCCGTGGTTGCGGAAGAGTTCGTGGGTGGCGTGGAAGGCCTCGGGGGCGGTGACCCAGTGCACCTCGTCGTAGGCGCTGTGGCGCACGTTCCCCGGGTGGATGCTGCTGCCGAGGCCGCGCAGGGTGCGCGAGCCGTCGGGCGTGCCGAAGATGATCGAGCCGTGGGTGTCCACGCCGACGAGGTGCAGCGCCGGGTCGGCGGGGCGCAGGGCGGCGGCGAGGCCGCCGGTGGAGCCGCCGGAGCCGACCGGTCCGACCAGGCAGTCCACGGAGCCGACGGTCTCCCCGATGAGGTCGGCGACCACCGCGTAGGCACCGGGGTTGTCCGGGTTGTCGTACTGGCCGGGCACGAAGCTGTCCGGGTGGAGCCGGCGCAGTTCCTCGACGCGGGCGAGGCGGGCGCCCTGGATGCCGCCGCTCTGGCCGGCGTACTCGACGATCTCGACGGTGGCGCCCAGCATCTCCAGGCGGTTGCGCAGGTCGCGGTCGATGGCGGAGTCGCCGACGATGGTCAGGTCGTAGCCGCGCAGGCGGCAGACCATCGCCAGGCCGAGCGCGAAGGTGCCGGAGGAGGTCTCGATGACGCGGCTGCCGGGCCGCAGCACGCCGGCGGCCTCGGCCCGGTCGATGATGAACCGCGCCGGCAGCAGCTTCATCAGGCTGAACGCCGCCGCGTAGAGGTTGTCGGTCACCTGGATGATGCGGGGCAGTTCGGTGGCGTCCACCACCGAGTCGTGCAGCTTGACGGCGCCCGCGATCGTGGTCGTAGTCATGTCAGTCACCCGTCGTGAAGATCCACTGCTCGTGGATGCCGATGTTGTGCAGCAGTCGCTGGGCGTGCTCGGTACGGGCCTCGACCTCGGGGTCGTCGCGGTCGAAGAGGAGCCCCGCGATGTCGCCGCTGTGCGCGGCCTGGATGCCGAGGCCGCCGGTCTCCCGCACGATGGCGCGCAGGGAGTCGAGGCGCGGGATGGGCAGGTGCCGCTGGTTGATGTCGGTACTGGCGGTGGCGACTGCCCCGATGAGGGCGACGTCCTTGGTGTGGATGGCCTCGCGCAGCATGACCTGGAGTTCGGCGAAGAGTTCGAGTTCCGCGCCGCCGTACTCGGCGGGCGGGAAGGCCAGTGTGTCGATGCCCTTGCCCTCGTTCTCGGGCCGCGAGCCGAACCCGAGGACCCGTACGGCCGGCATGCGGTACCCGAAGTCCTCGATGACCTTGCCCTCGCGCTGGGCGAAGAGGACCGAACTCTCGTTGAACATCAGCGAGTCGGACGCCGTCTCGGCCTTCACCGCGATACGGGCGACCTCCTCCGGCGGCAGGGGGCACACCAGGGCGTCCTGTACGGCCCAGACCGCGGCCAGGACGTCGCTCGTGGACGAGCCGAAGCCACGGCAGAGCGGGACGTCGCCGGTGAGTTCGAGATGCCCGCCGACCGGTCCCTCCCCGGGCGGGACGCAGGCCTCGGCGGTGAGCTGGGCGGCCCGCCGTGCCTTGGACTTCCAGACCGGGGAGACGGTCAGCTCCTCGCCCCGCGCGGGGATGAACGAGGCCCGGGTGGTGTGGACGGTGCAGGGCAGGGTGACCAGTCCCCGGGTGAGCTGGCCCTGGTGCGGAAAGACGCCCTGGAGAATTTCGCCGTGATGTATGGGGGCCGAGGCGACGCCGACCCGCCAACCGGAATGATCCACCATGTCCTTGACTTCCTCTGAGGGCCGGCCGCACCACTCACAAGGCGTGGCCGATCGTGCGGACACCCTCACGCTAGGCAGCGCGGGGGGACGGATCCGGCTGGTCGGGCGGCAGTATGCGGGCAGTTCCGCGCGGGGCGCGCCGGTCGGCGCGGGCGCCGGGGGAACCGAGCAGGGACAGGCCGGGGCCCGTACGGCGGTCACGCTGCCGTACGGGCCCCGGGGTCGCTCCTTCGGAGCGGATGGGATCGGTTGGGATCGACTGGGATCGGATCGGATGGGAATCGGACGCGGATCCGATAGGAACGGGTAGGGATCGGGCAGGGATCTGAGCCGCTGCGGATCGGATGCCGGTCAGATACGCGCGGGCCGCAGCCTGCGGGCCAGGACCCGGCCGATCGCCCGCAGGGGCTCCGCCTCCGTCATCCGGGCGTGCTCGCAGTCGACGGCGAACTCCTCGACGCGGCCCGCCACGTACGGCGCCCAGGCCTCGGCGCCGGACAGGGGAGCCGGCGTGCCGGTGGCGTCGAAGAACACCGCGTCTCCGCCGAACCGGACGTCCGGCACGTAGCGGTAGCGCATCCGCAGGTTGTCGAGGGTGGCCTCCACGACGGCCGCCGCCTGGGCGTGTTCGAGGGCGCCGAGCACCGGGTCCGACCGGCGCAGCGCCTCGGCGAGTTCGGCGATGTCCGGGGCCGTGTCCGCGCAGCGCACGGGCACGGTCTCGCCGAGGGAGCCGAGCAGGGCGGTCAGTACGTGCCGGCCGTCGATCTCCGGGGCGCTGAAGCCGTCGGGCAGCGGATAGGAGTCGAGGAGGGCCAGCAGGGCGACCTCTTCCCCGGCCGCTTCGAGACGGGCCGCGACGGCGTGCGCGACCATGCCGCCGAAGGACCAGCCGAGCAGGTGGTACGGGCCCTGCGGCTGGATCCTGCGGATCTCGGCGAGGTAGTCGTCGGCCATCTCCTCGATGGAGGAGGGGGCGTCGTGGGAGCCGCCGAGCCTGCGGGACTGGAGCGCGATGACCGGCCGGTCCTGGTCGAGGTGGGGCAGCAGCCCCGCGTACCCCCAGCTCATCCCGGACACGGCGTGGACGCAGAACAGGGGCGGTTCGCCGGAGTTCGTCTCCGTGACGGCCCGGATGGGCAGCACGGTTCCGAGGGGGTCTCCCCCGCCGCCCGCCGCGATGTGCTCGGCGAGGAGGGCCGGGGTGGGGCTCCGGAACAGGTCGCTGATGGTGGTGCGGGTGTTCCAGACGGCGCGGATGCGGCTGATCAGGAGGGTGGCGCGGAGGGAGTGTCCGCCGCGGTGGAAGAAGTTGTCGTCGATGGTGACGGTGTCGAGGCCGAGGGTGTCGGCGAAGAGTCCGCAGAGGATCTCCTCGGCGGGGTTGCGCGGGGCGCGTCCGCCTTCGGAACGGGTGCTGTCGTCGGGGGCGGGCAGGGCACGACGGTCGAGCTTGCCGTTGACCGTACGGGGGAGCTCGTCGAGGACGACGAACGCGGAGGGCACGAGGTGTTCGGGCAGGCGTGCGGTGACGTGCCGCCGCAGGTCCTCGGGCGTCACCGCACCGACCGCGTAGGCGACCAGCCGCTTGTCGCCGGGCCGGTCCTCCCGTACCACCGCGGCGGCCTGGATGACGGCCGGGTGGGCGAGGACCGCCGCCTCGATCTCACCGGGCTCGATGCGGAACCCGCGCAGCTTGATCTGCTCGTCACCCCGCCCGAGGTACTCAAGGGCGCCCTGCTTGTTCCACCGGGCCAGGTCGCCCGTGCGGTACATCCGCGAACCTGCGGGACCGTGCGGGTCCGCCACGAACCGGTCCGCCGTCAACGCCTGCTGACCGATGTAGCCGTGCGCCAGACCATGCCCGGCGACATACAGCTCCCCCGGCACACCCGGAGGCACCAGCTCCAGGCTCGCGTCCAGGACGTAGGCGTGCTTGCCGGCCAGCGGACCGCCGACCGGGATGCTCACCGCACCGGCCGCCGCACCCGGCTCGATCACGAACGCCGTCGTGAAACCCATGCTCTCCGCCGGACCATAACCGTTGAGGAGGTGCAGCCGGGGGTGCCGGACCAGCGCCCGGGCCGTGTGGGCCGGGGACGCCGCTTCGCCGGCGGTCATCGCCTCCTTGAGGTGGGAGAAGGTCTGCGGGTGCTCGTCGAGCATGTGGTTGAAGAGGCTCGCGGACATCTGGAGCGTGGTCACCTGGTGCTGCTCGACCAGCTCGGAGATGAGATGCGGGTCGGTGTGCTGACCGGGCTGCAGGACACACACGCCGCCGTGCAGCAGCGGGCCGAACACCTCAAGGGCGAACGCGTCCCATGACACCGGCGAGCACTGCAGGAACGTCTGCTGCGGACCGAAGGCCAGATAGTCCGGACCCACGAACGTCGCCGCCAGCGCCCGGTGCGAAGCCATCACACCCTTCGGCAGACCCGTCGAACCCGACGTGAACATCACACACGCCACCGACTCCGGAGATCCGGACGTGTCCACGGCCGCGCCCGACAACCCGCTGACCTCGGCGATCTCGGCCGTCAGATCGACGACGACCGCGTCCGTACTCAGCCTCGGAAGGTGCGTCTGGGTGATGAGCGCCGCCGGCGCCACCTGACCCAGCACACCGTTCAACCGCTCCACCGGGAACAGCGGATCCAGC